>NZ_JACDDD010000050.1 GCF_013817205.1 Polaromonas sp.
GCAGTTCGCCCTAAATTGGCCAAAACCCATCCAGTACCCAGACAATTCGACGAACGACACGCATCGGCCGCTGCGCGCCCCAAATCATGTGCTCATCGGACTACTGGTGAAATATCCGGGTTAGGCGTCTGACGGCTCATTGCATCTTGATGCCGAACGCTAACCCCCCAACTGCCACCAGAGCGAGGATGCTTTGACTGGCAACAAGAAGTGCCTGAACTTGCGACAACTTGGCGATCATGCGTGCTCCAGCCACTATGTCCCCGGCCTTAGCTTTGTTTATTGAGGAACGAGCGATCCAGCGGATCGGCGGGAGGAGGCCGCGCTCATATTCAGACATGAACAGCGAGACATCGAAGCTACCAGTCGAGGCCAAGATTCGCATGCCAATGGCCTCGCCATCTTCTTGTGCACCCAAGGCTGCTTTCACTATGGTTGAGAGATATGTGGCAAGTACGGCGAATCCGAGGCTAACAAGAAAAATGATCAGGCCAAAGCGAATGTGCGTGATCTCTATGAACCTCGATACCTTCTCGATGTTTGCAATTACGAGTGTGAACGCGGCGCCCAGTCCTCCAAGAAGCCACGTTGAAAATACCGGTAAGGCTTCACCGACGCGCTTCGTTGCTGCGAGCAACGTCTGCTGGGCGGCGGTTTTTTCGTTCAACGGTGGTTCGTGATTGGTCATGTTCTGTGGTCCTATCAGGTCGATAAAAAAGCGCCAAACACCGCACGATTCTAGGCGTGACGCCGGACCGGCACATCTTCCAAACGAAGGGCACAACTCTCAAAAATGCGGCGGCAGATCATCCCGCAAGCTGCGCGCTGCTCCGACCCCCCCATCCACCGGCGCCTGCTGCTTCAAATCGGCAATCTCGCGGATCAGGGCGTCGATTTGCTGCTGCTGGCGCACGATGACGTTGTCGAGTTTGTCGAGCAGGTCTTCGGTGAACGACGCCTTGATCTCAAGCTCGGTCAGGCGCTGATCGGTGGTGGTGGTGTGGCTGGTCGGTTCCATGGCGCTATTGGACAGGATTTTTATGACGTGCCCAGCCCGGCGTTGAGCAGTGTTTCGTCGGGTGCCGCAAACGGCGTGTTGTGGCGGTCGGTCAGCGGGCCGCCGCCGGGAATGAGCTCGCCGTTGAGGCCGTAGCCGATGGCCTTGAACTTCCACACGCCACTGGCGAGCTTGGGGTTGCCCACATGCCCGGCCTGGGAGTGCATCACGCGCCAGACGCCGGCGTTGACCGGGTGGAGTGTCAGTTCATGCACGGTTGCTCACCTTGTTTGATCTTGTTGTTCGTGGGTTGATGGCATCCCCACACCATTTCTATTCCTATTCCAATCCGATGTCATTGCGGGCAGAAGCTGTCAAGGACCTGATCCGGGAAACCACAATCCATGTTGCGCAGACCCGCGGCGGTGGTTCATGTGGCATGAATCCCGGATCATGTCCGGGATGACAGCATTGTTGAAAGGGAAACCGAGCCAGAACGCGTCTGCCGCGCACTCCCCACCATTGTCAGCCAAGTGTTGGCAAGTGGGTATCCCCCATATTCATGGGGCACCCGTCGCTGGGTGATCGCGGTGATGGCCGCCATAATTGCAGGGTCGGGCAGGGCGCGGGTGCGTCTGGTACCGCGCGGCTTTTTTACCAGTGCTCAAAATCATTTTTCAACGGGAACAACCATGATTTCCAGAATTCACGCTTTTGCAGCCAGGCTTTTGCTGGTGCTTCTTCTGGCCTTTGCAGGCGGCCACGCCATGGCGGCCGGCTCGCTCGCCATCGACACCCTGCAGGGCGAAAAATATGGGTTCTCCTTCAACCACCCCAGCACTGACCAGGCCGACCAGCGCGCGATGCGAGAGTGCGGTGCCGACTGCAGCGTGGTGCTTCGCTTTCGCGCTGAGTGCGGGGCCTATGCGGCTGACCAAGCCAAAGGGTCCAACGCCTATGGATGGGCCACGGGGGCCACCAGCTCCATCGTTCAGCAGCGTGCACAGGCGGAATGCCGGTCCAAGGGTGGGTCGAGCTGCAAGGTGCGTGCGTGGGGTTGTGACGCCACCAAGGCGGCTGCCCAGGAAGTTGCGCCCAGGGACGTTCCTGCGGCCAGAGACAGCGTTCCGTCCAGAGACAACACTCCGCCCAGAGAAACTCCAGCGGCCAGGGGCGAATTCCCTATGCAGGGCGAGTGGCTGGTCGACTATGCCGGTTCGGCAGGGTTTCCCTATAACGGCACCCTGCGCGTCAGCGAGAAGCTCGGCAACGGCATGTTCCGGGGCGTGATGGTGTTGGCCTACACCACCAACGATGGCAAGGCGAAACGTGTGCAGCAAGACGTCCAGGTCACCGTGCGGGGCAACACCGTCGTCATCCAGGGCAGCAACCCGGTTTACCTGCAGGGTTCGGGCAACTACAGCGCCGACGCCTACACCGTCACCATTGCCAGCAACAACCTCATGCGTGGCACCAACAACGATGCCGACGGCGCTGGTGGCGCCGTGGTGATCAGCCGACGGTAAAACCTGCCGGCCTTATTGAGCGGCGCCCATCGCGAGCGCCGACGTACGCGACGCAGCCAGGGCCTGTGCATCGGGCCCGGCCTCCGTCGGCCAGCCTGCCAGGTGCTGCGCGGCGATGTCGGCGAGCGCTTCCTGCCATTCGGGGCTGTCATTGAGGCACGCGATGTAGCTGAAGTTTTTGCCACCGGCATGCAGAAAAGCTTCACGCGCTTCCATGCTGATTTCTTCCAGCGTTTCCAGGCAGTCGCCGGTGAAGCCGGGGCACATCACATCGACGCTGGTGGTGCCGGCCTGGGCCAGCGCCACCAAAGTGGGCTCGGTATAGGGCTCCAGCCATTTGGCCTTGCCAAAGCGCGACTGGAAGGTGACGACGTACTGTTCTTTCGTGATGCCCAGTTGTTCGGCCAGCAGGCGCGCGGTCTTGTGGCATTCGCAGTGGTAGGGGTCACCCAGATGCAGCGTGCGCTCGGGCACGCCGTGAAAGCTCATCACCAGCTTGTCGGCGCGGCCGTTCGCCGCCCAGTGGGCGCGCACGCGTGCTGCCAGTGCGGCGATGTAGCCCGGGTGGTCGTGATAGTTGTTGACAAAACGCAGCTCGGGAATGCGCCGCACCTTGGCCGCCCAGCTGTAAACCGCATCGAACACGCTGGCCGTGCTGGTACCGCTGTACTGCGGATAGGCCGGCAACACCAGAACGCGCGTCACGCCTTCGGCCTTGAGCGCGGCTAGCTGTGAAGCGATGGACGGGTTGCCGTAACGCATGGCGTAACGCACGGCGACGCCGTGGCCACGTTGGCCCAGCGTGGCTGCCAGTGCTGCCGCCTGCGCTGCTGTCCATACCTTCAGAGGAGAGCCCTGGTCCGTCCAGATGCTGGCGTATTTGGCCGCCGACTTTTTGGGCCGCACGCGCAGGATGATGCCGTGCAGGATGAACCACCAGACGGCCTTGGGAATCTCGATCACGCGGTGGTCGCTGAGGAATTGCGCCAGGTAGGGGCGCAGCGCCGCTGCGGTCGGGGCATCGGGTGTGCCCAGGTTGCAATACAACACCGCAGTGGCCGATGCTGGTTTTGTCGGCTGGCCGTGCGTAAGGGTAGGTTCCGGTGCAAAAGTCATGGGTTATTCTCCCAGACCTATGCTTGACCTGACAATTATCAAAGCCATTACCCTTGACCTTGACGATACCCTTTGGCCTGTGTGGCCCGTCATTGAACGGGCCGAGGCCGCACTTGATGAATGGCTGGGCCGCCACGCGCCCATGACTGCAGCCCTGTTTGCCAACCCGACGGCCCGGCATGACATCCGCGAACAGATCATGCGCACGCGGCCCGAACTCAAACACAACCTCAGCGCGATACGGCGCGAGGCAATCCGGGTAGCGCTGTACCGGTCCAGGGAAAATCCACTGCTGGCCGAGGAGGCCTTCGAGGTCTTTTTTGAAGCACGCCACCAGGTGACGCTATTTGACGATGCGCTGCTCGCGCTGGAATTTTTGTCGACGCGTTACCCTGTGGTGGCCCTGTCCAACGGCAATGCCGATGTCGGGCGCGTCGGCTTGGGAAGGTACTTCCGCGCTGCCATCAGTGCGCAGCAATTCGGCGTGGGCAAACCGGATCCGCGTATTTTTCACGCCGCCGCAGGCGCCGTGGATGTGCCGGTGCACAACGTGCTGCATGTGGGCGACGATGCCACGCTGGACGTGCTGGGCGCGCTCAATGTTGGCATGCAGGCGGCTTGGGTCAACCGCTCTGATCATCTATGGGTGCATGATGGCGTGCCGCATGAAACGGTGACCACGCTTACCGAGTTGTGCGACCTGTTCAAGGCCGGGGAGCTGCAGACATGACGCTGAGGATTTACGGCATTGCCGCTTCGCGCACGTCGCGCCCGCTGTGGGTCGCGCAGGAATTAGGTCTGGCCTACGAACACATTGCCCAGGGTTACGAAGGCGGCGGCACCCACACGCCGGAATTTCTGGCGCTCAATCCCAATGGCCACATTCCGGTGATCGACGATGACGGCATCATCGTGTGGGAGTCCATGGCCTGCGCGCTGTACCTGGCAGAACGTTTTCAGGCGGCGGACGGTACCTCGCTGGCGGCGCAGAACCATGCCGAACGCGCCGAGATCCTGCGCTGGAGCTTCTGGGCGGTGACCGAGTGCGAAAAAGACGCGCTGAGTTTTTTGATGCACCGCGTGGCGATGGCCGAAGAACGCCGCAAGCCCGAGCTGGCGCTGCAGGCCGACCGGCGCCTGGCACCGGTGTTGCAGGTGCTGGAGCAACACCTTCAGGGCCGCAGTTATATCGCCGGTGAACGCTTCACTGTGGCCGACATCTGCGTGGCCTCGGTATTGGCCTGGGTTCAGCGTGCCGATGCGATGGCCGCCTGCCCGCGCGTGAGCGAGTGGGTGCAACGCTGCACCGCGCGGCCCGCGCACTTGCAGGTGCGGGTGATGGCGCGCAATCGGGCCAAGCCCTGATCTTTCGACGAGTTTCAACCCAAATAGGCCCCCAACCGCCGACGGTTGGGCGCAAGCAGCTATCTATTTGATAGCGAACCGGGCCGCCTGCAGGCCCGAACGTACCGCACCCTCCAGCGTCGCCGGGTAGGGGCCTTCCACATAATCGCCGCAGGCCAGCAGCCCTGGCGCAATCTGCGCTGCAGGTCGCAACAGCCCGGGCAGACAGGCGAAGGTCGCGCGTTTTTCAACAATGGTCTGCACGGCGGCTACCTGCGTCAAGCCGAGTTGCTGGCGGGCCTGCATCCGCACGCGCTGCGTCAGTGCCGCGCTGTCGCCCTGGCTGGCGCTCACGACGAAAGCCAGCAGGCCGTCCGGGCCGCCAAGCTGGCCGCGGTCGAACACAAACTGCGCCGGTGCCTCGCCCTCCGGACCGCTCGCTCGCAGGGCGAGCATGGGCTGAGCCAGCCGCGTGCCGGGCGATGAGACATACACCGTGGTGATGGCTTCGAACTGCAGCGCTCGTGCCTGCGCCGTCCAGGTGTCGCAGGGCAGGCCGGTCTCCGAAGCCAGCCGCGCCGCTTCGCCTGGCGGGCAGGCGAGGATCACACGATCAAACGTTTCACCATCAACTTGCCAAACGCCGCCTTCCTGTGACAGCGCGAGCACGCGTGTGCCCAGGCGCACATCGGCGCCGCGCTGCCCCAACCATACCAGGGCCGCATCAGGCAGCAGCGCGCTGAGGTCGGTGCGCGGCAGCAGCAGGTTGGACCCGCCGGACTGGGAGAATAAGGAATCCTGCAACACGCGCAAAAACACCTGGCCGCTGGCACGCTCTGCCGGCGTGTTGAGGGCGGCGACACACAACGGTTCAATCAATGTGACCATGACCGCTGGCGTTAACTTGCTGCACAACTGCGCCACCGACAGCTCGGGCGCGCAACGAAAGCCGGCGAGCTGCCAGCGCGAGGCGGCCAGCAACAGGGACGCCTTGTCGCGCCACGACCAGCCGCGCGCGCGCAGGATGCCGGCGAAGGCGTCCAGTGGTGTGGGCAATGAGGGAAAGGCCAGCCCAGCGCCGTCGGGAAACTGCAGCGTCAGCGGCATGCGGTGCAGCAATGATGTTGTTTCCAGGCCCAGATCGCCCATCAGCTTCAATGTCTCGCTGTAGGCGCCGATCAGGATGTGCTGGCCGTTGTCCAGCGGCAGCGGGGTGCCATCGGGCCACTGCCCATCAACACGCCGGGCCCGGCCACCGGGGACGCGGCTGGCTTCAAACAGGGTGACCTGCTGGCCAAGGCGCGTGGCTTCGACAGCCGCCGCACACCCGGCCCAGCCGGCGCCGATGACGGCCACCTTCATGGTGGGAATTTTTTCGACGGGCCGCCCCTAGAAAAAATAGCCCCTTCGGGGGGCAGCGCAGTACGCGCAGCGACAAGCGTGGGGGCCAGGGTTTTCAAACCACTTTTCCAAAAGCTTGCGTCTTCCACGCCAGCCAGAACTTGCGCAACGGCGTCAGGCTCACGCGCTGGTGCAACACCTGGTAGTTGTCGGCGGCGATTTCGCGCAGCAGGGTGCGGTAGATGCTGGCCATCATCAGGCCGGGTTTCTGCGCGCGGCGGTCCGCCTCGGGCAGCAGCGCCAGGGCTTCGTCGTACAGCGCCAGCGCACGGTCGGTCTGGAACTTCATCAACGCGGTGAAACGGTCCGAGTACTGGCGTTTCAAAATCTCATGCGCTTTCACATCAAACTGCTGCAGCTCATTGACCGGCAGGTAGATGCGGCCGCGCAGCGCGTCTTCGCCGACGTCGCGGATGATGTTGGTCATCTGGAAGGCCAGACCCAGCTTGTGCGCGTAAGCCGTGGTGGCTTCCTCGGTCTGGCCGAAGATGCGTGCGGCGACCTCACCGACGATGCCGGCCACCAGGTGGCAGTAGGTCTTGAGATTCGGAAAGTCGAGATAGCGGTTTTGCGCCAGGTCCATCTGGCAGCCCTCGATCACGGCCTGCAGATGGCGCGCCTCGATGCGGTAGGCGGCCGCCAGCGGCATCAGCGCTTTCATCACCGGGTGGGTGGGCTCGCCGGCATAGGACTTGAGCACCTCGGTTTGCCACCAGGCCAGCTTGGTATAGGCCACGCCGGGGTCGGTCACCTCGTCAACCACATCGTCGATCTCGCGGCAAAAGGCGTAGAAGGCGGTGATGGCGGCGCGACGCTCTTTGGGTAAAAACAGGAAGGCGTAATAAAAACTGCTGCCGGACGCGGCGGCTTTCTGCTGGACGTATTCCTCAGGGCTCATGCTCGGGATTGTCGCAGGCCGGCGCGCCTCTTCTTGGATGCTTTCGGCATCACCGCCACAAGGCTTTGCTGAAGATCACCACCGCATCCCAAACGCCCAGCTTGGGCCGTTGCGCCAGCGTGCGGTGGTCCATCGCCTCGATCTTGTCGAGAATGCGCAGCCCGCCCTGGATCACGCAGCGCAGCTCCAGGCCCGCGCGCCAGCCGTCAAAACCGCCGAGACGGTGCGCTACGGCGGCCGGAAGTTCAGCGCCTTTTAGCATGCTGGCCCTTGCTGTACGGGCGCAAGCAGCTATCAATTTGGTAGTGGCGGGGTTCACGTCACGGGCCATCAGTTGCACCTCGTCCACGCCATACGCCGACCACAACTCCCGCGGGATGTAGATGCGGCCGCGCGGAATGTCCACACTGAGGTCTTGCCAGAAGTTGATCAGCTGCAGGGCGCTGCAGATGTGATCGCTCTGGGCCAGAGAATCAGCATCGTGCACGCCATACAGGTGCAGCAGCAGGCGCCCGACCGGGTTGGCGGACCGCCGGCAATAGCCCAGCAGCTCGGCCTCGGTGGCGTAACGCTGCTTGACCACGTCCTGCTCGAAGGCACTGAGCAGGTCGGCCAGCAAGGCCACGGGCAGGTCGAATTGAGCGATGACGGGTTGCAGCGCGCCAAACACTTCCGGCCAGCGGCCTGAGCCGGGCTGACCTTCAGCGGCTGCGAACAGGTCTTCGCGGATGACGGCCAGGTCCTGCAGGCGCTGGGCCGGGCGCGCGTCACCTTCGTCGGCAATGTCGTCAGCCGTGCGCGCAAACCAGTAAATGGCGGTGATGGCCGGCCGCAGGCGTGGCGGGCACAAAAGGGACGCCACCGGAAAATTTTCGTAGTGCTGCGAGGCGGGTTTCAGCGCCTGGGGCGTGCCGGTGTGGGGGGCGGGGCTCATGGCCGGATTGTCGCTTGACAGCGCTGGTCATTTCTCGTAGATTACTAACCAGTCAGTCAGTAGTGGTTCGGTCCCCTGCGCCTCTGCTGCTTTCCTCACAGCTTCTCCCACCGATTTTTGCCCTGTCAGATCATGCACAAAACCGCCCTCATCCTCCTCAGCAGCGCCCTGGTACTGGGCGCCTGTTCCAAACCTGCCCCGCCCGAGGAGCCGGTGCGTGCGGTCAAGGTGCTCACCGTGGGCACGGATTCCTTCACCGCCAGCCACGAGTTTGCCGGCGAGGTGAAGGCGCAGGTCGAATCCCGGCTGAGCTTTCGGGTCGGCGGAAAAATCATCAAGCGCCAGGCCGAACTTGGTCAGCAGGTCAAGGCCGGCCAGGTGTTGGCCCAGCTGGACCCGCAGGACTATAAATTGGCGGCCGATGCGGCGCGGGCCCAGGTGGCTGCGGCGTCAACGCAGCGCGACCTGGCTGCGGCCGACTTCAGGCGTTACAAGGAACTGAAAGACCAGAACTTCATCAGTGGCGCCGAACTTGAGCGCCGCGAAACAACGCTCAAAGCCGCCCAAGCCCAGCTTGTGCAGGCGCAGTCGCAACTGGCCGTGCAGGGCAACCAGGCCAATTACGCAGCGCTGGTGGCTGACGTGTCGGGTGTGGTGACTGCGGTCGAGGCTGAAGCCGGTCAGGTGGTTTCTGCGGGCACCCCGGTGCTGCGCATTGCCGCCAACGGCCCGCGCGACGTGGTGTTCTCGGTGCCCGAAGACAAGGTGGCCGCGATCAGGGTCGGCACGCCGGTCAAGGTGCGCGTCTGGTCCCAGGCCGGCGAACTCACCGGCCGGGTGCGCGAGGTTTCGGCCAGCGCCGACCCGGCCACGCGGACCTATCCGGTCAAGGTGGCGCTGGACACCAGAGAGCCGCCGGCGCTGGGCGCCACGGTGTACGTACAGCCGCAAGGCCTTGGCGCGGCCGGTGCGCAGGTCATCAAGCTGCCGACCAGTGCGCTGCGCCAGGAAGGCAAAAACAGCGCGGTCTGGGTGCTCGACAAGACCAGCATGACGGTCAAGTCGCAAACCATACAGATTGCCACCGCTGACGGCAACGAGGCGGTGGTGGCCTCTGGCTTGCAGCCGGGCATGCTGGTGGTCAGCGCGGGTGTGCATGTGCTTGCGCCCGGCCAGAAGGTCTCAATTTATGAACCAAAAGTGGCACTGGCCCCCGTCCCGCCTGCGCAGACAGCTATCAATCCGATAGCGTCTGCGGCTGCCGCCACACCCACCGCAGCGCCCGCGAAGTGAGGGCGGCATGACGCAAGTACGACCCCGAGACAGTTTCAACCTGTCCAAATGGGCGCTGGATCACCCGGCGCTGACACGCTACCTGATGGTGGTGCTGATGCTGCTCGGCTTCGCCGCCTACTTCCAGCTGGGTCAGGACGAGGACCCGCCGTTTACCTTCCGCGCCATGGTGGTGCGCACTTATTGGCCGGGCGCCACGGCGCAGCAGGTGGCCGAGCAGGTGACTGACAAGCTCGAGCGCACGCTGCAGGAAGTGCCGTTTGCCGACAAGATCCGCAGCTATTCCAAACCCGGTGAGTCGCAGATCATCTTCCAGATCAAGGACTCGTCGAAAGCGGCTGATGTCGCCGGCGTCTGGTACGCGGTGCGCAAGAAGGTGGGCGACATGCGCGGCAGCCTGCCCGGCGGGGTGGTCGGGCCGTTCTTCAACGACGACTTCGGCGATGTGTATGGTGTGATCTACGCACTGCAGGCCGACGGCTTCAGTTATGCCGAGCTCAAGACCTTTGCCGACGATGCGCGCCAGCAACTGCTGCGTGTACCCGATGTGGCCAAGGTCGAACAGTTTGGCGCGCAGGACGAAAAGCTCTTCATCGAGATTTCGCAAAAGCGCCTGGCTCAACTGGGCCTTGATTTCAACCAGGTGTTGAGTCAGCTGGGCCAGCAGAACGCGGTGGAGTCTGCCGGCGCGGTGCAGACCCCGCTGGACGTGGTGCAGGTGCGTGTGGCCGGCCAGTTTGAGGCCATCGAGCAATTGCGTGCCATGCCGATACGCGGCAGTTCGGGCAACCAGCTGCGACTGGGTGACATCGCCGAAATCAAACGCGCCTATGTGGACCCGCCTGCCGTCAAGGTGCGGCATCAGGGCCGCGAAGTGATTGCACTGGGCGTGTCCATGGCCAAGGGCGGCGACATCATTGCGCTGGGCAAGGCGCTGAAAGCCACCACCGCGCGTATTGGCTCGCGCTTGCCAGCAGGAATCGAGCTGGTGCAGATCCAGGACCAGCCGACGGCGGTGGCCACCTCGGTCAATGAATTCGTCAAGGTGCTGATTGAGGCGGTCGTGATTGTGTTGGCTGTGAGTTTCATCGCGCTGGGTTTTCACCGGCGCCCGGGCCAGCACCCGCTCTGGAAGCGTTATTACATCGACATGCGGCCGGGGCTGGTGGTGGGCATCACGATTCCGCTGGTGCTGGCGGTGACTTTTCTGGCCATGAGCTACTTCGGCATTGGCCTGCACAAGATTTCGCTGGGCTCGCTGATCATCGCGCTGGGCCTGCTGGTGGACGACGCCATCATTGCGGTCGAGATGATGGTGCGCAAGATGGAAGAGGGCTACGACAAGGTGCGTGCCGCAACCTTTGCCTATGAAATCACCGCCATGCCCATGCTGACCGGCACGCTGATCACTGCGGTGGGCTTTTTGCCCATCGGCATGGCGAAGTCGACCGTGGGTGAATATACCTTCGCGATTTTTGCGGTCACGGTGATTGCGCTGGTGTTGAGCTGGATTGTCTCTGTCTACTTCGTGCCTTACCTGGGCACCCTGCTGCTCAAGGCCAAACCGCTGCCCGAGGGGGCCGAGACGGGTCACCAGGAGCACTTCGATTCACCGTTCTACAAGACGTTTCGCCGCGCGGTGAACTGGTGTGTCGAACACCGCTGGATCACGATTGGCGCGACCGTGCTGGTTTTTGCACTTGGCATTGTGGGCATGGGCAAGGTCCAGCAGCAGTTCTTTCCGGATTCGAGCCGACCCGAAATCATGGTGGACATCTGGTTCCCGGAAGGCACCTCGTTTGCTGCCAATGAGTTGACCGCCAAACGTGTCGAGGCGCGGCTGCTGCAGGAAGAGGGCGTCAGCTCGGTCAGCACCTGGGTTGGCTCGGGCGTGCCGCGTTTTTACCTGCCGCTGGACCAGGTTTTCCCGCAGACCAATGTGTCGCAATTCATCGTGTTACCCAAAGACCTGAAGGTACGCGAATCGCTGCGCATCAAGCTGCCGGCGCTGCTGGCCCAGGAATTTCCGGAGGTGCGTGGCCGCATCAAGCTGCTGCCCAACGGCCCACCCGTGCCTTACCCGGTGCAGTTCCGCGTCGTCGGCACCGACCCGCTGGTGCTGCGGGACCGCGCTGACGAGGTCAAGGCGGCGATGCGCGAAAGCGCCAACACCCGCGGCGTCAACGACAACTGGAACGAATCGGTCAAGGTGCTGCGCCTGGAAGTGGACCAGTCCAAGGCGCGCGCCCTGGGCGTGACCAGCCAGTCGATTGCGCAGGCGTCCAGAACCATACTGAGCGGCAGCACCGTGGGCCAGTTCCGCGAGGGCGACAAACTGATCGACATCGTGCTGCGCCAGCCGCTGGACGAACGCAATGCCATCACCGACATCGCCAATGCCTACCTGCCGACTGCGTCGGGCAAGTCGATTCCGCTGACGCAGATTGCCAAGCCGGTGTTCACCTGGGAGCCGGGCGTGATGTGGCGCGAAAACCGCGACTACGCCATCACGGTGCAAAGCGATATCGTTGAAGGCCTGCAGGGCGCGACGGTGACCAATGAACTGCTTCCGGCCCTGAAAGCCATCGAGGCCAAATGGCAGAAAAATGGCATGAACGGCTACCGGATCGAGGTGGCCGGTGCTGTGGAAGAAAGCAGCAAGGGATCGAGCTCCATCGTGGCCGGTGTTCCCATCATGTTGTTCCTGACCTTAACGCTGCTGATGCTGCAGCTGCACAGCTTCAGCCGCGCGATGCTGGTGTTCTTGACAGGGCCGCTGGGCATCGCCGGCGTCGCTGGCGCGCTGCTGCTGCTGGGCCGACCTTTTGGTTTTGTGGCTCTGCTTGGTGTGATTGCGCTGATGGGCATGATCCAGCGCAACTCGGTGATCCTGATTGACCAGATCGAGCAGGACCGCGCGGCCGGCATTCCGGCCTGGGACGCGATTGTCGAGTCCGCTGTTCGTCGTTTACGGCCTATTGTGTTGACCGCCGCTGCTGCCGTGCTGGCGATGATTCCGCTGTCGCGCAGCGTGTTCTGGGGGCCGATGGCGGTTGCCATCATGGGCGGCCTGATTGTGGCTACGGTGCTGACCTTGCTGGCCTTGCCGGCGATGTACGCTGCGTGGTTTCGGGTTAAACGCGACACACCCGGATTGTTGAATGCTCCGGCAGCGCCAGGGGTGCTTCAGCTCAGCGCGTAGTCATAACGGATGAAGCCGTGGTGTTTGGCAACCCGGTCATAGAGGCGTCGCGCGCGGGCGTTGGTGGTGTGGGTCAGCCAATACAGCTTGGGCGCGCCACGCGCTTTGGCTACCTCGGCCACCTGCTTAATCAGGGCTTGCGCCACGCCGTGGCCACGCGCTGCCTCGTCCACAAACAAGTCCTGCAGATAGCAAACATCGGCCGACCAGATGCTGGCCTGGAACAGGTAGTGCGTGATGCCGACCAGTTGCCCGTCTACCCGTGCCGCGAAACCATGGATACCGTCTCCGTTCAGCAGGCGTTGCCAGGTGCGGTCGTAGGTCGCTTGCGGCAACTCCCTTTCATAAAACGTGTTGTAGCCCTGGCCCAGGCGTTGCCAGGCCGCGTAGTCGCTGGCTTGCAAGGGGTTAATGGTGATGGGTGCGATGTGGGTGGTAGTTTGCATGGGGGATGGTCCTTCAGGGTTTGATTTTTTGTTGCACCAGCGCAGCCATCTCGGCGGCAGCCGGTGTGCCTTGACCGCTTAAGCCCGCCGCAATGCCGTGCTGGTCCGAAGCGGGGCGGTTCTGGCTGACTTTCCATTTGCCGATCCAGCGTTGCACCGGCATTTCGACGCCAACGATGGCTTTGAGCATCTGCTTGATGTAGTCGGCCGGCGCATCTGAGACCTGCCACGGCAGGGCCTGGCTCGCCTCATGCATCCGGGTGAGGCGCGTCACCACCTCCAGCACACGCTCTGCCTCGTCAAAGGCATGGGGAACGCCGTGGGCATGCACGGTGGCGTAGTTCCACGTGGGCACCGCCTTGCCGTGCGCATGTTTACTGGGGTACCAGTTGGGTGACACATAGGCTTGCGGACCGGCGAACACTGCTACCGACGTGGCGCCTGCGGCCAGGGCCTGCCACACCGGGTTGGCGCGCGCTACGTGCCCCACCAGCGTGCCGTGTTCTCCGCGGTCGGGATCCAGCAGCATGGGAATATGGTTAACCAGCAGTTCTCCTTGGTGTTGCACGATCCAGGTGGCCAGGGGGTGGGCGCGCACGAGAGCGTGCAAGGTGGCGGTGTCGGTCTCTGCAAAGTGAGGTGGCAAATACGTCATGGTGCGCGTGGCTTCAGCTGTGGGTTGGAGATCCAATACGGGCTTCGCACACCACTTCGGTTTTGACCGAGTTGGCGATGAAACAGGAGGCGTGGGCCCGGTGGTGGAGGTCGTGCAGTTCGTCAGGCGTGGGGCTGCGCTCTGGCGCAAACAGAACCGCAGGGCGCAGCAGCACACGGGTCATGGCTTGCTGGCTTTCGGCGTTGCGCGCCAGGGTGCCCACCGCGTCATCGCGGTAGCTGTCCGCCACCCAGCCGTCGCGCGCGGCCAGGTCGAGAAACCACATCATGTGGCAGCTTGAGAGCGAGGCGACGAAGGCTTCTTCGGGGGTCAATGCACGCTGGATCGGAATACGGCTTTGGCACCAACTGCGGCGATGATGAGCCCGGCACGACCGCGCCTTCGTCAAAGTGCAGGTGTGGCGGCGGCTGTGGCGGTGGTCCGTAAAACGATGCATGGTCGCGTTCCCAAAAACAAAGTGGTGCTGTGCTGGGCCATGGTGCTGCTCCTTTTGGTGGGTCTTTGGTGTGGGGGAGGGCAGCAACAAGGACTGGTAAAGTGGTTCCTTAGTTTATTAATCTTCTCGTGCTGTTGAGGGGCCAATTTAAGGTGATTGAAAGAGCCATTGCGCCCGCGCAACCCAGACCCCGCAGCGAGTCGGTACGCCAGCGGGTGTACCTGGAGCTGCGTAGCGCCATTGAACAGGGCACCTTCAAGCCCGGCACGCGCCTGCCCGCCTCGCGTGAGCAGGCCAAAACGCTGGGTGTGTCGCGCAACAGCGTGTTGTGGGCGCTGGAGCGCCTGCAGTCCGAGGGTTATGTGCAGGCCCGCGTAGGGGACGGCAGTTTTGTGGCCGACAACCTGGGTGCGTTGGCAACCGTGGCGACTGTCCGCAAGGGTTTGCGTCCCAGCATCGCCGCCGGCCTGTCGCAACGCGGGCAGTTGGTTGCTGACACCGTGCTGCGCTGGAACCCGCCCTTGCAGGCGGTCCTGCCGTTTCGCATAGGCGCCCCCGAGATAGCCACCTTTCCTTTTGCGCTGTGGGACCGTTTGGCACGCCAAGGCTCGAAGGCGCAGCGGATGGCCCAGGCGCAATACCTGGACCCAGCCGGTGCGCCTGCGCTGCGCGACGCCATTGCGCAATGGCTGTGGGTGTCGCGCGGCATTCGCTGTGAGGCGGCGCAGGTGGTGGTGTGCTCGGGTTCGCAGCAGGCCATTGACCTGGTGGGGCGCTTGCTGCTGGACCCGGGCGACGAGGCCTGGGTGGAAGACCCCGGCTACCCCGGCATTCGGGCCAGTCTGGTCGGCCACGGCGTGACCGCGCGGCCGGTGCCCGTGGATGCCGAAGGACTGGTGGTCAGCCAGGCGGTAGCGCAATGGCCTGCCGTCCGGCTGGCGGTGGTAACGCCAACGTCTCAATTTCCGACCGGGGTGCGCATGAGCCTGCAGCGCCGGCTGGAGCTGCTGGACTGGGCCAATGCCCAGCGCGCCTGGATTGTGGAGGACGACTACGACGGCGAATTCCAGTACGGCAAACACCGCCTGCCCGCGCTGTGCAGCCTGCCGCATGCGCAGCGGGTGCTGTATGTGGGCACCTTCTCCAAAACGCTGCACCCCGGTTTGCGCCTGGGGTTTATCGTGCTGCCGCATGCGCTGGCGGGCGCCTTTGCAATGGCCCGCGCCCTGATCGACCGCCACTCTCCAGGCGACGCCCAGGAGGTGCTGGCCCGTTTCATCACAGAAGGCCACCTCTTGCGCCACCTGCGCCAGATGCGCGAGTTGTATCCGCAACGCCAGCAGGCCTTGATAGACGCACTTGCCGGCGTCAGCAAAGGCCAACTGGTGTTGAAACCCAGCGAGCAAGGCATGCACCTGCTGCACGAATTGCCGGCGGGTCAGGACGACCAAACCTTGTCCGCCCGAGCCCAGGAAGCAGGCATTTTGCTGGCGCCGCTGTCGCGCTACACCATCAGTTCCAGGCGGCGGGGGTGGTTGTTTGGTTATGCGGGGTATGACACGACGGCGCTGCGCCTCGCGGCAAACAAACTGGGAAAGTTGCTGCAAAACCAATAGCCCCTGGGAACCTTTTGCCGGCGCTCTAAAGCGGAGGCCGATACAGGCTAAAATAGAAAGTTGACCGATTTCAGGCGGGGGTCCACAGGCTGAAGCTGAGGATTCCCGTTTTTGTTTCCGGCGCGCGGGTGGCGAAATTGGTAGACGCACCAGGTTTAGGTCCTGACGTCCGCAAGGATGTGGGGGTTCGAGTCCCCCCCCGCGCACCACCAGTGAGATTTTTCAGGACGTTTGCCGCGGGGTCATGCCGCCGCAGGCCTGCGTCTTTTACACACTCGATATTAGGAGTAGATCATGGCCGTGACTGTTGAAACCCTTGAAAAGCTGGAACGCAAGATGACCCTGACCCTGCCGGTCAACACCATCCAGTCCGAAGTCGATTCCCGCCTGAAACGGCTGGCTCGTACGGTCAAGATGGACGGTTTCCGTCCAGGCAAGGTCCCGATGAATGTGGTGGCCCAGCGTTATGGCTATTCGGTGCATTACGAAGTCATGAATGACAAGGTCGGCGAGGCTTTCTCCCAGGCTGCCAACGAAGCCAAGCTGCGTGTGGCCGGCCAGCCGCGCATCAGCGAAAAGGACGGCGCCCCAGAGGGCGAGCTGGCTTTTGATGCTATCTTTGAGGTTTACCCCGAAGTCAAGATCGGCGACCTGGCCCATGCCGAAGTCGAAAAGCTGACCTCCGAAGTCAGCGACGAAGCCGTCGACAAGACCCTGGACATCCTGCGCAAGCAGCGCCGCACTTTTGCGCAGCGCGCCATGGACGCCGCAGCCCAGGACGGCGACCGTGCCACCATCGACTTCGAAGGCAAGATCGACGGCGAAACCTTTGCCGGCGGCAAGGCCGAGGCTTTCCAGTTCCTGGTCGGTGAAGGCCAGATGCTCAAGGAGTTTGAGGACGCCGTGCGTGGCATGAAAAGCGGTGAGAGCAAGACCTTTCCGCTGAACTTCCCGGCCGACTACCACGGCAAGGACGTGGCCGGCAAGCAGGCCGACTTTCTGGTGACCGTCAAGAAAATCGAAGCAGCCCACCTGCCCGAAGTCAACGAAGCGCTGGCCAAGTCCCTCGGCATCGCTGACGCCACAGTGGAAGGACTGCGCGCCGACATCAAGAAGAACCTGGAGCGTGAAGTCAAGTTCCGCCTGCTGGCCCGCAATAAGAATGCCGTGATGGACGCGCTTGTGGCGAATGCCGAACTCGACGTACCGCAGGCAATTGTGCAGGCCGAACTGGAGCGCATGGTGGAAGGCGCGCGCGCCGACCTCAAGCAGCGCGGCATCAAGGACGCTGACAAGGCGCCGATTCCCGACGACATCTTCCGCCCGCAGGCCGAAAAGCGCGTGCGCTTGGGCCTGGTGGTCGCAGAACTGACCCGTACCAACAACTTATTCCCTACCCCCGAGCAGGTCAAGGCGCACGTGCAGGAGCTGGCTTCCAGCTACGAGAAGCCTGAAGACGTGGTGCGCTGGTATTTTGGAGACGAAAAGCGCATGGCCGAAGTCGAATCCATCGTGATTGAAAACAACGTCACAGACTTCGTGATGAGCAAGGCCAAAGTGGTTGAAAAGGCCGTGGCCTTCGACGAGTTGATGGCGCAGAACTGACCGTCTGCCGGGCAAATTTGCGCTGAGGGGCTTGCGGCTACGGCTTCAAGCCCCATTTATTTTGGGTAAAGTAAGCCCACAATCTGGAGAACACATGATTTACAGCAGCGCACAGGACATTCAGGGTCTCGGCATGGTGCCGATGGTGATCGAGCAGTCCGGCCGCGGTGAGCGGTCGTATGACATTTATTCGCGCCTTCTGAAGGAACGCGTGATTTTTCTCGTCGGCCCGGTCAATGACCAGACCGCCAACCTGGTGGTGGCACAGTTGCTCTTTCTGGAGAGCGAGAATCCGGACAAGGACATTTCCTTCTACATCAACTCCCCTGGCGGCTCGGTGACCGCCGGCATGGCGATTTACGACACCATGCAGTTCATCAAGGCAGACGTCTCCACACTGTGCGTGGGCATGGCAGCCAGTATGGGCGCCTTCCTGCTGGCGGCTGGCGCCAAGGGCAAGCGCTTCTCGCTGCCCAACTCGCGTGTGATGATTCACCAACCCTCGGGCGGCGCCCAGGGCCAGGCAACAGACATCGAGATCCATGCTCGCGACATCCTCAAGACACGCGAGCAGCTGAACCGCATCCTGGCCAACAACACCGGCCAGACAGTGGAGAAAATCGAGCGGGATACCGAGCGCGACTACTTCATGTTTGCCGACGAGGCCAAGGCCTATGGCGTGGTGGACGAGGTGATCACCAAGCGCCCCTGATTCCCCGACGCAAATACCAGTCAGTTGCGACGCGGCAACGGCGTTTTCTGTAACAGGAAACGCCGTTTTTATTTGGTTATCATTGGTTCATCATCCCTTCAGGGACCTATAAAGGCACTCCATCAATGGCCGAGAAAAAAGGCTCCTCCAGCGAAAAAACCCTGTATTGCTCCTTCTGCGGTAAGAGCCAACACGAGGTCAAGAAGCTCATTGCAGGGCCATCGGTCTTCATCTGTGATGAATGCATAGACCTGTGCAACGAAATCATCCGCGATGAGCTGCCCGCAGGGGACGATGTGCGCGAGACGCGCGGCGACTTGCCGACACCGCTGGAAATCAAGACCACGCTCGACGGTTATGTGATTGGCCAGGAACCGGCCAAGCGTACGCTGGCCGTGGCGGTCTACAACCATTACAAGCGTCTGCGCCACAAGGACAAGGCCAAAAAGGACGAGGTTGAACTGACCAAGAGCAATATCCTGTTGATTGGCCCGACCGGCTCCGGCAAAACCCTGCTGGCCCAGACCCTGGCGCGCACGCTGAATGTGCCGTTTGTGATGGCCGATGCCACCACGCTGACCGAAGCCGGCTATGTCGGTGAAGACGTCGAAAACATCATCCAGAAGCTGCTGCAGAGCTGCAACTACGAAGTCGATCGCGCGCAGCAGGGCATTGTCTACATCGACGAAATCGACAAGATCTCGCGCAAGTCCGACAACCCGTCGATCACGCGTGACGTGTCGGGCGAGGGTGTGCAGCAGGCCCTGCTCAAGCTGATCGAGGGCACCATGGCTTCGGTGCCTCCCCAGGGTGGCCGCAAGCACCCGAACCAGGATTTCCTGCAGGTGGACACCACCAACATCCTGTTCATCTGCGGCGGCGCATTCTCGGGGCTGGAAAAAGTCATTGAGAACCGCACCGAGGCCTCGGGCATCGGTTTCGGCGCCGCCGTGAAAAGCAAGAAGGCGCGGAGCCTGACCGAGTCCTTCAAGGACGTGGAGCCGGAAGATCTGATCAAGTTCGGCCTGATCCCCGAGCTGGTGGGCCGTATGCCGGTGGTCGCGACCCTTGCCGAGCTGACGGAAGATGCGCTGGTGCAGATTCTGACCGAGCCGAAAAACGCGGTAGTCAAGCAGTTCAGCAAGTTGTTGTCCATGGAGGGGGTCGACCTCGAAATCCGACCTTCGGCACTCAAGGCGATTGCCCGCAAGGCGCTGGCCCGCAAAACCGGTGCCCGCGGCCTGCGGTCCATCCTGGAGCAGTCGCTGATCGACACCATGTTCGACCTGCCCAATACAAGCAATGTGGAAAAAGTGGTGGTCGACGAGTCGACGATAGAAGAAGACAAGCCGCCGCTGCTGGTTTACCGCGAAGCCGCCAAACAGGCTTGAAAACCCGCCACTGTCCCCCACGTTCGAGTTTGTTGTCGCCAAGCATGAAAGCCTGATTAACCGTCCCGACCTCAGGGCTTTCGTTCAAGGCTTACCTTTAAGGTTCTATGTCCGCACAAACCATACTGCCCTCCAGTCCGATCGATCTGCCACTGCTTCCGCTTCGCGATGTGGTGGTGTTCCCCCACATGGTGATACCGCTGTTCGTGGGCCGCCCCAAAAGCATCAAGGCGCTCGAGTCGGCGATGGAGGCCGAACGCCGCATCATGCTGGTCGCCCAGAAAACAGCCGCCAAGGATGAACCGTCGGTCGAGGACATGTTTGAAGTCGGTTGCGTGGCAACCATTCTGCAGATGCTCAAGCTACCTGATGGCACGGTTAAAGTGCTGGTTGAGGGCCAGCAGCGCGCCAAGGTCAACAAGATCGAAGAGGGCGAATTCCATTTCAGCGCCAACGTGACGCCCGTCGAACCGGAAGTTGCCCTTCCCGGTGACAAGACCAGCGAGACCGAGGCGCTGCGCCGCGCGGTGATGCAGCAGTTCGACCATTACGTCAAGCTCAACAAGAAAATCCCGCCGGAAATCCTGACCTCGATCTCCAGCATCGACGATGCCGGTCGTCTGGCAGACACCATCGCCGCGCACCTACCGCTCAAGCTGGATGCCAAGCAGGTCATCCTGGACCTAGACGCGGTCAAGGCCCGCCTCGAAAATCTCTACGAGCAGCTTGAACGCGAGGTCGACATTCTCAACGTCGACAAGAAAATCCGCGGCCGCGTCAAGCGCCAGATGGAGAAGAACCAGCGAGACTTCTACCTCAACGAGCAGGTCAAGGCGATTCAGAAAGAGCTGGGTGAAGGCGAAGAGGGTGCCGACATCGAGGAGATCGAGAAAAAGATCAAGACTGCCAAGATGCCCCAAGAGGCGCGCAAGAAGGCCGAGGGTGAGCTCAAGAAGCTCAAGCTCATGTCACCGATGTCGGCCGAAGCCACGGTGGTGCGCACCTACATTGATGTGCTGACCGGGCTGCCGTGGAGCAAGAAGACCAAAATCAAGCATGACCTGGCCAATGCCGAGGCAGTGCTTGACGAGGACCACTACGGCCTGGAGAAGGTCAAGGACCGCATCGTTGAATACCTCGCGGTGCAGCAGCGCGTGGACAAGCTCAAGGCGCCCATCCTGTGCCTGGTCGGCCCCCCCGGCGTCGGCAAGACCTCGCTGGGCCAGTCGATTGCCAAGGCGACGGGACGCAAGTATGTGCGCATGGCGCTGGGTGGCATGCGCGACGAGGCAGAGATTCGTGGTCACAGGCGCACTTATATCGGCGCACTGCCGGGCAAGGTCTTGCAGAGCCTGACCAAGGCCGGAACGCGCAATCCGCTGTTCCTGCTTGACGAGATCGACAAGCTGGGCACCGACTTCCGGGGTGATCCTTCCAGTGCCCTGCTTGAAGTGCTGGATCCGGAACAGAACCATACCTTTGGGGACCACTACGTCGAAGTCGACTTCGACCTGAGCGACGTGATGTTCGTGGCGACGTCCAATTCCATGAACATCCCGCCGGCCCTGCTGGACCGCATGGAGGTGATCCGCCTGTCGGGGTATACCGAGGACGAAAAAACCAGCATCGCTATGCGTTACCTGCTTCCCAAGCAGCTCAAGAACAATGGCGTGAAGGATGGCGAACTCGAGATCCAGGAGCAGGCAGTGCGCGACATCGTGCGCTACTACACGCGTGAGGCCGGTGTGCGTTCACTGGAACGCGAGCTCTCCAAAATCTGCCGCAAGGTGGTGAAGGGCATTCAGCTCAAGAAGATGGAGCCCCAGATCGTTGTGACTGCGGACAACCTCAATGATTACCTTGGCGTACGCAAGTTCGACTACGGCCGCGCGGAGAACCACAACCAGGTCGGTCAGGTCGTGGGCCTGGCTTGGACCGAGGTCGGTGGTGACCTGCTGACCATCGAAGCCGCCATGATGCCGGGTAAAGGCGTGATCACCCGCACCGGGTCCTTGGGCGACGTGATGAAGGAGTCCGTGGAGGCCGCGCGCACAGTAGTACGCAGCCGCGCCCGCGTGCTGGGCATCAAAGACGAGATGTTCGAGAAGCGCGACATCCATATCCACGTACCCGATGGCGCCACACCCAAGGACGGCCCAAGCGCGGGTGCAGCCATGACCACGGCCTTTGTGTCGGCGATCACCGGCATCCCGGTGCGCGGCGATGTCGCCATGACTGGCGAGATCACGTTGCGTGGTGAAGTCACAGCCATCGGCGGGCTGAAGGAAAAGCTGCTGGCCGCGCTGCGCGGCGGTATCAAGACCGTGATCATTCCTCAAGAAAACGCCAAGGACCTGCAGGAGATCCCCGAGAACGTCAAAAACGGGCTGGAGATTGTGCCGGTCAAATGGATTGACCAAGTGCTGCAAATTGCACTGGTCCATCAGCCCGTGGCCCTGCCGGAAGAAGATCCAGCTGTGGCTGCAGCGGCCGCAGCGGCGCCTGCCGTTGAAGTGGCAGGCAGCGTCAAACATTGATTGCGCAATTTTTCAGGGCCTCTTGAGCACGGGCAAAAAAATGCGCTATAATTTGAGGCTGTAATCGCGGGAGTAGCTCAGTTGGTAGAGCGCAACCTTGCCAAGGTTGAGGTCGAGAGTTCGAGACTCTTCTCCCGCTCCAATTCAAAAGGGCAGCACGTTAAAATGCTGTCCTTTTTCTTTGGTGCAACGGTGATCACGCTGTGGCATGCATTGAAAGACACGACAGGGCGCGGTAGCAAAGCGGTTATGCAGTGGATTGCAAATCCATCCAGGGCGGTTCGACTCCGCCCCGCGCCTCCAGATCATGCGTATTTGAATTCCGCTCATCCAGGCCTCGTCAGTCGATGTGACGAGGCCTTTTGTTTCACAATGGGAAACCCTGCCCGGGTGGTGAAATTGGTAGACACATCGGACTTAAAATCCGCCGCTTCCCTAATCGGGGCGTACCGGTTCGATTCCGGTCCCGGGCACCACAACACCTGCCGTTTCTCCGGCGCCCACGCCATCGCTCCCGCTGTGCTGATGGTCATCTGGGGCGCCAACTGGTTAAGATAGATTCCATGGCCCGCTACAACACCCCTCCCTTTGAAATTCACGTGCATGGTGACGTGCCTCTCCGTGACGACGTCGGTTTTTCGCAGTTACAGGATGCACTCAAACCGCTGTGGGTCTATGCCGGCGCCAAGTCGCTGGCAGACGGTGCAGCCAGTGTGTACGAAGAGGAGCCGGGCATACGCTTCGACGCACACCAGCATCTGTTGCAGCTGTGCTGGACGGTTGCGGGTGATGAAGACTTCCGGCAGGTGCTTGATGAAGTGTGCATGGCCCTCAACGAGATGGCCGTCAGCGGTGCGCCGATTGAAGTGACTTTTTACGACGCCGACTTCGATGAAGACGAAGAGCGGGAGGGTGAGGAAGCCCGGGACGACTTCGCGATGTACTTTGTCGGCCCCACGCCGGCGGCCATCATGCAGGTTCAGCGCGACCTGCTGGTGCAAGACATGATTGGCCTGATGGAGCGGCATTTCGACGCTACCGAGCTTGGCGACGTCGTCGCAGCGGTGGACAAGCTGTTCGAGCAGCGTTTTGAAACCCTGGTCAACTCGATGCAACTCGGCAGGCCTCCGCGCGGGCTGGGTGGATCGCCGGGTGGGCATGGCGGCGGACGCAAGCCACGTCACCTACACTGAAGCTGATACCTTATTGTCCTGCTCCAGGCCGAGCCCGGCCAGGTAAATGGCCATCACGCCGTGGCCCAGCGCCCGCGCATGGCTGGGTTGGCGGATCAACGTTGCTTCGAGTCAGAGGTCCTCGAAAGACTGTTCCTGCGGCAGCGTGACCCGTTTCATCATGGCGTTGAAGAGGTGGACCTTGTCCCTGAAATGCCAGTAGATCGCGCCGCGGTTGGTGCCGGGCGGCCTGCCGGGCAGTGCCGTTGAGCGAGGTCGGGGTCACGCTCAGCGCCCGCCGCGACGCGTCTAGTCCTGGTCCTAATTGGTTTGGGCTTTTTCCGTGAGCTGATCGGCAAAGGCGTGGTTGACGTCGCGGTGACCCGCTTCGTCGTCGCGCACCACCAGGATCACGTCGCGCAGACGCGCATCAGGCGCCAGCTTCCAGTAGTCAATGGCAATCTGCGGCGCCGCCACATTCTCATAGGCGCCGCTGTCGATGCCTGCTAGGTACTCGGTGTAGCTGTAGACAGCTTCTTCCTCGAAGTAGCCGACCAGCCGGTGCGCGGTGCGGGAGGACACCAGATAGAGCAGGAAAAACAGGTTGTAGAAGATGCCCTGCGCCAGCATGATCATCCAGCGCTCCAGCCTGCTGGGTTGGGCAATGTGCACAAAGGTCATCAGGTGCATGCGCTCATTTTCGGCTTCGTCGAGCAACTGGCGTATCCAGCCCTCGTCGTTTTTCATGCTGCGCAGCGACTTCAGGTGAATCAGCGCCCCGCCGACCATGCCGGGCACGGCAGCCACGGTCTCCAGCACCACCGCGCGGTTGCCGTAACGGCCGGCAAAAAAAGTGTCGGCGAGGAATCGCAGGAAGCGGGTGGTGCGCCAGGCAAAACGGTCCGAGAAATCCGTCTGCGCATGGTGCGGTGCTTGCGGTGGCGTGGAGTCGGGCATGAGGCATTCTCCAGTGGTGCGATTCATTGGAACACGTATGGCGGGTGGAGGCCATTTGAACCTCCTGGATCCCGTGCCATCGTGCCGACATTCCGGTGGTTTATGCTGGGCTCCTTTTTCAGGAGCTGAACCATGGCCCTCTTTTCCCAAGACGCCCTCAATCCCGGCGTGCGCAAGCGCGAGGTGTTTGGTTGGGCCATGTATGACTTTGCGAACTCGGGCTACACCACGGTCGTGATCACCGCGGTGTTCGCCGCGTATTTCGTGGGGGGCATTGCGCAGAAGGCCGAGTGGGCCACTTTCGCTTGGACGGCAGCGCTCAGTGTGTCCTACGCCATCGTCATGCTGACCATGCCCAGCATAGGCGCCTATGCCGACTTGCGTGCCGCAAAAAAACGGCTCTTGATGTTGACGACTGCGGGCTGTGTGGTGAGCACCGCCGCGCTGGCGCTGGCCGGTCCCAGCAGTGTGGCGTTTGCCGTCGTGCTGATCATCCTCTCCAACACCTTTTTCGCGTATGGCGAGTCGCTGACCGCCGCCTTCCTGCCGGAGCTGGCCAGGACTGAAGCCTTGGGCAAGGTCAGCGGCTGGGGTTGGGCTTTCGGTTATTTCGGCGGCATGCTGGCGCTCGGCATTTGCCTGGGCTATGTGATCTGGGCGCAGGGACGCGGTATTCCGGCTGACCAGTTTGTTCCCGTCACGATGCTGATCACGGCGGTGATCTACGGTTTGGCCTCGCTGGTGACCTTCCGCCTGCTCAAAGAGAGGGCGCAGCCCAACCCGGCGGCCTTGCGTGAGGGCGGCATGAAGGCGTCGCTCGCGCAACTGCGCCAGACCTTCCGCCAGGCCAGACGTTACAAGGACTTCATGTGGCTGCTGGTCAGTGCCGTGTTCTACCAGGGCGGCGTGGCGGTGGCCATTGCGCTGGCGGCCATTTACGCCGAGCAGGTGATTGGTTTTCAGCCGCAGGAAACCATGGTGCTGATCTTTGTGCTCAACTTTGCCGCCGCCGGTGGGGCGTTTGCCTTCGGTTATTTTCAGGACCGTATCGGCCACAAGCTGGCGCTGGGCATCACGCTGGTGGGCTGGATAGCCACCTGCGTGATTGCTGCCATCACGACCACCAAGGGCGGCTTCTGGTATGCCGCCGCAATCGCCGGGGTGTGCATGGGCTCCAGCCAGTCGGCCGGCCGCGCCATGGCCGGTATGTTCGCGCCTAAAAAGCAACTGGCCGAGTTCTACGGGCTCTGGACCTTCGCTATCCGGCTGGCCAGCATCATCGGGCCGCTGAGCTACGGCGCCATTACCTGGATGACGGGGGGCGACCAGCGCACCGCCATTTTGTCGACGGCGGTGCTGTTTGCCGTGGGGCTGGTGCTGCTGGTTCCGGTGGATGTGCAGCGCGGGCGGGAGGCGGCGCTGGCCGCTGACGCCGTGGACCGATGATGCCGCTTTGGCAGCACGAGCGGCATGAGTCGCTGCGCACGATGCGATGGCAGGAGCAGCGGGCTCGCGACTTGATCGAGCGCATCGTCAGCGACACCGAATCCCACGCCGGCCCCTGGCCCAACCACCCGCTGGACGGCGCTGACCCGGCACCGCGCCACGAGCTGTATGGCGGCGCTTGCGGCGTGATTTGGGCGTTGCATCACCTGCAGCAGCGCGGGGCCGTAAAGCTGGCCAATGCGCTTCAGTCCGCGCAGGTGCTGCGGCTGCTGGAGCCCAATCGCGCACTGATGGGTCACAGCCAGGGGGCCTTCGGCGCTTATCTGATGGGCGACACCAGCCTGCGCATGGTGGCGTTCGCCATCGCGCCTGACGACACGCAGGCGGCCGCGATCGCGCACCTCGTCGAGGCTACAGTCGATCATCCGGCGCGCGAACTGATGTGGGGATCACCCGGCACCATGCTCGCGGCGCTGTTCATGCAGCGCCGCACCGGCGAAGCGCGCTGGACAAGCCTGTTCCGAAAGACCGCGGAGAAACTCGCCTCGCAGCTCCTGTGGTCGCAGGAGGAGGGCTGCCACTACTGGGACCAGGACCTGTACGGGCAGATATCGACTTACCTGGATGGTGTGCATGGCTTCGCGGCAACCGCCTCAGTGCTGCGACAGGGCCGCGACCTATTGGCCCCGGATCAAGCCCGTACTTGGGAGGAACGCATCGCCGCCACCATGGGCCGCACGGCCGAATGGGAAGACGGCCTCGCCAACTGGCGCAATCAGCTGACGCGCCCGCGCGGCGGCTCCAAGCTGATGCAATACTGCCACGGTGCACCGGGTTATGTAATCTGCCTGGCCGGCTTTCCCGGCCCCGCGCTTGACGACACCTTGCTCGCAGCTGGAGAGGCGATCTGGCAAGCCGGGCCATTGTGCAAGGGCTCGAATCTGTGCCACGGAACGGGAGGCAATGGGTATGCCTTTCTCAAGCTGCACACGCGCTTTGGTGGGACGCGTTGGCTGGATCGGGCGCGCGCCTTCGCCATGCATTCGATCGTGCAGGCCGAGGACGCGTTGGCCGAGCACGGCCAGTGGCGCTTTTCCTTGTGGACTGGCGACCTCGGTCTGGCGATCTACCTGCTGGATTGCATCGAGGCGCGGGACCGCTTCCCCACGCTCGACTGCTTCTTCGACTAAAGGCCCAGCCAGCGACGCGCGGCCGCCTCCAAAGCCTGCTGCGAGCCCGTGGTGAGCAGCGTGACGCTGCCTTCGCCTTCAGCTTTGAGCAGACCCGCCGCCTCCAGCAGGCGGCGCGTCTGCCGCGCCACCGGCTCGCCGGTATCGATCATTTTTACCTTTTGACCGGCATGGGCTGCCAGATGGTGCTGGGCAAACGGGTAATGCGTGCAGCCCAATACGAGGGTGTCGATCTGGCCGTATTCGTCGCCGAAACTGCCAAGAGCCTGCATGTAGCGTGCACACAGCTGCCGGATCTTCTCCGCATCGTCGTTTTGTATGGCGTCTGCCAGGCCATCGCAAGGTACAAAAATGAATTCGGCCTGGTCTTTCAGCGAGTCGTGCAGTGTGCGGATTTTGGCACTGGCCAACGTGCCGCGAGTGCCGATCACGCCAATACGGCGCGTCTTGCTGAGTGCAACCGCCGGCTTGAGTGCGGGCTCGACGCCCACCAGCGGAAGGTCTGGATAGTGCTCGCGCACCAAATGGACAGCGGCGGCGGTGGCCGTGTTACAGGCGATCACCAGAGCCTTGATCTGGTGATCGCGCAACAGGCGGTCCACCACAATGCGCGTGCGTTCGATGACGTAATCGTCACCCCGCTCGCCATAGGGGGCAAAGCCTGCGTCGGCCAGATAAACAAAATCTTCGGTCGGAAGTTGGGCCCGCAGCGCCTTGAGGACACTCAGGCCGCCCACGCCGCTGTCAAATACGCCGATCAAGACTGGGGTCCCATGGTCGCTCAGCGCGTGTAGTTTCCTGCCCCCGGGAGGGCCGCTCCGCTGGCGGACTGGCAGAGCCAGATCCGCGGCTCCGGCTTGATTGAAGAGTGTTCAACCGGCAGCAACTGCAATCCCCTTGAACTCGCCGGTGGCGATTCTCTTTTGCCACTCGGCCGGGCCGGTGATGTGGGCGCTGGTGCCGCCGGCGTCCACCGCCACCGTCACCGGCATGTCGACCACGTCGAACTCGTAAATCGCTTCCATGCCCATGTCGGCAAACCCGACCACCTCTGCGTGTTTGATGGCCTTGGATACCAGGTAGGCGGCGCCGCCCACCGCCATCAGGTAGGCGCTTTTGTGCTTCTTGATCGCCTCTATGGCGACCGGGCCGCGTTCGGCCTTGCCTATCATCGCAATCAGGCCCGTTTCGGCCAGCATCATCTCGGTAAAGCCGTCCATGCGGGTGGCGGTGGTCGGGCCGGCCGGGCCGACAGCCTCGCCGGCCACCGGGTCCACCGGCCCTACGTAATAAATCACGCGGTTGGCAAAGTTCACCGGCAGTTTTTCGCCTTTGGCCAGCATGTCCTGGATGCGCTTGTGCGCGGCGTCGCGACCGGTCAGCATCTTGCCGCTGAGCAGCAGGGTGTCGCCGGGTTTCCAACTGGCGACCTCAGCCTTTGTCAGGGTGTTGAGGTCGACTTTTTTGCTTTTTTGGTAGTCGGGCGCCCATTCGACATCGGGCCACAGGTCCAGCGAGGGCGGGTCGAGATAAACCGGGCCACTGCCGTCCAT
>NZ_JACDDD010000051.1 GCF_013817205.1 Polaromonas sp.
CCCCCCCCCCCCTGCCCGCAGCATCGCTGCGGGACCCAGACCATCGGGTCGCCTTTCTTTTGGGTACTTTTCTTTGCGACGCAAAGAAAAGTGCCTCGCCCGCCGGGGCGAGACCCGGCTTGCTGGCAAACTGAAGCGTTACGGCAATAAATGGCGTCGACAGGTTCACCCACAACGGAACTGGAACCCGCGACTTGGCTACAAGGTGTGGGTGCGATCACCCTGCGCAAAGCCCAGCGCCTGCCAGCCGTCCCAGGGCCGCTCCGGTGAATCGACCACAAAAGCAATCACCTTGAACAGCTCGCCCATCTCGTGCTCGTTGATAAGCTTTTGCACCATCACACGTTCGGCGAGCGGCGCATCTTCCATGCCATCGAGCACGCCGCAATTTAGCAGGAAACGCGCCTGGCTGGTGTAGCCCAGCACCTGCAGGCCGGCTTGCTGCCCGGCCAGCGCGATGCCGCTGAAGTTGACATGGGCGGTGATGTCCTTCTCGCCGACGTCCTGCAGCGCGTCGGCGTCCACCAGGTGCCCGCGGTGGCACATCAGCGTGCCCATGCTGCGCTGCGGGTGGTAATACTCGTGTTCGGGAAAACCGTAGTCGATCAGGAAGGCCGCGCCTGCCTGCAGTCGGTCGGCTAGGGTGGCGACAAAAGCCTCGGCCTGCGGGTGGATCTCGGTGAGGTAGTTGTGGCTGGCGGCGACCTCCAGCGGCGGGCGCAATGCCGTTGGCCGGTCGGCATGCACAAACTGGCCCTCCCGCACCGCGACACCCCGTTCAACCCAGGTGCCATCAATGCGTGCCAGCAACTGCACCGGCATTGCATCCAGCACCTCGTTGCCGACCACCACGCCCTGCATCTGCGCAGGCAGTTCGCTCACCCAGCAGACCGTGTCGCCCCAGACTGCGAGCCGTTCACGCTGCCGGGCCTGCAGGCTGCCGGACAAATCGACAATGGTGTAGCGATTGAGTTGCGGGCCCAGCGCGCCCAGCAACTGTTCGGCCAGCGCACCAGAACCGGCGCCAAACTCCCAGACCTCGGAGGTGGCGGTGGCGTCGAGCGCCTGTCCCACCTGCCGCGCCAGCGCCTGGCCGAAACGCGGCGACAGCTCGGGCGCGGTCACAAAATCGCTGCCTCCCCCCTTCACCCCAGCGGGCATCAGGCCGAACTTGCGCGAATCATTGGCGTAGTAGCCGAGGCCGGGTGTGTACAGGGCCAGGGACATGAAGCGGTCGAAGGCGATCCAGCCGCCTCCGGAGGCGATGGCCTCACGGATGTGCCCGGCGAGGGCGCTCGTTAAACTAGGGGGTGTCGTCAGGGTCGGGGGAGTCACCCCCGGATTGTCGGCGATTGCATTCCCACCCTCTCCGCCATGCACCCTGTTACTCCTGCCCCTGTTGTTCTCGTCACTGGCGCCGCGCTGCGGCTGGGCCGCGAGATCGCGCTCGCGCTGGCCGCCGGCGGCTGGCGCGTGGCTGTGCATTACCGCAGCTCGGAACAAGATGCTATTAAAACAGTAGCTGACTGCGCTCGACTGGCGGGGGCTGCAGCCCATTTTTGTGCTGATTTGAGTGATGAATCTGCAGTCAGGGGGTTGTTGCCGCAGGTGATCAACCATTTCGGCCAGGTCGATGCGGTGGTCAACAACGCCTCCGCCTTTGAACACGACAGCGCATCGACATTCAGCTTTGCGGCCATGGAAAAACACATGCGCAGCAATACAGGTGCCGCGATAGTGCTGGCGCAGGCCCTGCACGCCCACGCTGTTGCGCGGCAGGCCACGGGGGCGGAGGCCGCGCAAACCGGCCGGTTTGCTGTCGTGAATCTGCTGGACCAGAAGCTCTGGAACCAGAACCCGGACTTTTTCAGCTACACCCTGTCGAAGGCGGCGCTGGAAGCGGCCAACACCATGCTGGCGATGGCGCTGGCGCCAGAAGTTCGCGTAGTAGGAGTGGCGCCCGGGTTGACACTAATTAGCCATCTAATAAGCGATGAAAGATTTCAGGCGCTGCACAAGATGGCTCCACTGGGACGATCATCCACGCCAGAAACCATCACTGACGCAGTGCAATTTGCTCTGAAAAACACTTCTATAACGGGCACAACTCTTATTGTTGACGGGGGTCAACATCTGATTAAAACCCCTCGTGACTTCTCGCTCATTTAGCCAACAGAAATTTAAAAATGAGAACATTTAAAAGTACTCAAGTAATGGCGTTTACAGGTTTTAGATTTCAGGCCAACTTGGGGATTCTGGCGCACGAACTTGCGGCATCGCAACCGATTGAAGTCAGCGCTGAACTCAACATGGGGGAACAATCCGAACTCCCTGAAGTCGATCAACTTGAGGCAGTTCTTGATTACCGAAAAGTACACGACATCATCATCGAAGAATGCACGGCGGTGCATGTCAACATGCTTGAGAGCTTGACTGGAAAAGTGTGCCAGAGACTGATGCGACTGCCAGGTGTTATCGGGGTACGAGTAAAAATAGTCAAACTCGAAATATTTGCGGATTGCGCGGTATCGATACAAAAACAGATCGGAGCCTGGTAAATATGAATGAAGAAAAAACGCCCAGCTATCTGGATGCGCAGCAAGTTATTTATCTTCCCAGGTGGGCAAGGTTTGCCGTGATCACGGTTTTGGCAATACTGGCTGCGTCGGCTTGCATATCGGCAGTTATTTTCCTGCTGGCGAGAGAAGATCTTAAAGATACTGTTGTCCCGCTTATGTCGATCGCGCAAACTGCTGCGGGCGCTTTTGCAATTGTTGTCTTTGCCTTGTTTGCTGAAAAACAACTTAGCACCAAAAGGCTTCATCAAAAGACGGGCGAATTTCTCGAAATACATCTCAAGGAAGCGCTTTCCCGAATTGAAATACCTCAAGTTCGAAAAGGGACAACCGCGAAAGTGATCGTTGTGGAAAGAGTGGAGACAGTTCATGGTGGTCGCAAAGACATCTATGGCGCCAACTACAACTTGCATCTTGAAAATTTCAGGATGCGCATGTGGGTTGGTATAAATGTCAAGCGTCTAAGCGTTATTTACTTTGCCAAGGTACAAAAGCCAGACGATGTAGAACGAGTGAAAGACATCTTCAAATTTACTTTTGGTGGCGCCGAAACAGTCGGTTACACGACCAATTTTGAATACGCTCAACTTGAGGACGAACACATCATCTCAATGTGGTCAACAGCTGTAGCTGAGCACGCCATTCTGGGCAATCCAGCTGAACAGCTTTTTTGGGTGCAAGACATTGCAATGATGACTCAGTCTTTGGCGAGAACCGCCCAGAGAAACGCAGTTAGCCTAAACACATTGGCCGAACCCGGTCCCCTGTAGGGAAGTCCCCAAAATGAGTACTGCTTTTAAAAAAAATGCCGATAGCATTACGATTGCCGCGCCAAAAGGTCTATCCACCATTGAGCGTGAAGAGCACAAGCTCGAAAAACGCCTGTGCCGTGAGGTCGGCCGCGCGATTGTTGACTTCAACATGATCGAGGAAGGCGACAAGGTCATGGTCTGCGTCTCTGGCGGCAAGGACAGCTACGCCATGCTGGACATCCTGCTCAAGCTGCAAAAGCGCGCGCCCATCAACTTCGACCTGATCGCCGTCAACCTGGACCAGAAGCAGCCCGGTTTTCCCGACCACATCCTGCCGCAGTACCTCGAAAAACTCGGCGTGCCCTTCCACATCGAAACGCAGGACACCTACAGCATCGTCAAGCGTGTGATCCCCGAGGGCAAGACCATGTGCTCGCTGTGCTCGCGCCTGCGTCGCGGCATTTTGTACCGCGTGGCCGGGGAGTTGGGCGCCACCAAGATTGCGCTGGGGCACCATCGCGACGACATGCTGCAGACTTTTTTTCTGAACATGTTTTTTGCCTCGCGCCTCAAGGGCATGCCGCCCAAGCTGGTCAGCGACACCGGCAAACACGTGGTGATCCGGCCCATGGCTTATGTGACGGAGAAAGACCTGATCAAGTGGGCCCAGGTGCGCGACTTTCCCATCATCCCCTGCACCTTGTGCGGCAGCCAGCAGAATCTGCAGCGGGTGCAGGTCGGCAACATGCTGCGCGAGTGGGACAAAAAATTCCCAGGTCGTCTTGAGAACATGTTCACCTCGCTGCAGAACGTTGTGCCTTCGCATTTGATGGATGGCAAGCAGCACGACTTCAAGGGCATACGCAGCACCGGCATGCCGGACCCGGATGGCGATAAGGCCTTCGATGAAGAGGAATTTTCTGCACCGGAGCGGCCCGGGCTGGCCGTCGTCACACTTCAGTAACTTCAAGACATTTGTGCCTGGAGGCCTTATGAAACGAGCGTTGACAGCTATTATTTTTGGAGCAAGCCTGATCGGCCTGCTGAGCGGCTGCGCAAGTTCGCGGCTGGTCAACAGCGATGTCACGAGTTTTGCCCGCTGGGCGCCGGCGCCACCCGCGCCGGGCGCCAGCTACCGCTTCGAGCGCCTGCCTTCGCAGCAGCAGCCCGATGCGCGCCAGCCTGCCCTCGAAGGCCTGGCCCAGGCCGCGCTGGCCAAGGTCGGCCTGCAACACAACCCGCAGGTCGCCGCCTTCAGCGTGCAGGTCAGCGCCACCACCCAGCCCATCCTGCGCCCGCGCCTGGATGCCTACGGTTATCCCTATGGCGGCGGTTCCAGCATCTTCGTTGGCAGCGGCATCGGTAGCGGCGGCGGCAGCATTGGCTTTGGTATCGGCGTACCGCTGGGCGGCGGGAGCATGGATCCGCCCTTGTACCGGCGCGATGTGAACCTAGTGATCCGCGAATTACGCGGTAACACCGCAGTCTATGAAACCCGCGCCTTCAGCGAAGACCCCTGGGGCGACGACGGCCCGGTGATTGCCACCATGCTGGACGCCGCCTTGCGCAACTTCCCGGTACCGCCGGTCGGGACGCGGCGGATCAGTATCGAAATACCCCGGTAGGGATGTTGGCCCCCACGCTTGTCGCTGCGCGTACTGCGCTGCCCCCCGGGGGGGCGCTGCGCCTGCGGTCCGGCAAAGCCGGTCCCGCGGCCCCGGCTGGTCTGAAGAAGACAACTCCGCTTCGTGATCTGCGGTATTCGGGAGCGCTGAGTTGTGAGTGAGGCGTCGCGGGTGCTGGCGATTCGCCATGGCGAAACCACCTGGAATGTGGCTACGCGCATCCAGGGCCAGCTGGACGTCGGCCTGAACGATACCGGTCGCTGGCAGGCCGGGCGGCTGGCGCAGGCACTGGCCGGCGAGCCGATTACCGCCATTTATGCGAGCGATCTGGGACGCGCTTTTGAAACCGCGCAACACGTCAGCCGCGCCACCGGTGTGCCGGTGATCCCGGAGCCCAGCCTGCGCGAGCGGCATTTCGGCGAGTTCCAGGGGAGGACCTTTGCCGATATCGAAAGCGAGCTGCCGGAACAGGCGATGTTGTGGCGCACGCGTGATCCGGACTTTGCGCCGCGTGGCGGTGAGTCGCTCAAGCAATTGCGCCAGCGCGTCGTCAGCACCGCGCAGCTACTGGCTGCGCGTCACCCCGGCGAGCTGATTGTGATGGTCTGCCACGGCGGGGTGCTGGATGTTCTCTATCGCGCCGCGACCCGGCTGGAGCTGCAGGCGCCGCGCACCTGGGCGCTGGGCAATGCTGCCATCAACCGCCTGCTCTGGACACCAGACGGGTTCACGCTGGTCGGCTGGGCCGATACCCAGCACCTGGAGCGCGAGGCGGATGCCCAATCCCTGGATGAAACGAGCACCTGATGTATTTGCTGTCTGACCTGCTGGGCCGTCCCGCGGCCGACATCGACACCCCGGCGCTGGTGATCGACCTCGACGCCATGGAGCGCAACCTGGCCGCCATGGCGGCCTTTGCGGCGAAACACGGTGTCAAGTTGCGGCCGCACGCCAAGATGCACAAAAGCGCGACCCTGGCAAAACTGCAGATGGCGCACGGCGCGGTGGGCGTCTGTGTGCAAAAGACCTCCGAAGCCGAAGCACTGGCCGCGCTGGGCGTGAGCAACATCTACATCAGCAATGAGGTGGTGTCACCCTTCAAGCTCCAGCGTGTGGTGGCGCTGGCGCGTGAGCTCGAAGCGCTGGGCGGGCAGTTGGCCATCGCGGTTGACAGCGGCGAAGGCCTGGCGCGGCTGGCCCACGCCGCGCGCGGGCAGAAAAACATCCTGCGTGTGTTCATAGAGATCGATGTGGGTCACGGCCGCTGCGGCCTGGCGCCTGGTGAGGCCGCCGTGCTGCTGGCGGCGGAGATCGCCCGGCATGCCGCACTTCAGTTCGGCGGCCTGCAGGCCTACCACGGCCGCGCCCAGCATTTCCGCAGCGTGGCGGAGCGGCGCGAAGGCATCGCCCAGGTCGTCGCCCATGTGCAGGCCACCCAAGCCGCATTGCAGGCAGCAGGCTTCGCGGTACCGCTGGTCACCGGCGCGGGCACCGGCACCTTCTCGCTGGAAACCGCCAGCGGCGTCTACGGCGAGCTGCAGGCCGGCTCCTACCTTTTCATGGACCGCGATTACGCCGGCAATGAGCACGATCCCGATCAACCGGTTTTTGAGCACGCGCTGTTTGTCAAAAGCCAGGTGATTAGTGTCTGCGCCAGCCATGCGGTGGTCGACGCCGGTCACAAAAGCCATGCCATTGATTCCGGCCTGCCGGCGGTGCACGGGCTGGCGCTGGACTACGCCAACGGCGGCGACGAACACGGCATCCTGCGCGGCGCGGTGCTGCCGGCCATCGGCGAAACGGTGTGGCTGATCCCCGGCCACTGCGACCCGACCGTCAACCTGCACGAACACCTGCTGGGTGTGCGCGGCGGCCTGCAACACGGCAAGGTTGAACAAATCATCCGGGTAAATGCCAGGGGCGCGCTGACCTGAGGCACTGCAATGGATGCGGGTCACGCGTCCCTTGCAAGCACCACTTCCCACAAAGCTTTGGACCGCAGGTACTTGCGCGTCACAAAATGCTCCAGCGACAGGCGCCGCCAGCCGGACGCGAACAGCCTGTTGACGTCGGCCTCGTCAAAAAAGCGCTTGGGGTCCCCGTCCACCATAAATAAGTTGGGTTCAATTTCGGGGTGGCCGCTGGCCCCGAAGTGATGGTCTTCAGTGGAATTCAGGCGGCACAACAACAGGCCGCCGGGACGCAACACCTGCCGGACGCGATCGACAATCGCCACGGTTTCTTCCCAGCCGAAGTAGTGCAGGGACAGGCTGGCCACCACCAGGCCCGCTTGCCCGGGCGCAACCGGAAACGGCTCCCGGATGTCCCCGCATTCGATACGCCCCGATGGCACCCGTGCCTTCGCCACGGCGACGGCTGCCCGCGACAGGTCAAACGCCGTCACCTTGAGGCCGGCGCCTGCGAGTACCGCTGTATCGTCCCCATGGCCACAGCCAATTTCGAGCACGGGACCGTCGCCGGCATGGGTGACAGCCAGAGGCAGCCAGCGCTGGAGCCAGGGGTCGGAAAGCATGGGGAGAGGCCTTTATTGGGATGCAGGTCGCGAAAGCCTGAATTATCCGCCAGCAAAATGCAGCGGAACCCGCCTGGTGTCGAATCAGGGTTGATGCCAGAGGCGCGCTGATCCGAGGCGAACGAAAATGGCGGGATGAGCCCAAGCCAGATCATTGTTTTAGCCACACCCGTGTTTTTTGCCCTGATCGCCATCGAGTTTGCCTGGGGGTATGCCAAAGGCCGCAACACCTACCGGCTCAACGACGCCATCAACAGCATCAGCCTGGGCATGTTGAGCCAGGTCAGTGCGGTGTTCACGCGGCTGTTCCGCATTGGCATCTACACCGCGATTTATTCCAGCGTCGCTCTGTTTCCCAACCCGGAGTTCTGGAACACCTGGTACGGCTGGCTGATCGCGCTGGTGTTCTACGACTTCTGCTACTACTGGCTGCACCGCGCCGGCCATGAGAGTGCGGTGTTCTGGGCCGCGCATGTGGTGCACCACCAGAGTCAGGACTACAACCTCTCGACCGCGCTGCGGCAAACCAGCAGCGGCGCGCTGTTCGGCTGGATTTTTTATGTGCCGATGGCGGTAGCCGGGGTGCCGCCGCTGATCTTCGGTATCGTGGCGCTGATCGACCTGCTGTACCAGTTCTGGGTGCACACCGAACACGTGCCCCGTCTCGGCTGGTTCGACCGCTGGTTCTGCTCGCCTTCCAACCACCGCGTGCATCACGCGGTCAACGACCGCTACATCGACAAGAACTACGGCGGCATCCTGATCATCTGGGACCGCATCTTCGGCAGCTTTCGCGGGGAAGACGAAAAATGTGTCTACGGCACGCGCAGCCCACTCAACAGCTGGGACCCGCTGTGGGCCAATGCCGAGGTGTATTGGGCGCTGGGCAGGGAGTCCTGGCATGCCAAAAACTGGGGTGACAAGTTACGCATCTGGTTCAAGCCGCCGGGCTGGCGGCCGGCCGACTTGGCCGCACGTTTTCCCAAAGATCATTTCGACATCACACGTGTCCAGCGTTTCCATCCACCGATTCCGCCGACGGTAGCGGTCCTGGGGGGCTTGCAGTTTCTGCTGCTGCTGGCTGGCGCGGCGTATTTCCTCTGGCATGCCGACGCGATGGCGGCGGGGTCGTCGCTGGTGTGGCTGGCGGCGCTGGGCGCCAGCCTGTGGGCGGTGGGCGGCCTGCTCCAGGGCCGGCTGTCGGTGCTGCAGTTGCTGCTGATTGAGGCGGCGGTGTTGGCGACGGCCACGGCGGCGCTGGGCTTTGTCGAGGCGCACCGTGTGTTCAAACCGCTGGCACTAGGGCTTGCTATTGTTTTGGTAGCTGCTCGCGCCCGTCAGAAAAGGGCTGGAGGCCGATTTGACCAACTTCTTCTGGCTGCACTGGTGTTTTCGCTGGCGGGCGACTGCCTGCTGATGTTCCCGGGTTTTTTCATCCCGGGCCTGGTGGCTTTCCTGATTGCGCACCTGTTTTACATCGCCCTGTTCAGGCAGGGCGTGGCATGGTTCCCCAACCGGCGCGCGCTGCTGGCGGCGCTGGCAATTGGCGCCGTGATGTACGCCTTTTTATTCAACGGCCTGAATCCGGTACTGCGTATCGCAGTGGCAGCTTATGTGGTGGTGATTGCGCTGATGGCTGCGCAAGCCATAGGCCGGGCCACGCTGCTGCGCGACCGGGCCGCGGTCGGCGTGGCTGTCGGCGCCGGCTTTTTCATGCTCAGCGACGCGTTGCTGGCCACCAACAAGTTTGCCTTTTCAATTCCGCTGGCGCAGCTGTGGGTGCTGTCCACCTACTACCTTGCGCAAATCCTGATCGTGTTCAACGCCAAGCCTGCCACCTCAGCGAAGCCGCTAGCCGACGCGCCATGTATCTCGCGGCAACCGGATGTTGATCCATCGGCGCAGGCCTACAGATGAAAGCATTGTGACCGCCTAAGCTTTGCGTTTAAACAGGAGTTTTCATGCAAGAGCAATCTGCCGACCACCATCCCATCAGCAATCTTGAATATGACTGGATCACGCTGATCCAGAACAAGGCGCAGGCACTCATGGCCTACGACCAGTACATCAAGGACGCGGAAAAAGCCGGCTCTACCGAATGCGCCGCATTCTTCAAGAAGGTTCACGATGCCGACAAGGCTCAGCTGGCTGAAGCCAAAAGGCATCTGGTTGCGGTGCTGCAGGGCAAAATGGGCAGCTAGGCCGACCAGGCCAGGATCACAAGCCCTGGTTCAGGGCACAAACAGGTCCTGTCCGCCGTCTTGGCGGTTCGCCGGTGCTGCCACACCCAGGTGCCGGTAGGCCGCCAGCGTGGCGATGCGCCCGCGAGGTGTGCGCTGCAAGTAACCCTGCTGGATCAGATAGGGCTCGATCACGTCTTCAATCGTGCCCGGCTCCTCGCCGATGCTGGCCGCGATGTTGTCGAGGCCGACCGGGCCGCCGTCAAAGCGGTGGATCACCGCTTCGAGCAACTTTCTGTCCATCACGTCAAATCCCTGAGGATCCACATCCAGCATGGCCAGTGCCTTGTTGGCAATGTCCAGGCTGATGTGGCCGCTGCCCTTGACGTCGGCATAGTCGCGCACGCGGCGCAGCAGACGGTTGGCAATTCGCGGTGTACCGCGCGAGCGGCGTGCAATCTCGAAACCGCCGTCCTCGTCCATGGGTGCATTGAGCAGTTTGGCACTGCGCGTGACGATGCGTGCCAGCTCCTGCGCGGTATAAAACTCAAGCCGCGCCACGATACCGAAGCGGTCACGCAGCGGATTCGTCAGCATGCCTGCGCGGGTGGTGGCGCCGACCAGCGTGAAGGGCTGTAAATCCAGCTTGATGGAACGCGCCGCAGGGCCTTCACCGATCATGATGTCGATCTGGTAGTCCTCCAGCGCAGGGTACAAAATTTCCTCGACAACCGGGCTTAACCGGTGGATCTCGTCGATGAACAGCACATCGTTCTTTTCAAGGTTGGTCAGCAGCGCAGCCAGGTCTTTCGGTTTTTCCAGCACCGGGCCGGAGGTCTGGCGCAGGTTCACACCGAGTTCGTGCGCAATGATGTGGCTCAGCGTGGTTTTGCCCAGGCCAGGCGGGCCGAACAGCAGCACGTGGTCCATGGCTTCGCTGCGTTTTTTCGCCGCGCCTATGAAGATCTCCAGCTGCTCACGCACCTTGGACTGGCCAACGTATTCGTCAAACAGCTTGGGGCGCAGTGCGCGTTCGATCGCCTCCTCGTTGGGCGAGGCCGGCGCGGCCGACATCACGCGTTTGACGGGCGGCACGCCCGACATGTCGAAGTTGTCGGTCTGGATAGTCATGGCGTCTGGCGTTGCCCCGGAGTCAGCCAGTTTTTAAGCGCTTGATTGGCCCACTCTTTTGCGGCCGCGCCAACAAAAATCTGTGGTGACGAGGGGGGCGACAGTTTTTGAGCCTGTTCGCGTTTTTGAATGTCGGCTTTGGCCGCGTCCATCAATTGCGTCAACGAGCGATCAAGCAGGTCATGCTGATTCAGCAACGCATCGATGAAATAGGTGTTGGTACTATGAAACTGGCAGCCAAAAGAACTTCTGTCGCTCGCAGCGGCGGTGAGGATCACCCGCGTGGGGCCACTCAGCGCTTGGACAAAGGATCCACTGTGACAGGCCGACAGGAGCAACAGCACCGGCTTGCCGCGCAGACCCGCCAGCGACTCGTTGAGCATCCGTGCATTGATATGGGGATAGTTCTGGTTCGAAAAGTTGATTCCCAAGGCATTGACATTGCCATGCGTCGAAACCAACACAACGACCTTGTCTTGCGGTCGCGCCAGCGCGCCCACCTTTGCGAGCACCGCTGCCAGGTTCTCCGCAGTGGCATAAGGCCAGTCGTGCGCCTGACCCAGGGTCGGGTTATCCAGCTTGAAAACGATAGCCGAAGGATCAATACTTCGAACGGCTTTTTCTGCCGTCACCACGTCATTGCGAAAAGCCCTGGACTGCGAGTGCAATGAAAAACCCGCAAAAATGATCCCTCCACCCGACTGCGCGGTCAGGGCTTTGTCTGCTGCTTGAAATTGCTGTTGCAAAAGGGTGTCGCTTCGGGTTTTTCCGTCGCCCTGGTAGGGGGTAGTCGCGCAGCCACCCAGCGAAAAAATCAGAATCAGTACTCCGAGCCCTTGCAGAAAATGTTTTCGATTCACATTGCCTCCTGTCGATTTCATGAGCTTCATTTCGCCAGACTTTTCAGCGCCAGCTTGATGCCATCACTGACCCCAATGTCTTTCGGCAAGGCTTTCAGCGCCAGCGCCGCATCGCGGTCGCTATAACCGAGTGCCACGAGCGCTTGCAGGATGTCTGACTGCGCATCGTCGGCGACGCTGACGGTGATGCCCATGTCGGCGCCCAGCTTGCCCTTGAGTTCGAGCAGCAGGCGTTCGGCGGTTTTTTTGCCGATGCCGGGCACCTTGATGATGCGGCCGGCTTCCTGGCTGGTGACGGCCTGCGCCAGTTCGTCCACACTCATGCCGCTGAGCACGCTGAGCGCGGTGCGCGGGCCGACACCCGAAATCTTGATCAGCTGGCGAAAGGCCGAGCGTTCGCTGGCGCTGCCGAAGCCGTAGAGAATTTGCGCGTCTTCACGCACCACAAAGTGCGTTAGCAGCGAGACTTTTTCGCCCAGCCCGGGCAGGTTGTAAAAGGTGCTCATGGGTACCAGCACTTCATACCCCACGCCGTTGCAGTCCACCAGCAGTTCCGGGGGGTTCTTTTCAGCCAGCAGGCCTTGTATTCTTCCTATCATTTGCGTCCAATCATGGACAAATCTTATCAGCCGGGCAGCGGGTGAAAATTGGGGGGACAATCCCGGCAAAGCCCTCCTTTTCAGGAAACACCACGCCTTGATCCTCAGACACACCTTCACGCCGCCCAACAACACGCGCATGGGCCATCTGTGCGGCCCCATGGACGCCCACATCCGCACCATCGAGGCCGCGCTGCAGGTGACGATTGCGCATCGCTTCGAGCAGTTCAAGATTGACGGCCCCAAGGCCAAGGCCCAGCAGGCGCTGGAGGTGTTGCAGGCGCTGTATGAAATGGCGAACCGGCCCATCCCCGAGGAAACCGTGCAGCTGATGCTGGCCGGCGACAGCGCCCTGTCCACCGCGCCCGACGGCAGTGCGGCGCTGTCCACCCGTCGCGCCGACCTGCGCGCGCGTACCGTGAACCAGGGCATGTACCTCGACAACATCGCCACCCACGACATCACCTTCGGCATTGGCCCGGCCGGTACCGGCAAAACCTACCTGGCCGTGGCCTGCGCGGTCGATGCGCTGGAGCGCAGCGCGGTGCAGCGCATCGTGCTGACGCGCCCGGCCGTCGAGGCCGGCGAGCGCCTGGGCTTCCTGCCGGGCGACCTGAACCAGAAGGTCGATCCCTACTTGCGGCCGCTGTACGACGCGCTGTATGAGTTGATGGGTTTTGAGCGCGTGCAGAAGGCCTTTGAGCGCCAGCAGATCGAAATTGCGCCGCTGGCTTTCATGCGCGGCCGCACACTGAACCACGCGTTTGTGATCCTCGACGAAGCGCAAAACACCACGCCGGAGCAAATGAAGATGTTTCTGACACGTATCGGTTTCGGCGCCAAGGCGGTGATCACCGGCGACGTCAGCCAGGTTGATTTGCCGCGCACCCAGCTCAGCGGGCTGATCGACGCCGAACGCGTGCTCAAGCGTGTCAAGGGCATTGCGATCACACGCCTGACCAGCGCCGACGTGGTGCGCCACCCGCTGGTGGCGCGCATTGTGGATGCCTACGACGGCTACACCCCGAAAACGCCGCGCGACGACGCCGGCGAGGTGGTGGTGCCGGTGGCGCGACCCGGCCGCACCAAAAGCCGCAATGGCTCTTAAGCAGCTCAGCCTGTCGCTGCAGTTCGGCGACATCGGCGATGCCAAACGGCATCGCGCCGCGCTGCCGCGCCATGCCGTGGCGCGCTGGATTCGCCATGCGCTCGACAGTGACGCCGAGATCACGGTGCGCATCGTCGATGCCGAAGAAGGCCAGGCGCTGAACCGCAGCTACCGGCAAAAAGACTACGCGACCAATGTGCTGACCTTTGATTACACCCAGGAACCGCTGGTGACGGCCGACCTGGTGCTGTGCGCACCGGTGGTGGCCAAAGAGGCGCGCGAGAATCACAAGACCCTGAAAGACCATTACGCCCACCTGCTGGTGCATGGCGTGCTGCACGCGCAGGGCTGGGACCACGAGACCGGCGAGACCGACGCGCAGGCCATGGAGGCGCGCGAGGTCCAGATACTGGCCGGGCTTGGCATCCGCAACCCTTACCGCTGAAATTGTGAGTCAAATTCACCCCCAGCCCGCGACTGGCGAGCGTGGTCAGCTACGGAATTGATAGCAGGATAAGGTTCAACCGGTCGCACCGGGCCGCGCGCTGCTGCCGGACAACGCTGCCCCTACACTTGCGTCATGGAGATCTACATGGTCGGCGGCGCGGTCCGCGATGCCTTGCTGGGCTTGCCGGTGCAGGACCACGATTGGGTAGTGGTCGGCGCCACGCCAGAGGCCATGGCCGCGCAGGGCTATCTGCCGGTAGGCAGGGATTTCCCGGTGTTTCTGCACCCCGAAACGCGCGAGGAGTACGCGCTGGCACGCACCGAACGCAACAGCGCGCGCGGCTACCGCGGCTTCGAGATCCACGCCGCCCCCGACGTGACGCTGGAACAGGATCTGGCACGGCGCGACCTCACTATCAATTCAATAGCTGCTCCCGCCCGTCCAGCAAGGGCTGGAAGTGGTTTTGACCCTGATCTTGAAGCCCTCATCGATCCCCATGGGGGCCAGGCCGACATCCGCTCCCGGGTGCTGCGCCATGTCACCGACGCCTTCCGTGAGGACCCGGTGCGCATCCTGCGCCTGGCGCGTTTTGCCGCGCGTTTTGCGGACTTTACGGTGGCGGCGGAAACCCAGGCGCTGATGCGCGAGATGGTGGCGGACGGCGAGGCCGATGCGCTGGTGGCCGAACGCGTCTGGCAGGAGCTGGCGCGCGGCCTGATGGAAGGCGCGCCGTCGCGCATGTTCGAGGTGCTGCGCGCCTGCGGCGCCCTGAAAAAGCTGCTGCCCGAAGTGGACCGGCTCTGGGGTGTACCGCAACGCGCCGAGTACCACCCCGAGGTCGATACCGGCGTGCACCTGATGATGGTGCTGGACATGGCGGCGCGCCTGCAGGCTCCACTGGCGGTGCGGTTTGCCTGCCTGGGCCACGATCTGGGCAAGGGCACAACGCCGGCCGATATGCTGCCACGCCACATCGGTCACGAAGAACGCAGTGCGCGTCTGCTCAAAGGGGTGTGCGCGCGCCTGCGCGTGCCGACCGACTGCCGCGAACTCGGCGAGGTGGTGGCGCGCGAGCACGGCAACATCCACCGCAGCGCTGAATTCGGCGCGGCCGCGCTGGTGCGCCTGCTGGAGCGTTGCGACGCCTTCCGCAAACCCCAGCGATTTGCCGAAGTGTTGCTGGCCTGCGAGTGCGACGCGCGCGGCCGGCTTGGACTGGAGGAATCGGCCTACCCGCAGCGCGAGCGCCTTGCCCGCGTGCTGCGGGCAGCGCAATCGGTGGCGACCGAACCGGTGGCGCAGGCCGCGCAGGCGGCCGGGCTGCCCGGTCCCAAAATTGGCGAGATGATCCACGGCGCCCGGGTTAAGGCGGTGCAGCAGGCGCTGGATGCCGGCACAGCCTGACAGCACAGGCAAAAAAGGCTGCGGCCTACATGTCACCGGCCGGGGGTCTGCTAAGGTTGCTTCAATGCATATGCCTCAAGAAATGCTCCCCCGCATCACCGCCAGCACAGCCCTGTTTCTGGACTTTGACGGAACGCTGGTGGAGATTGCCGCCCAGCCCGACGCAGTCAAAATTTCCCCAACGTTGACCAGCACGCTGGCCGCCCTCTACGGCCAGCTCGACGGCGCACTGGCGCTGGTGTCGGGCCGCCGCCTGCTGGACCTTGATGGTTTTCTGGCGCCGCTGCAACTGCCTGCGGCCGTTGAGCACGGCGCGCAACGCCGCAACGCCCAGGGCCAGATCATCAGCGCACCGGCCGCCGACCTGCGCCATGTGCTGGCCGCTGCCGAGGGACTGGTCCGGCAATACCCCGGCCTGCAGCTGGAACACAAAAATCTGGCACTGAGCCTGCACTACCGGAACGCGCCTGAACTGGAGGCGCTGTGCCTGCAGGTGATGCAGGCTGCAGTGGCCCAAAGCAGCGGCCTGCAGCTGATGCAGGGCAAATGTGTGATTGACCTCAAGCTCAGCGGCTTCAGCAAGGGCACGGCGATTGCGGCCTTCATGACCGAGGCGCCGTTTGCCGGGCGGGTTCCGGTGTTTGCCGGCGACGATGTAACCGATGAGGACGGGTTTCGGGCGGTTCAGGATGCCGGCGGGCATGCGGTCAAGGTCGGCGCGGGCGCTACCGGCGCGCGCTACCGTTGCGCCGGCGTGCCCGAGATGTCCACCTGGCTGCAGTCGTCGCTGGTTCCTTCTCTGGCCTCCCGCGCTGAAAGTTTGCCATCATGAGTTCTTTGAGTCCTTCGTCTTCTTCTGCATCCGCATCCGTCGATGGCGCCAGCACTTTTGCCGCGCCGGCGCCGCCTTCGCTCTCACTGGGCGTGATCGGCAACTGCGCCTTCAGCGCGCTGGTCGATGCACGCGCGCGCATCGTCTGGTGTTGTCTGCCGCGTTTTGATGCTGACCCGGTCTTCAACGCGCTGCTGGACCCGAGCGAGAACGGCAGCTCCTTTGCCATCGAGATCGAGAACTTCTCGCACAGCAAGCAATGGTACGAACGCAACACCGCCGTGCTGCGCACCCAGCTGTTCGACACCAGCGGCCAGGCGGTGGAAATCACTGACTTTGCGCCGCGCTTTTACCGGCGCTCGCGCTTCTTCCGCCCGATGACACTGGTGCGCCGTGTGCGCCCCATCCAGGGCGCGCCGCGCATCCGTGTGTCGCTGGACATCCGTTACGACTGGGGCCGCAGCCAGCCAGTCGTCACCCAGGGCAGCAACCACCTGCGTTATGTCGGCGACGCCTTGACGCTGCGCCTGAACACCGACGCGCCGATTGCCCATCTGCTGTCGCGCCAGCCTTTTGTGCTGACGCGGGAGCACAACTTCCTGCTCGGTGCCGACGAGTCGCTGGCCGATGGTATTGCCGACACCGCACGCCTGTTCGAGGAAGAAACCCTGGCCTACTGGCGCAAGTGGAGTCAGCGCCTGCACCTGCCGCTGGAATGGCAGGAAGCGGTGATCCGCGCGGCGATCACGCTCAAACTTTCGTTGTTCGAAGACACCGGTGCCATCGTCGCCGCCATGACCACCAGCATCCCCGAAGCGCCCAACAGCGGCCGTACCTGGGACTACAGATTCTGCTGGCTGCGCGACGCCTTTTTTGTGGTGCGTGCACTCAACAGCCTGTCCGAAGTCGGCACCATGGAAGACTACCTGCGCTGGCTCAGCAATGTGGTGGTGCAGGCCGGTGGCGGCCACATCCAGCCGCTGTACGGCATTGGCCTGGAGCGTGAACTGCCCGAGGCGACGTATGGCCACATGGGGGGCTACCGCAACATGGGGCCGGTGCGCGTGGGCAACCAGGCTCAGGAGCATTTCCAGCACGACGTGTATGGCAATGTGGTGCTCGGCGCGGCCCAGGCCTTTCACGACCACCGTCTGCTTCACCGCGCCGGCGAGGCCGAGTTTTTGCGGCTGGAAGCGGTCGGTGAACAGGCCGTGCGTACCTACGATCAGCCCGACGCCGGCATGTGGGAGCTCCGCACGCGCGCACGCGTGCACACTTCATCGGCGCTGATGTGCTGGGCCGCTTGCGACCGCTTGGGCAAGATTGCGTTGACCCTGAAGCAGCCTGCCCGCGCTACCTACTGGCACGACCACGCGAAGGTCATGCGCGAGCGCATCCTGCGCGAGTCGTGGAGCGAGGAACGCCAGGCCTTTGCCGAAAGTTTTGGTGGGCGCGACCTGGACGCCAGCGTGCTGCTGATGATCGAGGTCGGTTTCATCGACCCGAAAGACGCGCGTTTTGTTGCCACCGTCGATGCGCTGGAAAAACACCTGTGTGACGGACCTTATATGCGGCGTTACGAGGCACCCGATGACTTCGGCAAACCCGAAACTGCCTTCAACATCTGCACCTTCTGGCGCATTGACGCTTTGGCCCGCATTGGCCGGAAGGAGCAGGCGCGCGAAATTTTCGAAACCATGCTGGCCGCGCGCAACCACGTCGGCCTGCTTTCGGAAGACACCCACCCGGTGACTGGCGAGATGTGGGGCAACTTCCCGCAGACCTATTCGATGGTGGGAATCATCAATGCGGCGGTGCGCCTTTCCGCTCCGTGGGACAGCCAGGTATAGAAATGATGCCCCCACGCTTGTCACTTCGTGTACGTCGCTGCCCCCCGGGGGGGCGCTGCGCCTGCGGCCCGGCTAGGCCGGTTCCGCGGCCCCTGCTTGCCTTTATCTCAGCTTGCGGAGTTGATCCGTGAGTCGGCTGGTCGTGGTGTCGAATCGGGTCGCCGATCCGCGCAAGACAGCGGCCGGCGGTCTGGCGGTGGCGCTCGGTGATGCCTTGTCTGCCAATGGCGGTCTGTGGTTTGGCTGGAGTGGCACGATTGTCGAGGGCGGCCCGCAGGGTGAGGGCGAGATGCACACCCAGCAAGCCGGCAACGTCACCCTGAGCACGGTGGACCTGTGCCGGGAAGATCACGACAGTTATTACCTGGGCTACAGCAACGGCGTGTTGTGGCCGGTGTTTCACTACCGGCTGGATCTGGCGGACTTCGACGCCGGCTACATCGGCGGCTACCGGCGCGTCAACCAGATGATGGCGCGCAAGCTGATGCCGCAGCTTTTGCCGGACGACATCATCTGGGTGCATGACTACCACCTGATCCCGCTGGCGGCCGAACTGCGTGCCATGGGATTGCGCAACCGCATCGGGTTCTTCTTGCATATTCCGCTGCCACCGCCACTGATTCTGGCGGCGATTCCGCAGCACGAGTGGTTGATCCGCTCGCTGTTTGCCTATGACCTGGTGGGTTTCCAGAGTCAGGCCGATGTGGACCACTTTTCGCGTTATGTCGGTCAGGAAGCCGGCGCCGAGGCGCTGGACGAACACCAGTTCCGCGCGTTCGGTCGCACCGTACACGCGCAGGCCTTTCCGATCGGCATTGACGTCGACGAGTTTGCCGCGCTGACCCACGGCAAGGACGCGCGCGATATGTTCGACAGCATGAAGGACGAGTATTCGCGCCGCCGACTGCTGCTGGGTGTGGAGCGGCTTGACTACTCCAAGGGACTGCCCCAGCGCCTTCGCGCCTTCCGCCAGCTGCTGCAGCAGTACCCGGAGAACCTCAACAGCGCGACCCTGATCCAGATTGCTTCCCCCAGCCGCGAGGCGCTGGATACCTACTCCGGGCTGCGCCAGGAGCTCGAAAGCCTGTGCGGCTCCATCAACGGCGACTATGGCGAGCTCGACTGGATGCCAGTGCGTTATATCCACCGCAACGTCGCGCGCAAGCGCCTGCCGGGCCTGTACCGCGCGGCCAGTGTGGCCCTGGTCACACCCTTGCGCGACGGCATGAACCTGGTGGCCAAGGAATTCATCGCCGCGCAGGATCCGGCCGACCCCGGCGTGCTGGTGCTCTCGCGTTTTGCCGGCGCGGCCGAGCAGCTCAAGGAAGCCTTGCTGGTCAATCCCTACGACACGCATGGCACGGCTGAAAGCATCCAGATTGCGTTGCAGATGCCGCTGGCCGAGCGTCAGAAGCGTCACCAGAAGCTGCTCGAGCGTATCCGGCAGCAGGACGTGCACTGGTGGCGCACGACCTTTTTGCAAACGCTGAGCGCCGTGGAGCCCGGCTAAGGGCGGGGTGATTCCGGTCGACATTTCCGACCGCAGGCAGGAAAACGGGAAGTGTGCAACTATTCCGTATACATCTGGAGCGGCCATGACCCAACGCAATTACCTCAACCGGCCGCTGGCCGAGGGCATACGCACCATTGGTTTTCGCAAGTGGTATGAGCGTGAGCTGCTCTCCAGCCATGCGCACATGCTGCTGGCACTGCTCAGCACGATTGCACTCATGGCCACCCTGGAGTTGTTTCACGGAGGCAACATGGGCGACAAGCTGCTCAATGTGGTTCTGTTCCTCTTCAGCGGGGCGCTGGCGCTCTGGTCCCTGCGCCGCTACCTCTACCTGCTGTCACATGCCGAGACTGTGGCCGACCAGGCCAATTGCCCGCAGTGCACCGAGTACGGACGCCTGAGTGTGGTGGAAGAAGATCGCCGTGACGGCCAGTTGCTTGTGCGGTGCCGCAAATGCAGCCATGAGTGGAAGCTGCTGCCCTGAGTCTTTACATGACCAGGGCAAGAGCAGCGTAGTCGCCGACCCGGTCGCCGAGACCCGCGGGCACCACCTCTACACCGGCGGTCAGAGCCGGCAGCCTGCCGTTGATCTGCGCCTGCAGCCGCGGCAGCAAATGGTCGCGGTGGTGCCAGAACACGCTGCCGCCCATGCTGATGCGCTGCAAGTCCAACGTCACCACCAAGTTGTAAAGCGCTCGGCCCATGATCCGGCAGAGCTCGTCCACCAGCTGCCCGGCCAGCGCGTCGCCGGTGCGTGCAGCCTGTAGCAGGCCGGCCGCGTCTGCATACCCGAGTGCCGAAAAACGCCGCGGCATGGCATTGCCGGCCACCAATGCTTCGAGGTCACCGATGTTGCCGCAGCCGCACAGGGCGTCATCGTTGTCGCTGACAAACATGTGGCCGGCGTGGCCGGCGTTACCGCTTTTACCGTGCAGCGGACGGCCGTCCACGCACAGGCCGACGCCGATGCCGGTGCTCCAGGTCACATAGGCGCAGTGCCTCAGGCCCTGCAGCGCGCCCCAGCGGCGCTCTGCCTCCAGCGCTGCTATGCCGTCGTTTTCAATCCGGACCTTGGCGAAGGCGGATCGCAGCGGGGCCTCAAGCACGGCGCTGGTCCAGCTGTTGGGCAAACCGCGCGCCGCACCGGCCAGTCCGCCGCAGATGTTGGGCGCTGCCAGTTCGATACACCCCTGATTCAGCACGAAGGGCCCGCAAGAGGCAACACCGACAGCGGCTATGTTGTCGCGACGGACCTGCGCGATCGCGCAACTGGCGTCCAGCATGCGCAGCACCTGCTGCGCCAGCGCGTCAGGGGCGCCTTCCTTGACCGTGGGTTCGACCAGACGGCCCTGAATGCCTTGCTGGTTGACGATGCTGATCGCAACCTTGGTGCCGCCTATGTCCACACAAGCGACCGGCGCCGCGCCCGCAGGCAGCCGCATATCAAGCGCATCGTGCAGTGAATACGTTGTCATCGGGTCTCCGGTTCAAATCAGTTTGCTGATCAGGCTGGCCAGCATGCTCAGGAGAATGGTCGTGGTCAGAGGGATGAACCATTCGCGACCGAACAGCCTGAAGCGAAAGTCGCCCGGCATTTTTCCGAAGCCCAGCTTTTGCAGCAGGGGCGTGAACCAGCTGATCAGGATCAGCGCCAGGAAAATCACCAGCATCCAGCGAATCATGGGGCTAGTTTAGGTCAGGCCTGCGTGGCAGGGTGCCGGGCGTGCCGGCGGCAGTGCGCAATCGGCGACTCAAGGAAGCATCTCTGTTGGGAAAGTGATTTGCTATAAATTCAATAGCTAATCACCCCTGTCGTTAAAGGGCTAGAAGCACTTTTGGCTTGAATTTTGAGCGCTTGGTGCTGAAGAACGCCTTCACGTTGCGCACATTGGCATCGCTGGTAAACAGGCGCTCTGCCAGCGCCAGGTAGCGCGGCATGTCGGCCACGTGCACCACGAGCATGAAATCCGGTCCGGGGGAAACGCGGTAGCACTGCTGCACGGCATCGTCAGCCACCACCCGCGACTCAAATGCCTGTTGATGTTCGGCACCTTGCCGGTCCAGCGTGACCTCCACCAGTGCGGTCAAACCAAGGCCCAGCGCGGCCGCAAGCTTTTCGGGGTTGAGCACCGCGATCTCGCGCTCGATCAAGCCGGTGTCCTGAAGCCGTTTAATGCGCCTGAGGCAGGTTGGCGGCGAAATATGCACACGGGCTGCGAGCGCCTGGTTGCTTAGCGAGGCGTCGTCCTGCAAGACTTCAAGCAATTTGATGTCAGTTTGGTCGATTTCTGAAATCATGAATATTCCAAAACAATGTCAATGTTGGAATAATATTCCAGTTATTTGGCTTGATGAAATTAATGAAAGTTATTTGGCGACAAATATAGATTCAAAAAAAATTCTTAAGCTTAATATTAGCTCCTGTTTTCACTGGAGTAGCTTTATGTGCGGCATTGTGGCGTCGGTTTCGACTCGAAATATTGTTCCTGTGCTGGTCCAAGGCCTGCAGCGGCTGGAATACCGGGGCTATGACTCTTGCGGCGTCGCCATTTACGCCGGCGGCCTCAAGCGCGCGCGCAGCACGTCGCGCGTGGCTGAGCTGATGGAGCAGGTGAGCACCGACAAACTGGAAAGCGGTACGGGCATCGCACACACGCGCTGGGCCACGCACGGCGCGCCTGCCGTGCACAACGCGCACCCGCACTTCAGCCACGGTACGGGCGACGCCGCGCTCACGCCTGGCAAGGTGGCGCTGGTGCACAACGGCATCATCGAGAACCACGAAGAGCTGCGCGCAGCATTGCAGGCCAGGGGTTATGTGTTTACCAGCCAGACCGACACCGAGGTCATCGTGCACCTGATGGACAGCCTGTACGACGGTGACCTGTTCGAGGCGCTCAAGGCCACCACGCGCCAGTTGCATGGCGCCTATGCGATTGCGGCCTTCTGCAAGGACGAGCCGCACCGCGTGGTTGGCGCGCGCGCCGGCTCGCCACTGATCCTAGGCGTTGGCAAGGAAGGCGGCGAGAACTTCCTGGCAAGTGACGCCATGGCGCTGGCCGGCGTGACAGACCAGATCCTGTATCTGGAAGAAGGCGACTTGGTGGACATCCAGCTCGGCAAATACTGGGTCATCGACCGCGAGCACAAGGCGGTGCAGCGCGAGGTCAAGACTGTGCTGGCGCACAGCGGTGCAGCCGAACTCGGCCCTTATCGCCACTACATGCAAAAGGAAATTTTCGAGCAGCCACGCGCCATTGGCGACACGCTCGAAGGCATCGCCGGCATCACGCCCGAGCTGTTCGGCGACGAAGCCTTCCGCGTTTTCAAGGACATCGACTCGGTGCTGATCCTGGCCTGTGGCACCAGCTACTACAGCGGCTGCGCCGCCAAATACTGGCTCGAATCGCTTGCCGGCGTCCCGACGCAGGTGGAGGTCGCCAGCGAATACCGCTACCGCACTTCGGTGCCCAACCCGAAATCGCTGGTGGTCACCATCACCCAGAGCGGCGAAACCGCCGACACGCTCGCTGCGCTTCGCCACGCGCAGTCAATGGGCATGACACACACGCTGACCATCTGCAATGTGTCGACGTCGGCGATGGTGCGCGAGTGCAAGCTGGCTTACATCACCCGCGCTGGCGTCGAGATCGGCGTGGCATCCACCAAGGCATTCACCACCCAACTGGCCGGCCTGTTCCTGCTGACGCTGGCGTTGGCGCAAAGCAAGGGCAGGCTCAGTGACGAAGACGAAAGCGCTCATCTTAAGGCGATGCGACATCTGCCGGCCGCATTGCAGGCGGTGCTGGCGCTGGAACCGCAGGTGATCGCTTGGGCCGAAGACTTCGCCAAAATGGAAAACGCCCTGTTCCTCGGCCGCGGCCTGCATTATCCGATTGCACTCGAAGGCGCGCTCAAGCTGAAAGAGATCAGCTACATCCATGCCGAGGCCTACCCGGCCGGTGAACTCAAGCATGGCCCGCTGGCGCTGGTGACCAGCGCCATGCCCGTGGTCACCGTGGCCCCCAACGACACATTGCTTGAAAAGCTCAAGAGCAACATGCAGGAAGTCCGCGCGCGCGGCGGTGTGCTGTATGTGCTGGCCGATGCGGACACAAAAATTGAAAGCGGTGAAGGTATCCACGTCATACGCATGCCCGAGCACTACGGGGCGCTGAGCCCGCTGCTGCATGTGGTGCCGTTGCAGTTGCTGGCCTATCACACCGCCGTGGCAAGAGGAACGGATGTTGACAAACCCCGCAATCTTGCAAAGAGCGTGACTGTCGAATGACGGGCACGGAGCGCGCTATTCCGCGCAAATAAAGTCGTAAACAATGTTGAATTTCTCTGAAGTCTGACCCGAGTTTTCCATCGAATATTGACCCACACTCTTGTGAGCAGAAGGTGCTCACGATGTGGATAAGTTCTTGGTTTTCTCCTTTTTGGGTTGCGTCTGTGTGGATCTGCCTCAAAGTGCGCCGCTGTTTCCGCGATTTTGTTGCCTCGATTCCAAGCCAAGTGGCCAGCTTCTCCGCATAGGGGTCGAGCTTGCTGGAGCTGACCCGCCTTGGGTACCTGGGCTCGCTCTCTTCCGATCGCAGGTGCTTCTTCACTGTGTTGCGAGCCAGGCCTGTACGCCTTGAAATCTCGCGGACGGACATCTGATCCCTCAATGCCCAACGCCTAATGACATTCAATGTCGCCACGTCAATCACTCCTAATTTCCCTCTGCTTTTAAAACAAGCAGGGTAGTGCCTACGTGGGTCAGTTTTGAATGGAAATTACTGCGCTAAGTGGGTCAGATTTCGACGGAATTCAACATCAGGTTGTTGCCGGCAAGAAGGGTGACGTTGCCCTGGCCTGCGATGGTGACTCCCAGATCGGCGCTTTGGCCGAAGCGGATGTAGTTGCGCTCGTCGAAGGTGGCATCGGCCTGCTCGCGCTGGTTGATGGCGCCCAGATGGATGTCGCGCCCGGCTGTGAGGGTGGTGCTGCCCGCAGGCTGGCCGGCTGCGGTGGGGGCGTTGTTGAGCAGCTGGGCGGCCAGAAGGTTGATGTCGCGCCCGGCGCTGGCCACCAGGGTACCGCTTGGGGCAGTCACGTAGAGCCCGGCAATGCGGTCCAGGCTGGTGCGCTGGTAGGCGCCCACACCGGCGGTGTTGAGGTTGCTTTGGCTGGTGCTCGTCACGTTCAGGTCGCGCCCGGCGCTGGCGGTGAGGCTGTCCTGGGCAATGATTTGTCCGCCGGTGTTGTTGAGGTCGGTCTGGGCGGCCACGGTCACGTTTTGGCCCTGGATGCGCCCAAGGAGGTTGTGCACATTGTTGGCGGTAAGGGAGACGATGTTTCGCCCGGCGATGGTGCCGCTGTTGCTGAGGTCGCCCGTGAGGTTGAGGTTGATGCTTTGGCCGGCCATCAGGGAACCGTCGGCTTTGATGTCGCCGGGCTGCACGGCTACGTAGACCTGGGGCACGAGTACCTTTTGTACAGTACCGTCGGCCAGGGTGACTTCGCGCTCGACCAGCCAGACGATGTCGCTGGTGAGCTGGGCCATCTGGGCGGCTGACAGGGCCAGGCCGGGGCGCAGGTTGTATTGCTGGGCTACGGTGACGCCGCTGGTCATCAATGCCTGGTATTGGGCTTCGTCGCTTTGGTAGTTGATCGCATTTAGGAATGCGTCGGCGCTGGGACTCGCTCTTGCTACTGAATTCATAGCTGCTTGCGCACGTATTGCTTGGGCTAGCGTCCGATTTGATGCATGAAATTCGGCCTGCACCGTTATCGACCCTGCGATGTGCAAGCGGACTGGGCGGATTAAGAAACCGTTATGGCTCAATCACCCCAAATACCTTGAACCCCGGGCTGCTTCTGAGCAGCAGTGCCGGCGCACCCTTGCGCAGTGCCACGGTTTGACTAAACGCAGTGATGTCGCTGCTTGGATTGTTGACCTTGCAACGCTGGTTGTACGCATGCTCGGTGGTACCCAGGAATTTGCGATGTTCGTACTCTAGCCGGACGAAAGCATGATCATCGACCAGGTGCGTGGTGGTCACCTGCAAGGTCTCACCGTCCCGGGCTTGCCGCTCCAGCTTGCTGGTATCGACTCGGGTGCAATCCCCTGAGGTAGGCTCAAACCTCATGGTTCGCATGCCGTCGAACACACGCGATTGACCGGCCTCCACGACATAGGCGGCACTCCCAGCTGGGGCAGCGGCACTGCCCGCGGCCTCATGCACAACCGTAATTTTGATGGTGTCAGCCCATGACGATGCGGCCATGACACTGCCTAAAACAATCGCTGCTAAAAATCTCATGTTCATCCTTGGTTAAAAACTATTGCGTTGGGTTATCTGCGCGGCTGGCATGGCAGCGCGAGGCGCATGGTATCCCACCATCTGCGTTGAAAAAACGGATTGAAATCAAAGGGGGAGTGTTGCGGACACGTGGCATGACTTCCTGCCGCCACTCCTGCAATTCACTTCGGGCTCACTGAAGATGCCGGTCGCAGGTTTGATGCAATTTTTGACGCAATCGCCGCAACAGCCGCGGTGTAGGCGTCCGAGACATCTTTGGGCTGTCCTGTCAATGCATCAAAGCTCGCCCATTTGTAGCGCGGGTCGGCCGGAATACTGGTAGGCGTCTCGCCACGCGAATCGGCACCGTAGTAAATGGTGTCTGAATACAGGTACTTTTTCTCACCAGCCCGCACAAGGTTGGCCGTTACATTGACCCTGGGAATGTAGTCCAGCGAGAAACGCGAGGAGTACATGCCGACAGCCTCAAAGTAGACGTGCAGCACAGGATGCGCCGTCGGCAACTTTGTGTAATCAATATCGTCCGGCGAAGCAGGCGGTCGTGCCACGCCTTCCAGCATTTGTGCGTCAAAGCCACGCGCCTTCAACTCCTTGAGCAAGGCAGCGCTCAAGGCAAGCGCCATCGAATTACGCGTCGCTTCCATGCTTTCTGTAAAAACCTTGCTCTTTTGGCGATCGGCGAGCGACTGCCACAACACACCCAGCGGCACGCCCTTGTTTTCTGTATACAGCTTCTCGACCGGCGCCACGGGAAGCAGCATTACCTGCGTGATATTTTCAGGAGGCTTGCTGCGTGATGCACAGCCTGCAAGAAGCGTGATCGCGACGAAGCAAGAGACGATGCCTAATGCCCTGGTGTTTTTGATTTTCTGTTTAATTGAGTTCATTTTTTATGCTCTGGTTGGATAAGGAAATGGGTTGCTTGTTGCCGGTGAGGTTGAAGCTGATGAGGCGGTGGCTTGGAAGGTAGTTGGGGTGCAGGTTCACTTTGCTATTGAATTCGTAGCTGCTGACGCAGGTTTTGCTTGGGCTGGAGGCATATTTACATGACTGTTTTCCGCCCCGATTGTCCGCACTCGGGATGTATCCCGTACCTCCTGTGGTGCCAGCGATGATAAATTGCAGAATCTCGGCCTTGGCTTGTTCCGCTATTTCCACCAGTTCAAGCGCGATAGCCAAGATTTCAGTTTCAACCAGTTATCTCGTAAAAACTCATCCCCGGCTTTGCCACGACCCAGCATATCCGACAGTGAATCTGCACGACTAATCCCGGCAAGTACCGCGCCAACACATGTTAGTGCGTATGCCCCCCAGCCAGGATCATCAAAATAAAGCCATGGACCCAGTAGAAGTCCCATGGCTAATATCGCGACTAAATCTGAAGGGGTAACTTTATTCTTCATTTGGAAACTAACAAACCGGAGTCAACTGCTTTTTTAACAGCCTCAAAACGCGGCTTTATTTCCCGCTCAACGACTTCGAAAACGATGGCGCGTGGGATACCCGTTCGTTGGCTAAACCTGTCTGCAGCAACATCCAGAGCAGAATCGACCGCCACCTTACCCGCACTCGGTTTGAACGCCTGCTCAAGTAGCCCTGTAACGCCCGCAGCAATTTCAAACGACAAGACGATGGGCGTATTACCCGTAGCGGTTGCTAAGGCAGCCATACGCTGATACTGCGTACTCATATTTCCGAAGTAGTTCCCTACAGCCTGTTGCTGCGCTGCAGTCATCGGCACACTCTGCTGCACACCCACACCCGACCGACAAGCCAAGTCGTTGTTCGCGCACGCCGCCGTCACGCTGCCTGACAATGGTGGCACGTTCGTCGTGATTGGCGCATTCAACGCCGGATTGCTGGCCAAATACGGGGAGAATCCCGGTATATAGCCCGCCCCCTCTTTGCTGTTGGCGATGATGTATTGCTGGATTTCCATGTTGGCTTGCCCCGGCACCTCAATCACCACTTTGCCATCGACGGCTTTTGGCATGCCAGGGTCCTGGGCGATGTTGTTGCCAATCGATTTGCTGTCGGTCAACACTGCCAGAGAGTTGGGCAATTCTCCGTAAGCGATGTTACCCATCAAGCGCATTTGCTCCTCGATCTGCTCTTTGGTGTATTTTCCTTTTGCAGCCAGTGAGGCGGCCAGTTGCTTGTCAGTCGGATGCAACATCCGATTATTCGCAGCCGCATTAACCCCCGCCGCACTCGCCAGATTGATCTGCGCAGCATTCCCCCCAGCCACCGCAGCCGCAATAGCGCTGATCATTCCCGCAAATTGGGCGGTGTCGGGGCGCCTGCCATACGCCTCTGCCGCCATCTCTCCGACAGCCGCGCCAATGGCCCCGGCTGCACAGCCTTCGCTCCCGTTACGGGCAGCCCCTGCCGCACAGCCCGCAAGCGCATGCGCCAGCTTGTGCGTGAAGGCGTTGAGCGTTCCGAGCTTTTCCATCTCCCCAATCGCAAACGCACCCTGCGCCGCAGCCGTATCAATGAAGGCAGTCGTCA
>NZ_JACDDD010000003.1 GCF_013817205.1 Polaromonas sp.
CTCGCCTCGGTGCTCCTGCACCATACGGACCGCGCGTTCGCGTACTTCGGGGGAAAACTTGTTTGATTTCTTCATGGCTCCATCTTCTCAAAGGTTGGAGCCTCCTCAATTCCCGGGGCGATTCAATATAGACGCTGGATGCCTTCAGTATCGATCGGAATGACTTCAACAGATCTGAAGATGCGTAGTGCTGTTAGATCGTCTGCGGCCGCTCGCCGTCTTGCTTCTAGAGCGGTATCGCCTGTCCACGTTCCCGTTGTCACATAGTAGAGCCGGCAAACGGGGTTGCCTCTCTTGAATTTGCTGCTTTGCTTGTAAATTGAGGCCTGAATTTTTGCAAGCTTTGCAATGTCTTTTCCGCGTGGTAGTGCAGGTGTTTCTTTGAAAAAATCTTGAACGCCAAAGGAAAATTGACCAATTTTCGCAGTTTCGAAAGACGACGAGCGCTCTGCCTGAACGAAAACAAATGTGACGTCAAGATATCCATTTCGTTCTGCAAATTCGTCGATTTCGGTCGCGTCTTCAACCAAGGAGCCATTCACGACAATTGCTAGAGCATCAATGCCTGTGTCACCGCTTGCTCCAATTACCACTTCTCCAGTATCTAGAGCTTCGGCAAGAGAGCTACTAACTGTTAGAAAGGCCGCGAAGTGCTCGAACTGTTTGTCTTCGGACAATGCTCTCAAATTCTGTTCCGTCGTGAATTCGGTGAGCAAAGATTTTGTTATTAGGTCCATTTTGAGCTTTAGCTTTCGGAACTACAGGGAGAAATTTTCTTAGAGGCTACCATGCAAAAGCTTGCTGCGCGAGTTGCCAAGTCTCCACGTTGCCGAATATGGTCATTACAACTACGGGTAGGAGCTGCCACGTTAAGCTTTTGACGAACGTGAAAAGCCAATTGCATTCGGTCTGCCAGTTATATGCAGGCTTGCCATTAGCGCTTGCGTCTCTCCCAGCAATTTGCCCTTCCTCCAAACCTTCAACCGATTCGCCCTTAACCGGATCGCCTCCACCGCATCCCGCGCCTGCAGCAGCACAAAACTCGCATCACAGCCCGGCGCGATACCGTAGTTGTCGAGGTGCATCACCTTCGCGGCGTTGACCGTCACCGCGTCAAAACAGGCGCGAACGCATTTCTGGCTGGTCATCTGTGCCACGTGCAGGCCCATGTGCGCCACCTCCAGCATGTCGCCGCTGCCCATGCCGTACCAGGGGTCCATCACGCAGTCGTGGCCGAAGGCGACGTTGACGCCGGCGGCCATGAGTTCGGGCACGCGGGTCATGCCGCGGCGTTTGGGGTAGCTGTCGTGGCGGCCCTGCAGGGTGATGTTGATCAGCGGGTTGGCGATGACGCTGACGCCGCTTTCAGCGATCAGGGGCAGCAGCTTGCTGACGTAGTAGTTGTCCATGCTGTGCATGGAGGTGCAGTGGCTGCCGTTGATACGACCCTGCAGGCCGAGGCGCTGCGCTTCGAAGGCCAGGGTTTCGATGTGGCGGCTCAGCGGGTCGTCGGTTTCGTCGCAGTGCATGTCGGTCAGCAGGCCGCGTTCTGCGGCGATCTCGCACAGCAGCTTCACGCTGGCGGCGCCTTCGGCCATGGTGCGTTCGAAATGCGGAATGCCGCCGACGACGTCCACGCCCCGGTCCAACGCGCGTTTCAAATTTTCGACGCCGCCTGGACTGCGCAACACGCCGTCCTGCGGGAAGGCGACGAGTTGCAAATCGATATACGAAGCCACCTGCTTCTTCACTTCCAGCAAGGCGTCCACTGCCAGCAAACTCCGGTCGCTGGTGTCTACATGGCTGCGTATCGCGAGCAGCCCCTTGGCGACGGCCCAGTCGCAGTAGGTGAGGGCACGTTCGATGATGGCGTCGACTTTCAGCGTGGGTTTGAGTTCGCCCCAGACGGCAATGCCTTCGAGCAAGGTGCCGCTTTCATTGACACGCGGCAGGCCATAACTGAGCGTGGCGTCCATGTGGAAGTGCGGGTCGACAAAATGCGGGCTGAGCAGGTAGCCGCCGGCATCGACTGTTTCGGTAGCCTGCACCCCGACGATAGAGCCTGCGGTGACTTCGGTGATCTTTTCGTCCTGCACGGCGATGGACATGCCGGTGCGGCCGTCGGGCAGAGAGGCATTGGTGATCAAAAGGTCAAGCATGTGACGGCGTCCTCGCGTCCTTGCGTTCAGCGGAGATGTTTGCCGGCATCCCAGCCATGGCTGCCGGCGCTCTGCCGTGCGACCGCGTCGGGCACAGCTTCCAGCGGCGTGGCCATGCTGTCGTTCCAGCGGTTCAAAAAGCCGAACATCGCCACCACGCCCAGCAGTTCGACAATTTCGCCGTCGCTCCAGTGCTGGCGCAGTTGCGCAAACTGTTCGTCGGTGACCGCGTTAGGCTGCGCCGCGGCAGCCAGCGCGAAGTCCAGCGCCACGCGTTCGCGCTCAGAATACAGGGGGCTGGAGGCGTAGGTCCATACGGCGGCCAGTTTTTCTGGACTGACGCCGAAGTTGCTGGCGCCCAGCAGTGTATGGGCCTGGCAGTACAGACAACCGGCCGCCTTGCTTGCCACGTGGCCGATGAGGCGGCGAAAACCCAGCTCCACCTCACCCGCCGGATCCATCACTGCGGCATTGAGCTGGGCAAAGGCCTGCACCAGCTTGGGCTTGCGTTGCATGGTGAGCACGCTGTTGGGTGTGAACCCGAGCGTGGAGAGAAAGAAGTCGAAGTGCGGCTTCAGCTCAGGCGTGGTTTCGGGCGGCAGGGGTTCAAGACGGGACATAAGGCTCATTTCAAAAGTGGGGTCTGAAGCAATTTTGCCTGCCCGCCAGGCGCTGCCTCCCTGGCAGGGGCAGGTGGCAGGGGCAGGTGGCAGAGGCAACAGTGCCGTTTCGGCTAAGGTGTTTCCGGTTGTCCACTCAATAGTTTCAGCACCCAGGCCACCGCTCAGGGCGTCCAGCAAAACCTGTCGCTCAGCTTGCTTGCGCGCGGTTTTTTTCATCGAGAAGAGCCGGGTCGGCATTGTTTTGGCGGCTGCGCATCAATGTTCTCGGTAGGGCTTCATCAGCAGTTGGCGTGGCCAGGCGCAGGCTCTGTGTGACGATACTCCAGGGAATAGCATGCTATGAAATACATAGCTGCTTGCGCCCGTGTTTATTGGGCTGGTGGCCTATTTTGTGCCGAAGATGCGGTCACCGGCATCACCCAGGCCCGGCAGAATGTAGCCGTGGTCGTTGAGCTCGCGGTCGATGGCGGCGGTGTAGATCGGCACGTCGGGGTGGGCGGCCTGCAGCGCGGCGATGCCTTCGGGGCAGGTCAGCAGGCAGACAAACTTGATCGACTTGGGGTTGAGTTCCTTGAGCCGCTCAACCGCCGCAATGGCCGAATTGCCGGTGGCGAGCATCGGGTCGACGATGACGATGTCGCGCTCTTCCATGTCATGCGGCATCTTGAAGTAGTACTCGACGGCGGTCAGGGTTTTCGGGTCGCGGTACAGGCCGACATGGCCCACGCGGGCGCCTGGCACCACACTCAGCATGCCTTCAAGAATGCCGTTGCCGGCGCGCAAGATGGAGACAAACACCAGCTTTTTGCCGTCAATGACTTTGGAGGTGGTTTTTTCGAGCGGGGTTTCGATCTCGATGTCCTGCATGGGCATGTCGCGCGTGACCTCATAGGCCATCAGCATGCTCAGCTCATTGAGCAGGGTGCGAAAGGTGTTGGTGGATGCGTCCTTGCGCCGCATCAGCGTGAGCTTGTGCTGCACCAGCGGGTGGTCGATCAGGTGAACTTTGTCGCTGCGGGTGGTCATGTCGGTGTCTCGGGGTTCGGGTTCTAGAAAACGGTGCCGTCGCTCTGGATGTTCAGGGGCGGTTTGCCGCCATGCAACTGCTGGGCCAGCACGCGCCCGGCGGCCCAAGTGCCGCCTTCGAGCACGCAGGCCAGCGGCATCTGCTCAGCGCTCAATCCTAACTGCTCGCGCACCAGCGGCGCGAGCTCGTCCAGCAGCGCCACCGTCAGAGCGCGCCATTCGACGATCAGCTCGTCACCAGCCTCATGCAACCGGTCGGCCTGGGCCGGATCCTTGAGCTGCAACACGCCGGCGTCTAGAAAGAGGCCGCCGTTGCGGTATTCAGGCAAGCCGGTCAGCGCGTCCAGCCCGCCGACGGGGTGGCCGGCCCATTCAAAGGGCTCGAGCAGCGAATAGGTGAGCCACTGCGAAAGTTTGTGAAAAGGCACCCAGCCGATGGATGGACCTTCTTCCTCGCTGCCCGCAGCTGCGTGGCGCCAGCAGTCACCCAGCGCAACGCCATCCAGCGTGTTTTGCGCCGGCCAGATCGGCGACAGGCCGGTGAGCAGCACGGTCAGCAGATCGTGCGCGTTGATGTCGGAGCCGCCCTTGGACTGCCGCGCCAGCAAATCAAAGAGATGCCCGGGCCGCGCAGGCTGGCCAAACAGTTCGGGCTGGTCGTGCAGGGCCTGGCCCAGACGGCGCAGCAGGGTGGCGCGGCCTTCCAGGCCTACCAGCGGGTTGGTGGCAGCGTCTGCCTGAAAGGCCGCGGCCAGGCTGTCGGTGGTGACGGCCTGAAGCCCTTTGGCATCGGCCTGCAGCGCTTGCGCAGGGTCGCTGGAAAACAGCCCGCTCATGAACGCGTGAAAACTCGCCACGCCCAGGCCTTCCGAGCGGTTGTAGCTGTGCTCGGGGCGTTCACCTTCGGCAGCTTCGCAGAAAGACCAGTCGGGGCCGGCGCCTGCGTCCAGCAGCACGCTGACCAGCGCCAGGTCGATCTGCGCGCGGGCTCTTTCGGCGGCTGAGACCGCGCCAAGCGCCTGGTTCAGTTGCGCCAGCCTGTCCACGCCGCCAGCCTCGAAGTGCCGCCAGCGGCTGTGGTACGGAATTTTCAGATGGGGGTAACGCGCCTGCGTCAGCTCGGCCACCAGCAAGGCGGCTGTGTTCATGGCGCCGTCGTTGACGGTGAACCATGCCGATTCACCACGGCGCGCCCGCTCCAGTAGCGCCGAAGCGCGCCGGCGTATCGTGCTTGTAGAGCGTAATTCGGCTACAGCCCTTTCTGTACGGGCGTCAGCAGCTCCTATTTTAATAGCGTCTGCCTGCAGGGTGTGGGGCTCAGGCATCGAGCCCCCGTCCCTTGGCCTTTTTCAGCTCTTCGGCCGTGGGCACTGCACCGGGCGTGAAATAGCCGGCAGCCATCTTCGCGTCCATTTCCACCTGCGCATCGGCAGGAATCATGTGGTCAGGGATGTTGACGCGTTCAACGACCTCAATCCCGGCGCGCGTGATGGCGTCGTACTTCATGTTGCTCATGGAAACGAGCCGGTGAATCTTGCGTATGCCCATCCAGTTCAGCACGTCGGGCATCAACTCCTGAAAGCGCATGTCCTGCACGCCGGCCACACATTCGGTGCGGTTGAAGTACTGGTCGGCCGTGTCGCCGCCAACCTGGCGCTTGCGGGCGTTGTAGACCAGGAACTTGGTGACTTCGCCCAAAGCCCGACCTTCCTTGCGGAAGTAGGAGACCAAACCGACGCCCCCGCGTTGCGCACCCTGGATACATTCTTCAATGGCATGGGTCAGGTAGGGGCGGCAGGTGCAGATGTCGGAACCAAAAACGTCAGAGCCATTGCACTCGTCATGCACGCGGGCGGTCAGCTCGATGTCGGGGTTGGCCAAGTCGCGTGGCTTGCCGAAGATATACGCGGTGAGGCCGCCGATGGGCGGCAAAAATACTTCGAGGTCACTGCGAGTCACCAACTCCGGGTACATGCCACCGGTTTCTTCAAACAGCACGCGGCGCAGGTCGGTCTCGCTGCAGTTAAAACGTTTGGCAACTTCAGGCAAATACCAGACCGGCTCGACCGCCACCTTGGTCACCATGGCCGCGCCTCCGGCGGTCAGGTATTTGCCGTCGGCTTTCAAGCGGCCGGACTTCAAGGCCTCAATCACTTCCGGAAGGATGACGTGCGCCTGCGTGACGGCAATCGTGGGGCGGATGTCGTAACCCGCTGCCAATTCGTTGGCAAACACGTCGGCCACCGTCGCGCCCCAGGGGTCCATGGCGACAATGCGGCCGGGCTCGCTCCACTGCGGGTAGGGACCGATGATGTCGGTGGGGGATGTGTTGGTGAGGTCGGCCTTGTGTTTGGCAGAAAGCGAACCGGAAGCAATCGCGAGCGCACGGTAAACGCTGTAGGAGCCGCTGTGGGTGCCAATGACGTTGCGGTGGCTTCGTTTGGTAGTGGTGCCGACCACCGGTCCGCGTTCGGTGGGGGTGGCCGCCGCCCAGCGTATCGGCAGGGCGCCGTGGCCACCGGCGTGGGACGTCAGGCGAATGTGTTGTGGCGCAGCAGAGGCAGCGGCCGGGGATGGGGCAGAGGAGGGGGGTGCCGCAGTGGGGTCCACAGCCTTGGCAACAACTTCAGCAGACATTGCGGATCCTTCAAAAAATTCAATGTACCGATGCGTGCTGCGATTGACAAGCCCGAAATTTTGCAGGTCGCTAATTTGCGACAGCCCGCGGCAGCGAGCTTCGGTTCGAGTTGCTTTAGCGCTTTCTGCCGCCGAGGATGCCGCCCAGTGCGCCGCGCAGCACCTGGCGCGCCAGGTTGCGAGCCTCGGACTTGAGCACCTGTTGCACCAGTCCGTCGCGCTGACCGCCGCGCGGGCCCTTGGAGCCGAACAACACGTCGCTGAGCCCGCCCATGAAACCACCCGAGGTTTCGGCGGCCTTGGCTGTTTCGGCCTGTGTCGCGGCGGTGCGGGTCTTGAGCATCTCGTAGGCGGAGTCGCTATCGACCGCTTTTTCGTACACACCGGCAACCAGGGAGGTGGCCACCAGCGCATGGCGCTGCTGCGGCGTGATCGGGCCGATCTGGCTGCCGGGCGGCAGGACGTAGGCGCGCTCGGTGACGCTGGGCCGGCCCTTGCTGTCGAGAAAACTTACTAGCGCCTCGCCCACGGCGAGTTCGGTGATGGCGGTTTCAATGTCCAAACCGGGCTTTTGCCGCATGGTCTGCGCTGTTGCCTTGACGGCCTTCTGATCGCGCGGGGTGTAGGCGCGCAGCGCATGTTGCACGCGGTTGCCGAGCTGGGCCAGCACAGAATCGGGAATGTCCAACGGGTTCTGCGTGACGAAGAAAACGCCCACGCCCTTGGAGCGCACCAGCCGCACCACCAGTTCGATGCGCTCGATCAGTGCCTTGGGCGCGTCGGTGAACAGCAGATGCGCCTCGTCGAAGAAAAACACCAGCTTGGGCTGATCGGGATCGCCAATCTCGGGCAACTGTTCGAACAGCTCGGACAACATCCACAGCAAAAAGGTAGCGTACAGGCGTGGCGAGTTCATCAGCTTGTCGGCGGCCAGGATGTTGATGACACCCTTGCCGTCCACGGTTTGCATGAAGTCGCTGATGTTGAGCATGGGCTCACCGAAAAACTTGTCGCCACCCTGGGTTTCGATCTGCATCAGCCCGCGCTGGATGGCGCCCACGCTGGCGGCGCTGATATTGCCGTATTCGGTGGTGAACTTGCTGGCGTTGTCGCCCACATGCTGCAGCATGGCGCGCAAATCTTTCAGGTCCAGCAGCAGCATGCCGGCGTCGTCGGCGATCTTGAACACCAGGTTGATCACGCCAGCCTGGGTTTCGTTCAAGCCCAGCATGCGGCCCAGCAGCAGCGGGCCCATGTCGGAGACCGTTGCCCTCACCGGGTGCCCTTGCTCGCCAAACACATCCCACAGGGTGGTGGGGCAGGCCAGGGGTTCGGGCTTGGCTATGCCGCGCTCCTTCAGTACAGCGGACATCTTTTCGCCCATGCTGCCGGCCTGGCTGATGCCGGCCAGGTCGCCCTTGACGTCGGCCATGAAGACCGGCACGCCGATTTTCGAGAAGTTTTCAGCCAGGGTTTGCAGGGTGACCGTCTTGCCAGTGCCGGTGGCGCCGGTGATCAGGCCGTGGCGGTTGGCCAGCGCCGGGAGCAGTTCGCAGGTGGTGGATGCATTCCTGGCAATCAAAAACGGCTCGGCCATGGGGTGTCCTCTATGTGAAAAAGTAAAATGCGCCCTGCAGATTAAATCAATTCCAAAGGATTTCCGTGGCCGGTCACAGCAAATGGGCGAATATTCAGCACCGCAAGGGGCGCCAGGACGAAAAACGCCAGCGCGTCTGGACCCGCGTGATGCGGGAAATCATGGTTGCGGCCCGCATGGGCGGGGGCGACATGGGCACCAATCCGCGCCTGCGGCTGGCCGCTGAAAAAGCCAAGGCGGCCAACATGCCGCTGGAAAACGTCAAATACGGTATTGCCAAGGCGACTGGAAGCCTGGAAGGCGTGCATTACGAGGAAGTCCGCTACGAGGGTTACGGCATTGGCGGCGCGGCCATCATCGTGGACTGCATGACCGACAACAAGGTGCGCACCGTGGCCGAGGTGCGGCATGCGTTTTCCAAACACGGCGGCAACATGGGCACTGAAGGCTCGGTGGCTTTCCAGTTCAAGCATTGCGGTCAGCTTATTTTTGCGCCCGGCACCAGCGAAGACAAGATCATGGAAGTGGCGCTGGAGTCCGGCGCCGACGACGTGATCACGCATGAAGATGGCGCCATCGAGGTGTTGACGCCTTACACCGGTTTCGAAACCGTCAAGAACGCGCTGGAAGCCGCCGGTCTGAAGCCCGAAGTCGCCGAAGTCACCATGCGTGCCGACAACATGATCGAGATGTCCGGCGCAGAGGGCGAAAAAATGCAGCGCCTGCTCGACGTGCTGGAAGACCTGGGCGACACCCAGGACGTGTTTCACAACGCAGCCATTGCATGAGCCCCCACGCTCCGCACTTCGTGTCGTCGCTGCCCCCCGGGGGGGCGCTGCGCCTGCGGCCCGGCAAAGCCGGTTCCGCGGCCCTTGCTGGTAAAAAGGGCGTGCTCCCGCTTGTCGCTTTGCATATTGCGCTGCCGTCTGAAGGTTTGTTTGTTTGTTTTGGAAATCCATCTACGAAAGTTCTTCCATGAAAGTCCTGGTGGTCGGCGGCGGTGGCCGTGAACATGCGCTGGCCTGGAAACTGGCCCAGTCTCCCAAGGTGCAGGCGGTGTACGTTGCGCCGGGCAACGGGGGCACGGCGCTGGATTCGCGCCTTGAGAACGTAAATATCACGGATGTCCACGCGCTGCGGGCGTGGGCAGCTACTGAAAAGATAGCATTGACGGTGGTGGGCCCCGAGCAGCCTCTGGCGGCGGGCATGGTGGACGAGTTTCGCGCGCACGGTCTGCGTGTATTCGGCCCGACAAAAGCGGCCGCGCAGCTCGAAAGTTCCAAGGCCTTTTCGAAGGCCTTCATGAAGCGGCATGGCATTCCGACGGCCGAATACGAAACTTTCACCGATGCGACAGCAGCCCACGCCTATGTGGACGAGAAGGGCGCACCGATTGTGGTCAAGGCCGATGGCCTGGCGGCCGGCAAAGGTGTGGTCGTGGCCATGAGTCTGCATGAGGCACATGAAGCCATCGAGTTCATGCTGGCGCCCGACCCCAGCTTCAATCCGTTGGGCGTGACGCACAACGCTGGCGGCGCGCGGGTGGTGATCGAGGAATTTCTGGAAGGCGAGGAAGCCAGCTTCATCGTGATGTGCGACGGGAAGAATGTTGCGGCCATGGCGACCAGCCAGGACCACAAACGCCTGCTCGACGGCGACCAAGGGCCAAACACCGGCGGCATGGGCGCCTACTCGCCTGCGCCGGTGGTCACGCCCACGGTGCATGCGCGTGCCATGCGCGAGATCATCCTGCCGACCATCAAAGGCATGGAAAAAGACGGCATTCCTTTCACCGGCTTTTTGTACGCTGGCTTGATGATCACACCCGACGGCAAGGTCAAGACGCTGGAATTCAACTGCCGCATGGGCGACCCGGAAACCCAGCCCATCATGCTGCGGCTCAAGTCCGATCTCTATGAGGTGATGATGGCCGCGACCTCGGGCAAGCTGGACGAGGTCGAGCTCGACTGGGACCGCCGGGTGGCGCTGGGCGTGGTGATGGCCGCGCACGGCTATCCACTGCAGCCGCGCAAGGGCGACCTGATCACCGGCCTGCCGGCGGTCAATACCTTAGACGCGGAGGACACGGTGGTGTTTCATGCTGGCACTGCCACGGCCGAAGGTGGCAACAAAGGCGGCGTCGTCACTTCGGGCGGGCGCGTGTTATGTGTCACTGCGCTGGCCAGTTCGGTCAAGGAGGCGCAGCAGCATGCCTACGAGGCCGCGAAGTCCATTCATTTTGACGGCGCCCAGTACCGCAAGGACATCGGTTATCGAGCGATCAAGCCCTGATGGGCAGCGACGTACAGCCGCTTCAGGGTCGTGGCCTTTGGGCCGTGGCCGCCCGTCCTGTGCGCGTGCTCAAGGCGGGCCGCCTGTAGGCCGATACCATTGTGAAATGACGACCATGATCGATTCTTCCCCCGTTCGCAGCTATCTGCTGGGTTTGCAGCAGCGCATCACCAGCAGCATTGCTGCCATTGATGGCGGTGTGTTTGCCGCCGATCCCTGGGAGAAGGCGGCTGATGAGCCGCTGCAGGGCAATGGCATCACCATGATCCTGGAGCAGGGCGACGTGTTTGAGCGCGCCGGTTGCGGGTTCTCGCATGTGCGCGGGCCCAAACTGCCGCCCTCCGCCACACAGCACCGGCCGGAGCTGTCGGGCGCGCCCTTCGAAGCCATGGGCGTGTCCCTGGTGTTTCATCCGCGCAATCCCTATGTGCCGACGGTGCACATGAATGTGCGCATGCTGGTTGCAACGCCTGCCTCTGGCGCCAAAGCCTGCTGGTTCGGCGGCGGCATGGACCTGACGCCTTATTACGGCTTTGAAGATGACGCGCGGCACTTCCATCAGACCTGCAGCGATGCACTGGCGCCCTTCGGCGAGGACAAATACCCGCGCTTCAAGACCTGGTGCGACGAGTATTTCTATTTGAAGCACCGCGATGAGCAGCGCGGCATAGGCGGTGTGTTTTTCGACGACTTCCAGGAGCTGGGTTTTGAACGCAGCCGGGCCATGATGCAATCGGTGGCCGATGCCTTCCTGCCGGCCTACCTGCCCATTGTCGAAAGGCGCAAGGACATGGCGTACGGCGAGCGCGAGCGCGACTTCCAGCTTTACCGCCGGGGCCGGTATGTCGAGTTCAACCTGGTCTGGGACCGCGGAACCCATTTCGGGCTTCAGTCCGGTGGGCGCACCGAATCCATCCTCATGTCCATGCCGCCGCTGGTGAGCTGGTCTTACCAGCGGGCGCTGGAAGCAGGTTCGCCAGAGGCGCGCCTGAACACGGAGTTTTTGATCCGGCGGGACTGGCTTTGAGCAATCCAGAGGCCAGCGCACGACGCATCGGCATGTTCGGCGGTTCGTTTGACCCGCCGCATCTGGCGCACGTGGCGCTGGCCCAGGCGGCGGTGGCGCAGTTGCAACTCGATGCGCTGCACATCGTTCCAACGGGGCAGGCCTGGCACAAGGACAGGGCGCTCAGCGCCCCCGAACATCGGCTCGCCATGGCTGAACAGGCTTTTGGCGACCTTGAGCGGGTACGGGTGGACGCGCGCGAACTTCAGCGACCTGGACCGAGTTTCACCATTGACACCCTGGAGGCGCTGCAGGCCGAGAATCCGGGTGCCCGGCTCTACCTCATCATTGGAAAAGACCAGTTCGCGGCGCTGAAAACCTGGCACCGCTGGGAAGACCTGATCCAATTAGCTATAATTTGTATAGCAGATCGCGCAGGACCGACAAGGGCTGAGGCCGGATTTGACCCTCAAATTCAGCTTCCACACCCGCTGGTGCCCCTGCAACTGCCCCTGATGTCCGTCAGCGCCACCGATATCCGGCGGCAGATCGCGGCGGGCACCGCAAGCCTGCAAGACCTGGCTCGGCTGGTTCCCGAGCCTGTTGCGCGTTATATTGAGCGCCATCGTCTCTATATTTCGCCCTGATTCGAACCTTTTATTTTATTGAAGCCCACACTGCATGACCTCCACCCCCGCCAACACCACCGCTGCCAAAAAAGACGTCCAGAAACTGCAGCGAGCCATCATCGATGGGCTGGAAGACGTGAAAGGGGTGGACATTCAGGTGTTTGACACGGAACACATCACCTCGCTGTTCGAGCGCGTGATCATCGCTTCTGGCAGCTCTAACCGGCAAACCAAGGCCCTGGCAGCCAGCGTGCGTGATGCGGTGCGCGACGCCGGTTTCTCCAAGCCCCGCATAGAAGGCGAAGAAAACGGCGAATGGATCATCGTGGATTGCGGCGCAGCCGTGGCCCACATCATGCAACCCACCATCCGCCAGTATTACCACCTGGAAGAACTGTGGGGCGACAAACCTGTCAAGCTCAAACTCGGCGCGCCGGCCCCGCTGGTCAAGGCCGCCAAACCGGAAGCCGAAGAAGTACCCAAGCCAGTCAAGGGCCGCGCAGGCGGCAAGCCTGCTGCGAAGTCCGCCAAATCGGCTGGCAAGGCTGAAACCAAACCCGCCACCAAAAAGGTCGCCCGCACCGACGACGGCACTTATGTCGGCCGCGTCGGCAAGACCAACGACTGGACCGCCAAACGCAATGCCGCCGCACCAGCGGCCGAGCCTGCCGCCAAACCAGCGGCGAAGAAGTCTGCAGCCAAGACGCCGATCGTGAAGATTCCTGCCACCAAAAAAGCGGTGGCCAGGAAGACTGCCGTCAAAACGGCGGCCAAAACCGCAACCAAAAAGCCTGCCGCCCGCAAGACCTCGACCCGGAGCCAATGAGGCTGACGATTGTCGCCGTCGGCCAGAAGGTGCCCGACTGGGCGCAGACCGCTTACGACGACTACGCCAAACGTTTCCCGCCTGAGCTGAAGGTCGAACTCAAAGCCGTCAAGACCGAGCCGCGCGCGTCCAAAACGCTGGAAAACCTGCTGGCCGCCGAACGCCAGCGCATCGAAGCCGTAATTCCCAAAGGCACACGCATCGTGGCGCTGGACGAGCGCGGCACGGCCGTGACCACGTTGGCCTTGTCGGCCCGGCTGACCGGCTGGCAACTGGGGGGCGACGATGTGGCCATCGTCATCGGTGGGCCCGACGGGCTGGACCCCGGCTTCAAGCAGGCGGCGCACGAGCGCCTGCGCCTGTCCGACCTGACCTTGCCGCATGCCATGGTGCGCGTGCTGCTGATCGAGCAGCTGTACCGCGCCTGGAGCATCACGGTGAACCATCCGTACCACAGAGAGTGATGGCCCCCACGCTTGTCGCTTCGAGCCTCCGGCGCGCTGCCCCTTTTCTCACCTATGGGGCCGCTGCGCCTGCGGACTGGCAGAGCCAGATCCGCGCCCCTGTTGGACTAAATCGGGGATCCTGGTCTGCCTCGCGACTTCAATATGACTGAATTTATCTATCTCGCGTCCCAAAGCCCGCGGCGGCGGCAGTTGCTGGAGCAACTGGGCGTTTCCTGCGAATTGCTGCTGGCGGACGCCGGGGAAGACAGCGAAGCGCTGGAAGCCGTGTTAGGCGGCGAATCGCCCACTGCCTATGTGCAGCGTGTCACACAGCTCAAGCTCGACGCCGCGGTAGCGCGCTTGAAAAAGCGCGGCTTGCCGTCGGCGCCGGTCTTGTGCTCTGACACCACGGTGGCGCTGGGCCGCCGCATTTACGGCAAGCCTGAGGATGAAGCGGATGCCGCGCGCATGCTGGGTGAATTGGCGGGAACCACGCACCGCGTGCTGACTGCTGTCGCGGTGCAACTCGGACGCAAACGCGTGCAGTCCCTGAGCGTGTCGCGCGTGACGTTTGCCCCCATGAGCCGGGCACAGATCCGCGCCTATGTGGCATCGGGCGAACCCATGGGCAAGGCTGGCGCGTATGCGGTACAGGGCAGGGTGGCCATGTTCATCAGCCATATCAGCGGCAGTTATTCGGGCATCATGGGTTTGCCCCTGCATGAAACGGCAGGACTGCTGCGAGCGGCCGGCCTGAAAATATAGAGACAAAACATGCAACAAGACATCCTGATCAACTGGTCGCCCCAAGAAACCCGCGTGGCGGTGGTCGAATACGGCGCGGTGCAGGAGCTTCACGTGGAGCGCACCCTGGAGCGCGGTCTGGTGGGCAACGTCTACCTCGGCAAGGTGGTGCGGGTGTTGCCGGGCATGCAATCGGCCTTCATCGACATTGGACTGGAGCGAGCGGCGTTCTTGCATGTGGCCGACCTGATGAGCAGCATCAACAGCCGCCATGCCGATGCCGACGGTGGAGCCGCTTCGGCGGCTCCGCAGCCGATTGAAAAGCAGCTGTTCGAGGGCCAGGCCATGATGGTGCAGGTGCTCAAGGACCCGATAGGCACCAAGGGCGCCAGGCTGACGGCCCAGGTCAGCATTGCGGGGCGCCTGCTGGTCTTCCTGCCCCAGGACAACCACATCGGCGTGTCGCAGAAAATCCCGTCGGCACAGCGCGAGGAATTGCGCGATCGCCTGCAGGCCCTGACCGGAGACATGGGCGGTGGCTTTATCCTGCGCACCAACGGCGAAGACGCGACCGATGCGGAGCTGGGCGAGGACATTGCCTACCTGCGCAAGACCTGGGCGCGCATCAAGGACGCCGCGCTGCGGCTTCCTCCGGCGTCGGTACTGCACCAGGACCTGAGCCTGCTGCAGCGGGTGTTGCGTGACATGGTGGTGGAAAACACGCTGAGCATACGTATCGATTCGCGCGAACAGTTCGACCAGCTCAGGCAATTCGCCACCGAGTTCATGCCTGCAACGCTGCAGCGGCTGCAACTGCACGGCGGCGAGCGCCCGATTTTCGATCTGTTCAACATCGACGAGGAAATTGCCAAGGCTTTGGGCCGGCGTGTGGATCTCAAGTCCGGCGGTTACCTGATCATCGACCAGACCGAGGCACTGACCACGGTGGACGTCAACACCGGCGGTTATGTCGGTGCCCGCAATTTTGACGACACCATCTTCAAGACCAACCTCGAGGCCTCGCTGGCCATTGCGCGGCAACTGCGGCTGCGCAACCTCGGCGGCATCGTGATTGTCGACTTCATCGACATGGTGCAGGCCAGCCACCGCGAAGCCGTGCTGGCCGAATTTCAGAAGCAGCTCGCGCGTGACCGCATCAAGACCCATGTGAATGGCTTCTCGGCGCTGGGCCTGCTCGAGATGACACGCAAGCGCACCCGCGAGTCGCTGGCGCACCAGCTGTGCGAACCCTGCAGCGCCTGCATGGGCAAGGGTGTGGTCAAGACGGCGCGCAGCGTCGGCTACGACATTCTGCGTGAAATCCTGCGCGAGGCGCGCCAGTTCAATCCGCGCGAGTTCCGGGTCATCGCGTCACCCAAGGTGATCGAGCTGTTTCTCGATGAGGAAAGCCAGCACCTGGCGGGCTTGAGCGACTTCATCGGCAAGCCGATCTCGCTGCAGGCGGAGGCGGCGATGGCGCAGGAACAATACGATATCGTCCTGCTGTAGACCTGCTTGGCCCGTATGCTAGATACTGCCCGTCCATCGCCATCCATCCCCATCCTGGTCTACCACCAGATCAGCGAAGCGCCGCCCAGGGGGGCGCCGTTTCGAGGTCTGTACGTGTCGCCAGGCGCCTTTGCCCGGCAGATGGCCTTGCTCAAGCTGCTTGGCTACCAGGGGCTGTCGATGAGCGCATTGCTTCCTTATCTGAAAGGTCAACGAAGCGGCAAGGTGGTGGGCATCACCTTTGACGATGGCTACCTGAACAACCTGACACACGCGCTGCCGGTGCTGCAGCGCCACGGCTTTTCATCGACCTGTTACGCCGTCAGCAAGCTGCTGGGCCAGACGAATGTCTGGGACCAGGGCATCGGCATCGCCCAGGTGCCGCTGATGGATGCCAGCCAGTTGCGCCAGTGGACGGCCGGCGGGCAGGAGGTCGGCTCACACACTCAAAACCATGTGCGCCTTCTGCAGAGTGATGCGCCGACGGCACAAGCTGAAATGACGGACGACAAGGCTGCGCTGGAAACCGTGATGGGCACGTCCGTGCAGCACTTCTGTTATCCCTATGGCGAATACGCGCCTGAACATGTCGTGATGGCGCGCGAGGCAGGTTTCGAAACCGCGACCACCACTCGCCGGGGGCGCAGCACCATCATCGGCAACTTGCTGGAGTTGCCGCGCGTACCGGTGGTGCGTTCGACCAGCCTGCCGGTGTTCTGGCTCAAGATCGCCACTGGCTACGAAGACAGGGAGCGCGCTTGAGCCCGCCTGTGCCGCCCAGGCTCCGCGTTGCGGTGCTGAACCGGGTTTTCGACAACACGGGTGGTGGGGCGGAGCGTTATTCCATCGCGCTGGTCGAGCAACTGGCGCTACGCCATGAGGTCCATGTGTTTGCCCAGCAGATCAATCACCATGCGCCAGGCGTCGCTTATCACCGCGTGTCCATGCCGATGCGTAAACCGCGTTGGCTTAACCAGCTCTGGTATGCCTTTGCCACCTGGCGCGCCACGCGCACGGGCTTCGACATCGTGCATTCGCATGAAAACACCTGGCATGGCCAGGTTCAGACTGTGCATGTGGTGCCGGTCAGGCACAACCTGTTCCACAAGCGGACAGGCTGGCGGCGCTTGCTGCGCTGGATCAAGGTGCTGACCAGCCCTCGGCTGCTGATCTATCTTGGGCTGGAATGCATGCGGTTCAGACCGGTGAAGGCGCGCCGTGTGGTGGTCACCTCCGCCAGCCTGGGCAGCATCACGGCCGCAACTTACCCGGGCGCAGAGGTTATGACCAGCGTCATCACCCCGGGCGTTCACCTTCCGGCGCAGCCCGCCAACGACGACGACAAAGTCCGGGCGCGGCGAACGCTGGGCTTGCCCGCGCAAGGCTTTTGCCTGCTGTTTGTCGGCAACGACTACCGCAAGAAGGGGCTGGACACCCTCCTTGAGGTGCTGGCAATGCTGCCTGAGCCGACGGTGCTTGCCGTCGTCGGAAACCCCGGACATATCCCCGAGTTCAGGCAGCGGGCCGAGTCGCTCGGCATCGGCGGGCGGGTGTTTTTCCTGGGGGTCATGCAGGATGTGGGTGCGGCATATCTGGCTGTTGACGCCTTGGTGCACCCGACGCTGGAAGATACCTTTGCGATGGTGGTCCTGGAGGCCATGGCGCACGCCTTGCCGGTCGTGGTCAGCGGCGCGGCCTATTGCGGAATTTCCGGCCTGCTGAGCGATGGTGTCAACGCGCTGGTGCTTGAGGATCCTCGCAATGTCCAGGCACTGGGCGCAGCCCTGGAAAAGATATCAAGAGATGAGGAACTGCGCCGCACTTTGGGCGGGCATGCCCGGATTTTCGCCAGCGCTTTCCGCTGGGAATACATCGCGCGCCAGCAGGAGTCGGTGTATCTCTCGTCACTGGCAGCGTCGAGACTCTGAGCTGCGCGGACTCAGGCGACCAGCTTGAAGTGTTTGCGACTGAAATCCAGCCCCGTCAACAGTTCAATCCGCCGCATCAGGTGGTACTTGTTTTCCTTGGGCGTGGGCCGGTAGCCCGGGTCAATGTGGAGTTCCTGCTCGGCGCCCGTCGCCAGCCACTGCCTTGCCACAGCAGGGTGGGTCCCCCGATAGGCCTGCAAGGCCCTCGCGTCGAACTGACTGTACTTGACCTGCATGGTGGTGGAATCAGCCCAGTACTTGCTGACCTGGTCGAGCTTCTTCTGCATGTCCTCATTGCGGCGAATCCAGCCATAGTGAAAGATGTGCGCATTGGCCAGCGCCGCCTTGGGGTTGCGCGGCTTTTTGTGATCGGTGGTAACCAGCCAGTACTGGCCGTCGGGCGCATAGCTGCGGATGGTGTTGCGGATCAGCCGGCACTCGCGGCGATACCAGCCGGGGCTGATCGACACCCACTGCGCCGAACCGTAAAAATGGCGGTAGTCAAACACCAGGGCCTCCACCTCCGGGTTGGCGTGATGCCGCTCCACGCTGGCGCGGATGGCCGGCAGGTCATCCTCGTGGACCACTTCGTCGCCTTCAAGGTAAAACGCCCAGTCGCCGGTGCAGGCGTACTGGGCGATCATTTTCTGCTGGGCATACACAAATCCGCGGTCCGCCATGCGTTCATTCCACAGGGTTTCGATGACGCGGATTTTCGGGTCACCAATGGCGCGCACCCGTGCGAGGGTGTCATCGCTGCCTTGCCCCACGGCCACCACGAACTCATCCACCAGCGGCAGCAGCGAGCGTATCGACGCCTCAAAAGGAAAGCCCAGCTCAACGCCGTTGCGGATGAAGGTGAAACCACTGATGGAAACTGTCATGAGAGTTGCACAGAGGGTGCGCTTTGCGAAAGATCCGAATCGTACAGGCCCAGCCGGTACAGCCGCGCATACGGACCGTCGCCGGTGATCAGTTCGGCGTGGGAGCCGGTCTCTACAATCCGGCCGGTATCCATCACCACAATCCGACTGGCATGCTGCACAGTGGACAGGCGGTGGGCAATCACCAAAGTGGTGCGGTTGCGCATCAGGCGCAGCAGAGCTTCCTGTACGGCGCGTTCGGATTCGGTATCCAGGGCAGAAGTGGCCTCGTCAAGGATAAGAATGGGCGCATCCTTGTAAAGTGCACGCGCAATGGCCAAGCGCTGCCTCTGCCCTCCAGAGAGTTGCGTGGCGTTGTGGCCCACCAGGGTATCGATGCCTTGCGGCAGGTCGGTAACAAAACGCGCCAGGTTGGCGGCCTTGAGGCTGGAAGCTACCTTGTCCCGGTCCACCTCCATGCCCAGCGCCACGTTCGCCGCAACGGTGTCGTTGAGCATCACCACATGCTGGCTGACCAGCGCAAACTGGCTGCGCAAGGAGTCGATTTTCCAGTCGGCCAGCGGCACGCCATCAAGCTCAATGCTCCCCGAAGTGGGTTCCAGAAAGCGCGGCAGCAGGTTGACCAGCGTGGTTTTTCCTGCACCCGAAGCGCCGACCAGCGCAACTGTTTCGCCCGGGGCGATGGACAGGTTCAGGGCATCCACCGCAGGTGGAGCGTCCTGGGTATAGGCTACCCGCGTATTCAGAAAACTGATCTTTCCTTCAGCCCTCGGTTTTGAGAAGTCGCCACCCTGCTCGTCGGGGGCTTTCTCCATCAGGTCCAGACCGCGCTCCAGAGCCGCAAGGCCGCGGGTGATGGGGTTGGCGGCCTCAGACAGGCGTTTGATGGGTGCTACCAGCATCAGCATGGCTGTCACAAATGCCACAAACGAGCCTACCGAGGTGTTGTCGGTCGCACTTTGCAGCAGGGCCACGGAAATAACAGCCGACAGTGCCGAGGCCGTCAATAGCTGGGTGGCGGGTGTCATGGCCGCTGAGGCAACGACCGATTTCATGGACAGGCGGCGCAGGGCGTCGCTGAGCACAGCAAACCTTTGGGCCTGAGCGCCCTGAGCCGCATGCAGCCGAATATCTCTGTGAGCCAACACGTTTTCTTCAACAACGTAGGCCAGCGCATCGGTCGCCCCCTGGCTGGCCCTGGTCAACCTGTAAAGGCGGCTGGACAACACGCGCATCACCCAGGCAATTGCGGGGATCAGGAGGGTGATGATGAGAGTCAGTTGCCAGTTCAGGTACAGAAGGTAGCCGCAGAGGGCCATCACTGCCAGCGAATCACGCGTCAAACCCATCACGGCATTGACGAGCATGGAGGAGCCGTTCTGGACCTCATACACCACGGTGTTAGACAACGCGCTCGCCGACTGGCTGGAAAAGAGGTCGAGCCGCGCCCTGAGGAGCTTGTCGAACATGGCCTTGCGAAGCTTCAAAAGGCCGGAATTGGTGACTTTGGCCAGCGCGACTTCCGCGACAAAGCCGGCAAAACCGCGCACCCCGAACAGGAGCAACAGCGCGACGGGAACCTTCCAGATGTCAAGGTCCCCTTTGCGAAATCCCTTGTCGAGCAAAGGCTGGAGCAAAGCCGGAATCAGGGGCTCGGTGGCGGCACCGACAAGGGTCGCACCAATCGCCAGGGCCCAAGCGCTGGAAGGGCGACTGAAGTAAGGCCAGATGCGGCGTAAGCGCTTGCCCATAGGGATGGGTGACGCATCGGCAGGGATGACAGTGGCTGCCAGGCCAGTGATGCTTGTCAATTCAAGGCCTCGTTGACCCATGCGCTTGTTGCGTTTGAGTCGGATTTCCGGCGCGACCGCGCCGTTACCCGATCCGCAACTGCGGGGATGTGGCATGAAAGAACGACATGACGATCAATTGCAATTTTGGGCATGGCCGCTGCACAAGTGCGCAGTAAGTGGGGAAGCCTGCATTATCGTGGAACAATTGATGGTCAATTCCTACAAACCTGCCTGCAACCCACGGTCAAAATCGGTCGCTTGTCGACGGAAGCTTATTGTGGTGGCTGGCCTGTGCAATTTACGAAGCCCGGACTTCCATGACCCTGTCTGTCATCATCATCACCAAAAACGAAGAGGCCAATTTGCAGGCATGTCTGGAGTCAGTGAGCTTTGCCGACCAGTGGGTGGTTGTTGACAACGCGAGCACGGACAACACACGTGCTATTGCAAGTGCGTTTGGCGCAGAAGTTGTTCAGACCACGACATGGCCCGGCTTTGGTCCGCAAAAAAACATGGCGCTTGCGCATGCCACCCAGGATTGGGTGTTGTCACTGGATGCCGACGAACGTGTCACGCCGGAACTGGTGCTGGAGATTCAAAAGGCCATGCAAAACCGTGCGGCCGATGCCTTCGAAATTCCCCGCCTCACACAGTTTTGCGGCCAGTGGATCCATCATTGCGGCTGGACGCCGGATCATGTGTTGCGCCTGTTCCGCCGCGGCCAGGCGCGTTTTAGTGACGACCTGGTGCATGAACGTGTGATCCTCAATTCAGGTGCCCTTGTGCGCCTGAACTCGCGCCTGCTGCATTACAGCTATCCGACCCCGGCGCACTACTGGCGTAAGCTGGAGCAGTACAGCCTGGCGTGGGCGCAGCAGGCCCATGCACGCGGCAGGACCAGTTCGATGCCCCGGGCGGTAACATCGGGCCTGATGGCCTTCGTGAAAAGTTATATTTTTCGCCTTGGCATTCTTGATGGCAGCATGGGCTTTGCCGTGTGTGCCATGCAGGCCCAGGCCGCCTTCGGTAAATATTTCACCTTGTATTGTTTGAACCAGCAAAATGCACCCAAAAAAACCTGATAGTTCCCCGACCGCATTTGCCGGGCATCAACGGCGCAGTCTGATGGCCGCGTTGACGGGTCTGGGCACGCTGGCGGTATTGCCAGCGTCATGGGCCCAGTTCCGCGTCGAGGTGTCGGGCGTGGGCCTGACCCAGTTGCCCATCGCCATCGCAGCGTTCCGGGGTGACGCCCAGTCTCCGCAAAAGATCGCTGCCATCGTGCAGGCCGATCTGGAAAGAAGCGGCCAGTTTCGCGCCGTGGACGCCAGTGGCAACCCGCTCGATGAAACTTCGCGGCCTGACCTGGCGCTTTGGCGCCAGCGCGCTGCCGACTCCCTGCTGACCGGCAGCATCACGCGGCTGGCCGATGGCCGTTATGACGTGCGATGCCGCCTCTGGGACGTGGTGCGGGGGCAGGATCTGGGCGGCCAGAGTTACGTGGTGCCGCAGGGCGATTTACGCCTGTCTGCACACCGCATTGCCGACTTTGTCTATGAAAAGTTGACCGGCGAGAAGGGTGTTTTTTCCACCCGCATCGCCTATGTCACGAAGACGGGCACGCGCTACAACCTGTGGGTTGCGGACTCCGACGGTGAGGGCGCCCAGTCGGCGCTGGCCAGTCCGGAGCCCATTATTTCGCCGTCATGGTCCCCCAATGGCTCGCAACTGGCCTATGTGTCCTTCGAGTCGCGCAAGCCGGTGATTTATGCCCATGACGTGGCCTCGGGACGGCGCCGGCTGCTGGCCAATTTCCGTGGTTCCAACAGTGCGCCGAGTTGGTCACCCGATGGCAGCCAGTTGGTCGCCACGCTGAGCCGCGACGGGGGCTCACAACTCTACGCGATTGCAGCCGCAGGCGGCGAACCGCGCCGCCTCACGCAATCGGCCAGCATCGATACCGAACCGGCATTTTCTCCGGATGGACGCTTCATTTATTTCGTCAGCGACCGCGGTGGCTCTCCCCAGATCTACCGCATGGGCGCCTCTGGCGGCAATGAGGAGCGCGTCACCTTTACCGGGAGTTACAACATATCGCCCGCGCTCAGTCCCGACGGCCGCTGGCTGGCCTATATTTCACGCGTAGGCGGCGCCTTCAAGCTGCACGTCATGGAGCTCGGCAAGGGACCTGCGGTGGCCATCACGGACACCAACGGTGACGAAAGCCCCAGTTTTGCGCCCAACAGCCGCCTCATCGTCTACGCGACGCAGCAGCAAGGCCGCGAGGCTTTGCTGACCACCACGCTGGACGGAAAAATCAAGGCCCGCCTGACCGGGTCATCCGGAGACATACGTGAGCCAGACTGGGGACCTTTTCAGAGGTAAGCCGGCTGACCTCATCAGTTTCCTCCTTTCAATTTCCAGACAAGGTCATCATGAAACGCATTCTTACCCTCACCGCCATCATCACCCTGACTGCTGCTATCGTGGGCTGCAGTTCGGGCGTCAAACTCAATGATGTTCCAGTTGAAAACCGGGCGCCGGTTGCGACCGGCCAGGGCGGTACTGGCGCCGCCTCCGGCGTCACGGGTCGCGCTGTGGAGCCGGTGCTCATCGGTGCGACGGATCCCTCACTCGCAGGCCCGGCCGGTGCCGCTCGCGTGATTTACTTCGATTACGACAGTTTTGTGATCAAACCCGAAGCACAGACCACCGTCGAGGCCCATGCCCGTTTCCTGAGCGCAAATAAGGCGCGCAAGCTGGTGATCGAGGGCAGCACTGACGAGCGCGGTGGCCGCGAATACAACCTCGCGCTGGGCCAGAAACGCGCCGAAGCCGTGCGCCGTTCCCTGGCCTTGCTCGGGGCCACCGATGCGCAGGTCGAAGCGGTCAGCTTCGGCGAGGAAAAACCTGCCGCGACCGGTGCGGACGAGGAGTCCTACGCGAAAAATCGCCGTGCCGAGTTCAACTACCGCTAAGCCGGAGCTGTGATCTTGATGAAGCTCCCGATATCCCTGGCCGCGATGGCCTGCGTGTTGGCGTTCAATGCGCACGCTGGCTTGTTCGAAGATGACGAGGCCCGCAAGGCAATTTTAGACATGCGTCAGCGGCTCGATGTGTCCCAGCAGCGGACGGCCGAAGAATTGCGCAAGGTCAATGAAGACAACGCGCAACTCAGACGCAGCCTGCTGCAGTTGTCCGGGCAGATTGATGCACTGCGTAGCGAACTGGCGCAGATGCGCGGGCAGGGCGAGCAGATGACGCGAGAGCTGTCTGAGGTGCAGCGCCGGCAGAAGGACCTGTCGCAAGGTCTGGACGACAGGCTCAGCAAATTCGAGCCGTCCAAGGTCTCTGTGGACGGCAGGGAATTTGTCGCGGACCCGGCTGAAAAGCAGGAATTCGAGACAGCGCTGGCGGTGATGCGCAAGGGCGAGTTTGCAACGGCGCAAACTGGCTTCGGAAATTTCCTCAAGCGGTATCCGCAAAGCGGCTACAAGGCCCCGGCCCTGTTCTGGCTTGGCAATGCGCAGTACGCTCTCCGCAACTACCGCGATGCCATCACCAATTTCCGGACACTGGTCGCGACCGACACCGAACACGTCCGCGCGCCTGAGGCGGTGCTTGCAATAGCGAACTGCCAGGTTGAGCTCAAGGACATCAGCGCCGCGCGCAAGACGCTGCAGGACCTGCTCAAAGCCTATCCGCAGTCGGAAGCCGCCTCGGTGGCCAAAGATCGCCTCAGCAAGCTGAAGTAGCCGGAGGCGGGCGGCGGCTCTTCTGTTCAGCCCCTAAAATCGGGGGATGGACACTTCCCAGCTCGACACCCTCACCACCCAGGTTCTCTGGGCGGCCTTTCTCCTTTCCATGCTGTTCGGCGCGATTGCGCAGCGCACGCATTTCTGCACCATGGGCGCGGTCAGCGACATCATCAACATGGGTGACTGGACTCGCATGCGCATGTGGGGCATGGCTGTGGGCGTGGCCATGATCGGGTTTTATGGCATGGCCGCAGCCGGCCTGATTGATCCGTCCAAAACGCTGTATTCCTCGAACCGCTTCATCTGGCTGTCTGCCCTGGTGGGCGGCGGCCTGTTCGGCTTCGGCATGGTGCTGGCGTCCGGCTGCGGCAGCAAGACGCTGGTGCGCATAGGTGGTGGCAACCTCAAGTCGCTGGTGGTGATACTGGTCATGGGGGTGGCGGCGTTTGCGACGCTCAAGGGCATCACTGCTGTGCTGCGCGTGGCCACAGTGGACTCCGTGGCTGTTGATTTTTCAAGCAACGCAGCGCTTTCTAGCTGGGCTGGTGCAGCAGCAGGCGTGGCCCCGGCGCTGGCCGGCCTGGCCATCGCCCTTGTACTGGGCGGTGGGCTGATCGCCTGGGCGTTGCTTGGCGCTGAGTTTTGCCGCTTCGACAACCTGCTCGCCGGCCTGGGCATTGGTGCAGTGGTCGTAGCCATGTGGTGGGTGAGCGGTCATCTGGGTTACGTGGCCGAGCACCCCGACACACTGCAGGAAGCGTTTTTGGCGACCAACTCGGGCCGTATGGAGGCTCTGAGTTTTGTCTCGCCGGTGGCCTACACGGTGGACTGGCTCATGTTTTTCAGCGACAAGAGCAAACTGCTGACCCTAGGCATCGTGTCAGTGTTTGGTGTGGTCGTGGGCTCGGCCGTGTATTCGCTGCTGTCGCGCAGCTTCCGCTGGGAAGGTTTTCGTGATGCAGAAGACACCGGTAATCACCTGGTCGGCGCTGTGCTGATGGGTGTGGGCGGCGTGACCGCCATGGGCTGCACCATCGGCCAGGGCCTGTCAGGCATCGCCACCCTGAGTGCCACCAGTTTTGTGGCGGTGGCCGCCATCCTGGTGGGTTGCGTGGCCGGTCTGCGTTACCAGATCTGGCGGCTTGAGCGCAGCATGTGATGACCCTAGATTTGCTCCGCACGTCAATGCCTGGGGCACCCGAGGTAACGCCGGCGGATCTGGAGCGCCGCTTCGGTGGCCTGGCGCGTTTGTACGGCGCCGCAGGCGCGCGCAAAATCCGCGCGGCCCACATGGTGGTGGTCGGGCTCGGGGGTGTTGGCTCCTGGGCTGCCGAGGCGCTTGCGCGCAGCGGCGTGGCTCGTCTCACACTGATCGATCTCGACCACATCGCCGAGTCCAACATCAACCGCCAGATCCATGCGCTGGACAACACGCTGGGGCAGGCCAAGGTGCTGGCCATGCGCGACCGTATTTCGCACATCAACCCGGTATGCGCAGTAGACTGCATTGAAGAATTCGTCGATGCTGCCAACTGGCCGGCCATCGCCGGCCTGCAGGGCGGGGAGGGCGTCGCCGTGATCGATGCCTGCGATCAGGTCAGGGCCAAAACCGCGATGGCCGCGTGGGCCATGAAGAACAAAATTGATCTCATCAGCGTTGGCGCAGCCGGCGGCAAACGCCACGCCCACAAGGTCGACATCGACGACCTCGCACTGGTCACGCACGACCCCCTGCTGGCGCAATTGCGTTATCGCTTGCGCAAGGAACACGGCGCTGCACGCAAGGGGCGCATCGGCGTCGCCTGTGTGTTCAGCCGTGAAGCCGTGTTGCAGCCGGCGGCCATTGCGGCTGCAGGTTCAGGTGAAGGCGAGGCGTGTGAGTTGCCCGGTGAAGAGCTAAGCGATGGCAGCCTCAACTGCCACGGCTACGGCTCGGTCGTCAGCGTGACATCCACCTTCGGCTTGTGCGCGGCCGGCTGGGCACTCGACAAAATTGCGGTGTGAGTTTGCAAAGCCCAAAAAAATGACGCTATAATTCAAGGCTTTGCTGCACACGATGCAGCAAAGACCGGGAAGCATCGAAAGATGCCCCTCGGGGCCTTAGCTCAGTTGGTAGAGCAGCGGACTTTTAATCCGTTTGTCGTGGGTTCGACCCCCGCAGGCCCCACCAAATTTCAAAGCGCCTGACTGCAAAGTCAGGCGCTTTTTCTTTGGGGTGCCGTGTTGCAGCCTTCAAACTGAGGAGCCCGCACGAGCCCGCACAGCCAGCACGATTCCATGCAAAATCAACGCTGAAAGGCATGCTTCACAGATCGCTCCATTTTCGGTGCGTCGCATGGCATGGTTAGCCCAATGAACGCTCACATCATCAGACTGCTCTACATCAGCGACGCGGCAGAGGGCCTCGACGAAGAAGCTGTCACCGCCATTCTCAAAAGCGCGGAGAAAAACAATCCACCGCTCGGCATCACCGGGGTCCTGGTTTTTGGTGGTGGCGTATTTGCACAGGTTCTGGAAGGCCCGGAGCGCGGGGTGCTCGGAAAATATGTGCAGGTCATGGGCGACAGCAGGCACCGCAATTGCCGGATCGTCCACATCACCACCACTGTTGAGCGCCTGTTCGAAGGTGTCTCCATGGCCGCGCTGCAGGCGCTTCCGCTGGAGCTGGCGCAGATTGCCGAACTTGATGCTCACCGCAAGGAAACGGTACCCCCCGAGGATTTCAAAAACCTCATGAATGTGTTTTTCTCCAGACTTCAGGCCCTTCCCTGATTGTGGGCCGGCCCGCTGCGCCGCAGCGGTTGATCCGGCCTGTAGCCCAGCAGCGGTACCTCAAGCTGCGCCTGCTGCGCCACGCGTATGCAATCCTTCATATGCTCCTCGCCGAGGTAGCGTATCGCTGCATAACCGACCGAGGCGGCAACGATCTGGCCAGCGAAGGGAACGTATTTGGCGAGTTGCTTGGTGGTCAGGCGCATGCCAATTTTGGTGGCGGCCTTGAGTATCAGGTCTTTAGAGATGAGTTTTCCAATCAGCACCGATCCGACAGTAGCGACGGCTTTTTGCACCTGCTCTCGTTTGGTCGGGTCGAGTTGATCGAGCTGCTGCGGCGTGAGGCCGAACTCCTTGTTGATCTCGGGGATCAGCCGCGACAGCATGGCCGCATCGACGGCCCAGTCCAGCCCGGGCACCGGCACAGCGCTGGCCGCTGCGGCGACCACGGCGCGCCTGTGCAAGAGCTTGCGGCTGCGGGTGACGGCGGCGGCGAGGGCTGCATCGTCGGCAGCCATTTGAAGGGCGGTGGGCATGGACGCACTGTAGCCCGAAATGCCGCCCGGCGTTAGGGCGGCGCGTCAAGCCAGGGTTTTCAGGCCGTAGCGGTTTCGATCTGCTCGGTCAGTTCCAGCCAGCGTTCTTCCAGCGTCACCAGTTCGGCGTCGATGGCCTTGAGGCGTTTACCCGACTGCGCGATTTCCGCTGGCGCCGTGGTGACTGCCAGACCCGCCTGAAGACTGTCCCGCTCGGCCGTCAGCGAGGCCATGCGGGTATCGATTTTTTCCAGTTCCTTGCGCAGCGGTTTAGCGTTGTCGGATTGCTGCTGGCGGCGCTGCGCCTCCTGCTTCTTGTCGGCCGGTTTTTGGGCATCAAATATGCCTTTAGCCCCCACCTGTTGTGCGCTGACAGCTATTGTTTTTGTAGCATCGACGGCGGGACCCGGTGTGTTGGCAGCCTTTTTGGCTTCCTCGCGCTGGCGTTTGGCGTAGTCCAGCAGATACTTCTGATAGTCGTCCAGGTCGCCGTCAAAGGGCGCAACACCGCCTTGCGAGACCATCCAGAACTCGTCGCACACCGCGCGTAGCAGCGCCCGGTCATGGCTGACCAGCATCACCGTGCCTTCGAATTCATTGAGCGCCATTGACAGCGCTTCGCGCGTGGCCAGGTCCAGGTGGTTGGTCGGCTCATCGAGCAGCAGCAGGTTGGGGCGTTGCCAGACAATCATGCACAGCACCAGCCGGGCTTTCTCGCCGCCGCTCATGCTGCCGACGGCCTGCTTGACCATGTCGCCGCTGAAATTGAAGTTGCCCAGAAAGCTGCGCAGGTCCTGCTCACGTGTGGGCTGGTTGCCTAGCTTGCCGGCTGCGGTCATTTCCTTGACCAGGCGGATCATGTGCTCCAGCGGGTTGTCGGCGGGGCGTAACACGTCGAGCTCCTGCTGAGCGAAATAGCCGATGTTCAGGCCCTTGCCCTCGGTCATCTCCCCACTGATGGGGGTCAATGCCCTCGCAATGGTCTTGACCAGGGTTGACTTGCCTTGCCCGTTGGCGCCCAGAATGCCGATGCGCTGGCCGGCGAGCACCGACTTGCTGACGTTCTGCACGATGACGGTGGGCGGCGTGCCTTCGGGCGCATCCTCGGGCGCGGGGTAGCCGAAGAATGCGTTCTGCATCGACAGCATGGGGTTGGGCAGGTTCGCCGGTTCCTTGAACTCGAAAGTGAAGTCGGCCTCGGCGAGAAGCGGTGCGATTTTCTCCATGCGGTCCAGCGCCTTGACCCGGCTTTGCGCCTGTTTGGCCTTGCTGGCCTTGGCCTTGAAGCGGGCGATGAATTTTTGCAGGTGGGCAATCTTGTCCTGCTGCTTGTTGAATGCGCCTTGTTGCAGCGCCATCTGTTCGGCGCGCAGGTCCTCAAACTTGCTGTAGTTGCCGCCATAACGCGTCAGCTTGGCACGTTCGATGTGCACCGTCACGTCGGTCACGGCATCGAGAAATTCGCGGTCATGGCTGATGACCAGCATGGTGCCAGGGTAGCGCTGCAGCCAGGCTTCCAGCCAGACCAATGCGTCCAGGTCCAGGTGGTTGGTGGGTTCGTCGAGCAGCAGCAGCTCGGAAGGGCACATCAGGGCGCGCGCCAGTTGCAGGCGCATGCGCCAGCCGCCGGAAAAACTGTTGACCGGGTTGTCAAGTTCACTGACCTTGAAGCCGAGTCCGAGGATCAGTGCCTGGGCCCTGGCCTGCGCGTCGTGCGCGCCGGCGTCGTAAAGCTCCATGTAGGCGTGCGCCATTCGGTCGCCGTCGCCGCTTTCTTCGGAGGCGGTGACCTCGGCCTGCGCTGCCAGCAGCACCACATCACCCTCGACCACATAGTCGGTGGCACTTTGCTCCGTTTCGGGCATGTCCTGGGCGACCTGCGCCATGCGCCACTGCGCGGGAATGTAGAACTCACCGCCGTCTTCGTGCAAGGTGCCGTTGAGCATGGCAAACAGTGACGATTTGCCGGCGCCGTTGCGCCCCACCAGGCCGATTTTTTCGCCGGGGTTGAGGGTGACAGACGCGCTGTCGAGAATCACTTTGGCGCCGCGACGCAGCACCACGTTTTTAAGGGTAATCATTTAAAACAGACAAACTCGGGAAAGGATGTGGCCCAGGGGCCAGGACGCAGGTTTCAGGCCAGTTGCTGGCGCGTGAGCAGCAAAACCTGGTCAGGGCCTGCGCTGGTCTCGAACCACAGGGGTTCGAGACCGGGAAAGGCGCGTTCAAAATTAACGCGCTCATTGCCGATTTCCAGCACCAAAACCGCATTTTCGCTCATATGAGCGGCTGCGTTTAGAAAAAGGCTTCTGATGAAGTCCATGCCGTCTTCGCCGCCGGACAGTGCCAGCGCCGGCTCGGCCCGGAATTCGGCCGGAAGCGCCGCCATGCTGGCCGCGTTGACATAGGGCGGGTTGCACAGGATCAGGTCATAGGGGCCGGGGCAGGCGGCCAGGCCGTCGGATTCAATCAAGGTGATGCGCTGCTGCAGCTCATGCACACCTACATTGATTTTCGCCACCGCCAGCGCGTCGCTGCTGATATCGGCGGCATCCACAGCCACGTCGGGGTATGCCATTGCGGCCAGGATGGCCAGGCTGCCGTTGCCGGTGCATAAATCGAGCACACGCCGTGTGTTTTCGCTGAGCCAGTGATCAATGCTTTCATCCACCAGCAGCTCGGCAATCAGCGAGCGCGGGATGATCACGCGTTCATCCACGTAGAAGGGAACGCCCTGAAGCCAGGCCTCGCGCGTCAGGTAGGCGGCCGGCTTGCGGGTGCTGATGCGTGCTTCCAAAAGTGTAGCAACCTTTTCAGCATCGGCGGGGGCTACAGGTGTATTTTCCTCTTCATCGAGCTCATCCAGCGGCAGGCCCAGTGACCACAGCACCAGCCAGGCGGCTTCGTCGAAGGCCGTCAGCGTGCCCTGGCCGAAGCCATCGGCCAAGGTCAGGCCGGCGGCCTCCAGCCGATCAGCCCAATACTCGACCAGCGCGATGACGGTCGTAGTCTGCGCGTTACTCACAGCGCGGCCAGGCGCTCCAGCACGCCCTTGTAGATGTTTTTGAGCGGGTCCAGCGTGTCAACGCGCACGTTTTCGTCGATTTTGTGGATGGAGGCGTTGATCGGGCCGAATTCGATAAGCTGCGGGCAGATGCTCGCGATAAAACGCCCGTCGCTGGTGCCACCGGTGGTGGACAGCTCGGTCGTCACGCCGGTTTCGGCCTTGATGGCGTCGGTCACCGCCTGCACCAGTTCGCCCGGCGTCGTCAGAAAGGGCTGGCCGCCCAGCGTCCACTTCAGCGCGTAGTCGAGCTGGTGTTTCTGCAGGATGGCTTCGAGCCGGGTTCTCAGGCTGTCGGCCGTCGATTCGGTGGAGAAACGGAAGTTGAAGTCCACCACCAGTTCGCCCGGGATGATGTTGGACGCGCCTGTTCCGCCATGCACATTCGAGACCTGCCAGCTGGTTGCGGGGAAAAATTCATTGCCTTTGTCCCACTCGGTGGCCACCAGCTCGGCCAGGGCCGGTGCAAAGCGGTGCACCGGGTTGTCGGCCAGGTGCGGGTAGGCGATGTGGCCCTGCACGCCCTTGACGCTGAGCTTGCCACTCAGGGTGCCGCGCCGTCCGTTCTTGATCATGTCGCCGAGCTGGTCCACCGAAGTCGGCTCGCCGACGATGCAGTAGTCCAGCACCTCGCCGCGCGCCTTGAGCTGCTGCACAACAATGGTGGTGCCGTCCACCGAGGGGCCTTCCTCGTCGCTGGTGATCAGGAAGGCGATTGACAGATGTGGTTGCGGGTTGGCGGCGAGGAATTCCTCAACGGCCACCACCATGGCGGCAATCGATGTTTTCATGTCCGCCGCGCCGCGGCCGTAGAGCACGCCGTCGCGATGGCTGGGCGTGAAAGGCGGGCTGGTCCACTGTTCCAGCGGGCCGGTGGGCACGACATCGGTGTGGCCGGCGAAGACCAGCGTTCGGGGCACCCGGGGTGCTATCAAATCAGGAGCTTCTTGTCCTTGACGGACGGGGGCTACCGGCCTAAAACCTTTGAATTTTGCCCACAGGTTGGTGACCCGGAAATGCTCTGGTCCACTGATGATGGTTTCGCATTCAAAGCCCAGCGGCGCCAGCCGGGCCGTGAGGATGGCCTGGCAGCCAGCGTCGTCAGGGGTGACGGAGGGTCGAGAAATCAGTTGCTCGGCAAGGCGCAGTGTGGATGACATGAGGCGGGCAGGGCTGGCTTCAGGGGTTGCCGTAACCGGTGTTGCCGGTTTTGTCGTGGCGAACGTCGAGCGTGATCTCGGTGAAGGAAGGGTGGTCGTCCGGGTCTTCCTCGGGCTCTTCTGCCTTGGCGGCGGCGGAGAAGTCGTTTTCCAGGCGCCACATCAGGTTGGTCGGCGAGTCCGCGTGCAGCAGACCCTCCTTGCGTGTGACCGTGCCGTTGACGATGAGCTTGGCAATGTCCTGCTCAAAGGTTTGCGAGCCTTCCGCCATGGATTTTTCCATGGCTTCCTTGACGCCGGAAAAGTCGCCTTTTTCGATCAGCTCGGAAATCAGCTTGGTGTTGAGCATGACCTCGACCGCCGGTGCGCGGCCTCCGGCCTGGGTTCGCAGCAGGCGCTGCGAGACGATGGCCTTCATGGCCGCACCGAGGTCGCCCAGCATGGTGCTGCGCACCTCGACCGGATAGAAGCTCAGAATACGGTTGAGCGCCTGGTAGCTGTTGTTGGCGTGCATGGTGGCCAGGCACAGGTGGCCGGACTGGGCGTAGGCAATCGCCGCCGACATGGTTTCCCGGTCGCGGATTTCGCCAATCAGGATCACGTCGGGCGCCTGACGCAGCGCGTTTTTCAGCGCCACCTGCAGCGACTGGGTGTCGCTGCCGACCTCGCGCTGGTTCACCACCGATTTCTTGTTGGTGAACAAAAATTCCACCGGGTCCTCAATGGTCAGGATGTGGCCGGGCTGGGTTGCGTTGCGGTGGTCCATCATGGCCGCCAAGGTGGTGCTTTTGCCGGCGCCGGTGGATCCCACCATCAGCAGCAGGCCGCGCTTTTCCATGATCAGGTCGGCCAGGATGGGTGGCACATTGAGGCTTGAGAGTGCGGGAATCTCGCTCGGTACATATCGGATCACGGCGGCGTAGGTGCTGCGCTGCCTGAAGCCGCTGATGCGGAAGTTGCCAACGCCGGCCAGCGGGAAGGCCATGTTGAGCTCGCCCAGCTCTTCCATCTCCTCGATTTTCTCAGGCGGCAACACCTCGGCCAGCAGGTTGCGCGGCGCATCCGGTGGCAGGATCTGGCTGTTGATCGGGATCGCCTCGCCGTTGATCTTGATCAGGGCCGGCGAGTGCGCCGACAGGTAAACGTCGGAGGCCTTTTTCTCGGCCATCAAACGCAGGATACGTTCCATCGTGCTCATGGTCTGCGCATTCATCGTCGGTTCCGATCAATCAGTCAGGAGAGGCTATCAGTCGCGGAGAAGATCATTGAGACTGGTGGTCGCGCGGGTCTTGGCATCCACTCGCTTCACGATCACCGCGCAGTACAGACTGTATTTGCCGCCGGCCTTGGGCAGGTTGCCCGACACCACAACAGAACCTGCCGGGATGCGGCCGTAGGTCACGGTGTCGGCTTCGCGGTCGTAGATCGGCGTGCTCTGGCCGATGTAGACGCCCATGGAGATAACGGAATTTTCTTCGACAATCACGCCTTCGACCACTTCCGAGCGTGCACCGATAAAGCAGTTGTCTTCGATGATGGTCGGGTTCGCCTGCAGCGGCTCCAGCACGCCGCCCAGGCCAACGCCGCCGGACAGGTGCACGTTCTTGCCGACCTGCGCGCAGCTGCCGACGGTGGCCCAGGCATCAACCATGGAGCCTTCATCGACGTAAGCGCCGATGTTGACGTAGCTGGGCATCAGGATCGCGCCCTTGGCAATGAAGCTGCCGCGACGTGCCACCGCAGGCGGCACCACACGCACGCCGCTGGCTTTCATTTCCTCTTCGCTCAGGTGGGCGAACTTGGTCGGCACCTTGTCGAAAAACCCGAGGTCGCCGGCGCGCATCATCACGTTGTCTTTCAGGCGGAAGCTCAGCAGCACGGCCTTCTTGATCCACTGATGCGTGGTCCATTGGCCCACGCCCTGGCGCGTGGCCACGCGCAGCCGGCCGGCGTTGAGCTCGGAGATCGTGTGCTCCACCGCGTCCTGGACTTCTTTCGACGCGGCCGTCGGGGACAGATTCGCGCGGTCGTCCCAGGCGGCGTTGATGATGCTTTCGAGTTGGTCTTGATTCATGGTCACTTTGCGGTGGATTGGATGAAGGAAACGATTCTTTCTGCGGCTTCGACACACTCGGCGGTTTCAGCCACCAGGGCCATACGGATTCTGCCGGCGCCTGGGTTGTGGCCGCGGGCTTCGCGGGCCAGATAACTACCGGGCAGCACCACGACATTGTAAAGAGCGAGCAGCTCGCGCGAGAAAGTCGCGTCATCGCCAGCAAAACGCTCAGGGATCGCAGCCCACAGGTAAAAACCGGCGTCGGGCAGGGCCACGTCCATGACTTTGGCCAGTAGGGGCGTGACTGCGGCGAACTTCTCGCGGTACATCGCGCGGTTGAGCCCGACATGTTCTTCGTCATCCCAGGCGGCAATGCTGGCAGCTTGCACGACGGGGCTCATGGCGCTGCCGTGGTAGGTGCGGTAGAGCAGAAAGGGCTTGATCAGGGCCGCATCACCGGCCACAAAGCCGCTGCGCAGACCCGGCACATTGCTGCGTTTGGACAGGCTGGTCAGCGTGATGAGGTTTTTGAAATCATGGCGCCCCAGTTGCTCGGCGGCTTGCAGCCCGCCCAGTGGCGGCTCGTCACGGAAGTAGATCTCGCTGTAGCACTCGTCCGAGGCAATCACGAAGCCGTAGCGCTCGCTCAGCTCGAACAGCAGTTTCCACTCGTCCAGGCCCATCACCGCGCCGGTGGGGTTGCCGGGTGAGCAGACAAACAGCAGTTGCGTCTTTTGCCAGACCTCCTGTGGCACGGCGGCCCAGTCGACGGCGAAGTTGCGCGCCGGGTCGCTGGGGGCGAACCAGGTGTCTGCGCCCGCAAGAAGCGCAGCGCCTTCATAGATTTGATAGAAGGGATTGGGTGACACGACCGTCGCGCCGGGCTGTGTGGGATCGATCACGGTCTGAGCCAGGGCGAACAGCGCTTCACGCGAGCCATTGACCGGCAGGATCTGCGTTAGCGGATCCAGGCTCAGGCCGTAACGCCGCTGCATCCAGCCGGCCATGGACTGGCGCAGCCTGGGTTCGCCGGCCGTTGCGGGATAGCTGGCCAGCCCGGCGAGGCTGGCGCTCAGCGCGGTCTTGATCAGCTCGGGGGTGGCATGTTTGGGCTCCCCAATCCCCAGGCTGATGGGCCGGTAGGCAGGATGGGGGGCGACATCGGCGTGCAGCAGGCGCAGCCGCTCAAAAGGGTAGGGCTGCAGGCGTTTCAACAGGGGATTCATGGCCCGGATTATCCCGTGTGTACGCCGGGGGCCGGCCAGCTACGGCAGCTGGCACCATGCTTGCTATTGAATTTATAGCTAACTTCCCTTGCTGGTCGGGGGCTAGGGGGCGATTTGATGCATCAGCCGGTGGGACAGGCTGCGGGGAGGCCCCGGACACCCTTTTTTACAGCGGCCAGCCCTGGTCCCTCGGGTAACATTGCAGGCTCAGCATTGCTGGAGGCGGGTCGGGTGCTTCCTGAAAGCGCTATAAAAATCAACGACTTAGCTCCAAAGCGCCAAGAAGAAAACAGGGTCTGCCGTGCGTCTCAATTCGATCAAGTTATCCGGGTTCAAGTCCTTTGCCGAACCGACCAATTTTGTGCTGCCGGGGCAACTGGTCGGCGTGGTCGGCCCCAACGGTTGCGGCAAGTCCAACATCATGGATGCCGTGCGCTGGGTGCTCGGTGAAAGCCGCGCCTCTGAGCTGCGCGGCGAGTCCATGCAGGACGTGATCTTCAACGGCACCAACCTCCGCAAACCGGCCAGCCGCTCCAGCGTCGAACTGGTCTTCGACAACGCCGACCACCGCGCAGGCGGCCAGTGGGGCCAGTTTGCCGAAATCGCCGTCAAGCGGGTGCTCACGCGCGACGGCACCAGCAGCTACTACATCAATAACCAGCCGGTGCGCCGGCGTGACGTGCAGGACGTGTTCCTGGGCACCGGCCTGGGACCGCGCGCCTACGCCATCATCGGACAGGGCACGATCAGCCGCATCATCGAATCCAAACCCGAGGAGCTGCGCCTGTTCCTCGAGGAAGCCGCGGGTGTTTCCAAGTACAAGGAGCGCCGCCGCGAAACCGCCAACCGCCTGAGCGACACGCGTGAGAACCTGACGCGCGTCGAGGACATCCTGCGCGAGCTCAATGCCAACCTCGACAAGCTGGAGAAGCAGGCCGAGGTCGCCTTGCGCTACAACACCTTGCACGCCGACGCTACGCTCAAGCAGCACCAGCTGTGGTTTCTGAAGCGCGCCGAGAGCGAAGCCGATCAGGCCAGAGTCAAGGCCGAAGCCGAAAAATCGGTCAACGACCTCGAAAGCCGCATCGCCGATTTGCGCCACATCGAGGCTGACCTGGAAACCATTCGCCAGGCGCACTATGCCGCTGGCGACCATGTGAACCAGGCCCAGGGCAAGCTGTACGAGGCCAGTGCCGAAGTCGGACGCCTGGAGGCCGAAATCCGTTTTGTGGTGGAGGGCCGGCAGCGGGTCGAGCAGCGGCTGGCGCAATTGAAAGAGCAAACCGCCCAGTGGGCCGCGCGCAAGGATGACGCCGCGCAGGAAACCGAAAACCTCGCCGCCCAAGCGCTGCAGGCCGAAGAACAGTCAGAACTGCTGGCCGCACAAAGTGAAGACCAGGCCGGCCAGCTACCCGCGCTGGAAGAAGCGCTGCGCGCTGCCCAGTCCAAGGCCAATGAGCAGCGCGGCAGTGTCGGCCAGGTGCAGCAGCAGATCCAGGTGCTGGCCGCCGACCAGCGCAATATCGAGGAGCAGTCGCGCGCGCTGAGCCTGCGCCACGAACGCCTGAGCGCCGACAAAAACGCGCTCAACGCCCCCGACGAGGCGCGCCTGGCCAACCTCAACACGCAGTTCAGCGCGGCGCAGGAAAACCAGGAAATGGTCGAGGCCCGCCTGCACGAGCTGACCGACAGCGTGCCGCAGCTCGACGAGGATCGGCGCACCAGGCAGCAGACCGTCAACACTGAATCGGCCAAACAGGCCGAGCTGTCAGCGCGCATGGAAGCGCTTAAGGCGCTGCAGGAAAAGGTCAAGACCGACGGCAAGCTCAAACCGTGGCTGGCCAAACACGGGCTCGATGGTTTGCAGGGCCTGTGGAGTCGCATTCACATCGAACAGGGCTGGGAAAACGCCCTCGAAGCCGCGCTGCGTGAGCGCCTGGGCGCGCTGGAAGTCAGCCGCCTGGACATGGTGCGTGGTTTTGCCGGGACTGACGGCCGCGATACCCCGCCGGCCAAACTCTCGTTTTATTCGCCGCCATCGGCCGCCGCCCCGGCCCCGGCTTCGCGCCCCGGCCTGAAACCACTGGGCGATTTCCTTCGCCTCGGCGATGCCGGCCAGGCCGCGTTGCTGGGCGACTGGTTGCACGGCTGCCTGACCGCCACCAGCCTGGACGATGCCCTGGCCGTGCGCCAGCAACTGCAGGCCGGTGAGGTGATTTTTGTGCAGACCGGCCATGCGGTAACGCAGCACAGCGTAAGTTTTTATGCCCAGGATTCAGAGCAATCCGGCCTGCTGGCGCGCGCCCAGGAAATCGAAAACCTTGAAAAGCAACTGCGTGGCCAGGCACTGATCGCTGACGAGGCGCGCAGCGCGCTGATTCGTGCCGAAGCGGCTTACGCCGACGCCGCCCAGCGTCTGGCCACGGCGCGACGCGAAGCGGCCGAAGGCCAAAGCCGCACCCACGAGCTACAGGTCGAGGTCCTGCGCCTGACCCAACTGGCCGAACAGACCCGGGCACGCAGCGAGCAGATTGCTGCCGACCTCGGCGAAATCGACGCCCAGATGGCTGACCTGCAGGAACGCAAGGTCACCGCCGAGGCGCGTTTTGAAGAACTCGACATGCAACTGGCCGACAGCCAGGAGCGCCACGCCCAGCTTGACGACCGCGTGATCGAGGCCGAGCGCAAATTGAACGAATCGCGCGAACAGCAGCGCGCGCTCGAGCGCCAGTCGCAGGAAGCGCAGTTTGCGCTGCGCAGCCTGGCTTCGCGCCGCGACGAGCTGGCACGTTCAATAGAAATCGCCGCGCAGCAGGCCGCAACAATTGCCAGCGAGGAAGAGCGCGCCAAAGAGGAACTATCGCGCCTCAGCGATGCCGCCGCCAAGGCCGGCCTGCAGGATGCGCTCAACGTGAAGCTGGAGCGCGAGGCTGACCTGGGTGCCAAACGCAGCCAGTATGACGACCTGACCACCAAGCTGCGGGCCAGCGACGAGCGCCGGCTGCAGCTGGAACGCGAACTCGAGCCGCTGCGCCAGCGCATCACCGAGTTCCAGCTGAAAGAACAGGCGGCGCGCTTGGGGTTCGAGCAGTACGCGCAACTGCTGGCCGATGCCCAGGCTGACCTCGTCGCAGTCGAGTCATCGATCCAGACCGGCAATGTGCGCCTGACTGGCCTGCAGGGCGAGATCGACCGCATCAACCGCGAGATCCAGTCCCTGGGTGCGGTGAATCTGGCGGCTCTCGATGAACTGGCCAGCGCGCGCGAACGCAAGCAGTTCCTCGATGCGCAGTCGGCCGACCTCAACGAGGCCATGAACACGCTGGAAGACGCGATCAAGAAGATCGATACCGAAACGCGTGAGCTGCTGTCCGCCACCTTTGAAACGGTGAACCGGCATTTCGGCGAGATGTTCCCCCGGCTGTTCGGCGGCGGCAATGCCAAACTGATGATGACCGGCGAGGAAATCCTCGACGCCGGCGTGCAGGTGCTTGCGCAGCCGCCCGGCAAGAAGAACCAGACCATCCATTTGCTGTCGGGCGGCGAAAAGGCACTGACCGCAATTGCGCTGGTGTTTGCGATCTTCCAGCTCAATCCCGCGCCATTCTGTCTGCTGGACGAGGTGGATGCGCCGCTGGACGACGCCAACACCGAGCGTTATGCCAAGCTGGTGGCCAGCATGAGCAAGGAAACCCAGTTCCTGTTCATCAGCCACAACAAGATCGCCATGGAAATGGCCGAACAACTCATCGGCGTCACCATGCAGGAGCAGGGCGTTTCGCGCATCGTTGCGGTCGATATGGAAGCAGCCCTCGGATTTGCGGAGGTCGCATGACGATAGTTAAGGAGAGAGGCGCATGTTGGGCTCTTCAGTTCAGCCGGGGCCGCGGAACCGGCTTCGCCGGGCCGCAGGCGCAGCGGCCCCCTCGGGGGGCAGAGAGCCACACGCAGTGGGCGAACGTGGGGGCTAGATGAGCACACTTCAGATCAGTCTGGCAATCATTGGCGGCATCGTGCTGGCCATCGTGGTGGCGCACAGCGCCTGGTCAGCGCGCAAAAATTTGCCGATGCAGCCCACGCCCGACCCGGTGGCCCCGGTCATCGAACCGACCGTCGGGGACTTCGCACCCCACGGCGAGGACACCCAGCCCCAACGCCTGGAACCCGGCTTTGACGGTGACTCCGGCATGGACGCCCTGACGGCGCTGACTACGCCTGAGAAAAGACCGGGCCTGGACGCGTTGATTGATGTGATTGCCCCCATCGTCATCGACTCGGTGGTGTCGGGCGAGGCGGCGCTGGCCGACATGCCAGGCACGCGCCGCGCCGGCAGCAAGCCCTTCGCCATCGAGGGCCTGAGCCTGGCCACAGGTGCCTGGGAAACCCCGACCGCCGGCCAGCGTTACAGCGCCTTCCAGGCCGGCGTGCAACTGGCCAACCGCACCGGCGCGCTGAACCAGATCGAATTTTCCGAATTTGTCATGAAGGCCCAAGCCTTTGCCGACGCCATCGACGGCCTGCCGGAGTTTCCGGACATGATGGAAGAGGTGGCGCGCGCCCGCGAACTCGACAGCTTTGCCAGCACCCACGATGCACAGCTGGGCTTCACCCTGCGTGCCAGGCACACGGCCTGGAGCCCCGGTTATGTACACCAGAGTGCGGCCAAGCTCGGTTTTGTGGCCGGGTCCATCCCGGGCCGCATGGTGCTGCCGGCCAGTCAGTCCGGCCCGCACGCGCCGCCGGTGCTGGGCCTGTCCTTCGACACCCAGGCCGCCATGGCTGAAGAGCCGGAACAGACGGCCTTGCGCGAGCTGACGCTGTCGCTGGATGTGCCGCAGGTGTTGCGCGCCGAGCAGCCGTTTGTACGACTTTGCGAGGCCGCGATTGCGTTGGCTTCCAGCATGGACGGCGTGATCATCGACGACCAGGGCCAGCCGATCCGGCCGGAAGCCATGGAAGCCATCCACGCCGACCTGGAGCAGCTCTACAACACGCTGGAAGAGCGCGACATGCCAGCCGGATCTGCGCTGGGCCGGCGCCTGTTCTCCTGAAAATGGGATGCTTGCCGCGTCTGTTGTTGCGACTTTAATGTATGAGATTGCCAAAAAGTCGCGACTTTTTGACAATTTGATTTAAAATAGTCGCATGCAGCGCTATCTTGATGCCTGTGTCAGGGCCGATCTCAACAAGAAGATGGTCATCCTGACAGGGCCCCGTCAGGTGGGTAAAACCACACTCAGTCGGCAGTTGCTGAGTGAATTCAAAGACGCGCAATACTTCAATTACGACGTGCCGGAGCACAGAGCCGTGCTGGAAAACAGGACCTGGAACAAGAAGTCCACGCTGCTCGTCTTTGACGAAATCCACAAAATGCGCCAGTGGAAGCCTTGGCTAAAGGGCGTGTTTGATGGCCGAACTGACGGCCAGTCGCTGCTGGTCACGGGGAGCGCCCGCATGGACACGTTCCGGCAATCCGGCGAATCGCTGGCCGGGCGCTACTACAAGCTGCGCTTGCACCCGATTTCGGTGCGCGAGTGGTGTGAGCAAACCGGCGCTGCGCCCGAGGACGCGCTGTCGCATCTGCTGCAGCGCGGCGGCTTCCCCGAGCCATGCCTGGCCGATACCGACGAGGAGGCTGCGCGCTGGCGGGCAGAGTACTTTTCCGATCTCGTGCGTGAGGACGTTCTGGAGTTTTCGCGTCTGCAAGAGATCACCACCATGCGCCTGTTTGCAGAGCTGCTGCGCTCTCGGGTGGGCTCGCCCTTGTCACTCGCATCGATGGGGCGGGATCTGGCCATTTCGCCGGGCACGCTCAAAAAATACCTTGATATTCTGGAGGCCTTGTTCATTGTGTTCACCGTGCGCCCCTGGCACCGCAATATCGCCCGGGCCACGTTACAGGCGCCCAAGGTGTATTTTTATGACACCGGACTGGTCAAGGGCGATGACGGCGTACGCTTTGAAAACTTCATGGCTTGCTCGCTGCTCAAACATGTCGAATGGCAGCAGGACGCGCTGGGCAAAGAAGCCGGGCTGCATTACATCCGCACCAAGGATGGCGCCGAAGTTGATTTCGCGCTCAGCCACGGCGACACCTTGACCGATCTCGTGGAATGCAAGCTCAGCGATGCCAAGCCGCACCGTGCCCTGCTGCGGTTTGCCGGCGAATGGCCACAGGCGCGCGCCAGTCAGGTGCTGCGCGGCTTGAGCCATGCCATGGATGTGGGGCCGCTGCAAATCCGTGAAGCAGCAGGATGGCTGATGGAGCTTTCGGCATGACAACTCCCGACCTGTTCACGCAGCCTGAGCCGGGCTCGGCGGCTGACCACATCGCCGCGCTGCGTACCGAATTACATCTGCACGCGCACCGCTATTACGTGCTGGACGAGCCCAGCATTCCGGATGCCGAGTACGACAAGCTGTTCCGGGAGCTGCAGGCACTGGAAGCCGCAAACCCGGAGCTGGCCAGCCCGGATTCGCCGACCTTGCGTGTCGGCGGCAAGGCGCTTGACCAGTTCGCCAGCGTGCGCCATGCGGTGCCCATGCTCAGCATACGCACAGAAACCGATACCGAAGCGACCGGTGCGCAGAACTTCGATGCCCGCGTGCGCAAGGAACTGGGCCTGGCCGAGTCCGATCCGCCGGTGGAATACGTCGCCGAACTGAAATTCGACGGCCTGGCGATGAACCTGCGTTATGAAAACGGTGTGTTGATGCAGGCGGCCACGCGCGGCGATGGCGAGGTCGGCGAGGAGGTGACGCAGAACATCCGCACTCTCCGGCAAATTCCGCTGCGGCTTCCGAGCGACGTTCCGCCGGTGCTAGAGGTTCGTGGCGAGGTCTACATGCGGCGCGATGCCTTCGAGTCACTCAACGACAAGCAGCGCGACAAAATTGCCAAGGGTGCCAAAAACGAAAAAACCTTCGTCAATCCGCGCAATGCTGCGGCCGGCGCCGTGCGCCAGCTCGACCCGGGTATTGCTGCCCAGCGCCCCCTGAGCTTTTTTGCCTACGGCCTGGGCGAAGTCACGCCGCAGGAAGAGGGCGGTCCGCAGTTCGAAAGCCATTACCAGATGCTGCTGATCCTCAAATCTTGGGGTTTTCCGGTCGCAGCCCTTACCCAGACTGCGCAAGGCGCTCCTGAATTGATATCATTTCACGGCAAGATCGCGCGCGAGCGGGACCAGCTGCCTTATGACATCGACGGCGTGGTTTACAAGGTCAACAGCTTGGCGTTGCAGAAAAAACTGGGTTTTGTTACACGCGAGCCACGCTGGGCGGTGGCGCACAAATACCCGGCACAGGAGCAAATCACGACCGTGCTTGCCATCGATGTGCAGGTCGGCCGCACCGGCAAACTGACGCCGGTGGCCAAGCTGGCGCCGGTGTTTGTGGGTGGCGTGACCGTCACCAATGCCACGCTGCACAACGAGGACGAAGCCAGACGCAAGGATGTGCGGATCGGCGACACCGTGATCGTGCGGCGCGCCGGCGATGTGATTCCGGAGGTGGTCAGCGTGCTGGTCGACAAGCGTGTGCAGGACGCGCCGCAGTTCAGCATGCCGCGCACCTGCCCGGTCTGCGGCTCCGACGCGGTGCGGGAGGAGGGCGAGGCCGACTACCGCTGCACTGGCGGCCTGTTCTGCGGCGCCCAGCGCAAGGAAGCCATCCTGCATTACGCGCATCGGCGAGCCGTCGAGGTCGAAGGCCTGGGCGACAGGCTGGTCGAGCAGATGGTTGATGCCAACATCATCCGCACCTTGCCCGATCTCTACAAGCTGGGCCTGACGGCGCTGGCCGGGCTGGAGCGCATGGCCGACAAGTCGGCGCAAAACCTGCTGCAGGCGCTGGAAAAATCCAAGTCCACCACCTTGCCGCGTTTCCTGTTTGGTCTGGGCATACGCCATGTGGGCGAAGCCACGGCCAAGGAGCTGGCGGGCCATTTTGGGAAGCTTGACACGATCATGGATGCGACCGAAGCGCAGCTGCTGGAAGTCAGCGATGTCGGACCCATCGTCGCCCAGAGCATCCGCACCTTTTTCGACCAGGCGCACAACCGCGAGGTGGTCGAGCAGTTGCGCGCCTGTGGGGTGCACTGGCCAGAGGCCGAGCCGGCCGCCCGCGCGCCGCAGCCCCTGTCGGGCAAGACCTTTGTCATCACCGGCACCTTACCGACCCTGAGCCGCGACGAGGCGAAAGACCGGGTGGAGGCAGCCGGCGGCAAGGTGGCAGGCTCGGTCAGCAAAAAAACCGACTACGTGGTGGCTGGTACCGAAGCCGGCAGCAAACTGACCAAAGCGCAGGAACTGGACATTAGCGTGATTGATGAGACCGGTTTGCTGCTATTGCTGAAAACACCTGCCGCCTGATCGGTTCAGGGAGCAGGCGGGACGGCATCAGGCATCTTTTCCGGCCGGCGCCATATCCAGACCAGCACACAGACCATGACGGCAATCACCACCAACGCCATCCAGCGCTTGGGAAAAGTCAGCAGCATGAAGACCGCGCTGCCACTCATGGTCAGGGTGGTCAGCCATTTGGCACGCCGGCGCACTACACCGCCGCGCCGCCACTCGGTCAGCATGGGCCCGAACGCCCGATGCGCTTCCAGCCAGGCCAGCAGTTTCGGTGAACTGCGGGCCGCAGCCCAGGCCGACAGCAGGATGAAGGGTACCGTTGGCACCACCGGCAAGAACAGACCGACGATGCCCAGCACCAGGCTGGTGACCGCAAGGGCGATCAGCAGCCAGCGTACGGGCGCCGCAGGCGGGGTGGTGCCGGGGAGCGCCGGCGGGGGATCGGGTTGGTCGGCCATGCCCCATTTTGCCGTGTGGCAGGCGCGGCTCTGCATGCTCGGGGTTTTGCCATTGCCCAGGAGCGGGAGCCGCGCGTTACGGTGATCAAGAGGTCCATGCTGCCCTATCGCCGGGACGGTAAACTGCGGTCATGAAACGTCAAACAGCGCTCCGGCTTCTCACAGAGCACAAATCCCGTTTGGTCAGCCAATTTGGCGTGACAAAACTCGCTGTATTTGGCTCAACCGCACGGGATTCAGCCACTGACCAAAGTGATGTCGATGTTCTTGTCGCCTTCGATGGCCCAGCGACTTCGGCCCGCTATTTTGGCGTGCAGTTCTACCTCGAAGACCTGCTGGCCTGCCGTGTTGATCTGGTCACGGAAAAAGCGCTACGCGCCGAACTCCGGCCCTTTGTGGAGAGGGATGCTGTTCATGTCTGAGGGCATGTCAAACCGGGAATGGCGTTTTTATATTGACGACATGCTCGATTTCTGTGTCCGCGTGCAGACTTTTACGACAGGGCTCGATCAAGCCGGATTTGTAAACGATGACTTGCGTTTTGATGCCACGGTTCGCAATCTTGAGTTGATTGGTGAGGCCGCCAACCATATCCCCGAATCGGTCCGTACCTCGTTGCCGCAGATTCCGTGGCGCATGATCATTGCAACGCGAAATCGACTCATTCACGGTTATCTCGGAATCGACCATGACACTCTCTGGAGTATTGTCGAAACCGACGTTCCGACCTTGCTTGTCCATCTACAAACGCTGAAAGCGAGGTGGGTGCCATGACCATCCGCGAAATCCTCAAAATGGGCGACCCGCGCCTGCTGCGTGTTGCGCCTCCCGTGACCGAATTCGACACCGACGAGATCCATCTGCTGGTGTCTGACATGTTCGAGACCATGCGTTTGGTCAACGGCGCCGGACTGGCCGCGCCGCAGATTGGCGTGGACCTGCAACTGGTGATTTTTGGCACCGATGCGGTGAACCCGCGTTATCCGGATGCGCCGCTGGTGCCGCGCACCGTGTTGCTCAACCCGGTGATCATGCCGCTGTCGGACGAGGAAGAAAACGGCTGGGAAGGCTGCCTGTCGGCGCCCGGCCTGCGCGGGCTGGTGCCGCGTTATTCACGCATCCGTTACACCGGCTTTGACCCTTACGGCGATCCGATTGATCGCACTGTGGATGGTTTTCATGCCCGGGTGGTCCAGCATGAGTGCGACCACCTGATCGGCAAGTTGTACCCCATGCGAATCCGCGACTTCAACCAGTTTGGCTTTACCGAGGTGCTGTTTCCGGGACTGGACGCGTCAGAAGACGACTGAGAGCCATACCATTGAACCTCATGTAAAACATGAGAAAAGCCTAATAAACAATTGAAAGTATTTATTAATTTGTAATCAAGACGCCAGTGCTTCCAGAATTTCCGTCTCGATGGCGATTTGTGCCTTGTTTTGCTGCAGCTCCGGACCGTCGATCAAAAAGGTGTCTTCCACCCGTTCCCCCAGAGTGGTGACCTTGGCGAGTTGAAGGTTGATGCGGTGGTGTGCCAGCACCCGGGCGATGGAATAAAGCAGGCCGACCCGGTCGCTGGCGGATACGCTGAGCAGCCAACGCTGGCCTTTTTCGTCCGGCCGCAGGTCCACGCGCGGCGTGACAGGAAAGCTCTTGACCCGGCGCGACACCCGGCCCTTGCCGGGCGACGGCAGCGGGCCATTTTCTTCAATCGCCCGATCCAGGTCGGCCTCCACCATCGCGACCAGCTCCCGGTAGTGGTCGGCCAAGGTCGGGCTCACGACCTGGAAGGTGTCCAGCGCGTAACCTTGCGAGCCCTTGTGGGGCTTGGCAGTGTGTACCTTGGCATCCAGAATGCTGAAGCCGGCTTTCTCGAAGTAGCCGCAGATGCGGGCGAACAGATCGGGCGTGTCGGGCGTGTACACCAGCACCTGCATGCCTTCACCTTCGGCCGAGCAGCGCGCCCGCACGATGCATTTGGCGGTGCCCACGTGGCGCGACAGGTGGCGCGCGTGCCAAGCAATGTCACCGGCCTCGTGGCGCATGAAATAGCTGACGTCCAGAGAGTCCCACAGGGCCTTGTGCGCTTGGAAGGGCTCGGCGTGCAGGGCCAGCATCGCCAGCGCCTCTCGTTTGCGGGACTCGACCTCGGCGTCGGCATCCGGTGCGCGGCCGCCCAGCACGCGCAGCGTGTAGCGGTACAGGTCTTCCAGCAGCTTGCCTTTCCAGGCGTTCCAGACCTTGGGGCTGGTGCCGCGAATGTCGGCCACCGTCAGCAGGTAGAGCGCCGTCAGGTAGCGCTCGTTGCCGACCCGTCGGGCGAAAGCGCCAATGACTTCAGGGTCGCTCAGGTCTTCCTTTTGCGCGATGCGGCTCATGGTCAGGTGTTCGCCGACCAGGAACTCGATCAGTCGGGCATCTTCGGCCGGAATGCCGTGCTGGCGGCAAAACACCCGCACGTCCAGACAGCCGAGTACGGAATGGTCGCCGCCGCGCCCCTTGGCGATGTCGTGGAACAGCGCGGCGATGTACAGAATCCAGGGCTTGTCCCAGCCGGCGCCCAATTGTGAGCAGGACGGGTATTCGTGCGCATGTTCGGCCATGAAAAATCGCCGCACATTGCGCAGCACCATCAGAATGTGTTGGTCCACCGTGTAAACGTGGAACAAGTCATGCTGCATCTGCCCGACGATCTTGCGGAACACCCACAAATAGCGCCCCAGCACCGAGGTCTGGTTCATCAGCCGCATGGCGTGGGTGATGCCCGAGGGCTGCTGCAGGATCTGGCGGAAGGTGTTGCGGTTGATCGGGTCGCGCCGGAAACCGGCATTCATGATGCCGCGGGTGTTGTAGAGCGCGCGCAGGGTGCGGGCTGACAGACCCTTGATGCCCGGCGTGGTCTGGAACAGTAAAAAAGTTTCCAGGATGGCGTGGGGCTCGCGCTGGTAGAGTTCGTCGCTGGCCACTTCGATCATGCCGCCCCTGTCGAAGAAGCGTTCATTGACGACCTGCATGGGCGCGGTTTGCGGGTGGATGCGCTCCTCGATGTTGAGCAGCAGGATCTGGTTGAGCTGGGTCACCGCTTTGGCAGCCCAGTAATACCGCTTCATCAGCGCTTCGCTGGCGCGAATCATGGGACGTTTCGCCGACGGGCCGCCCCTAGGCGAAACAGCCTCCTCGGGGGGCAGCGAGGACACGTCAGTGCCGAGCGTGGGGGCGAGATTCGCCGACGGGCCGCCCCTAGGCGAAACAGCCCCCTCGGGGGGCAGCGAGGACACGCCAGTGCCGAGCGTGGGGGCGAGATTCGCCGACGGGCCGCCCCTAGGCGAAACAGCCCCCTCGGGGGGCAGCGAGGACACGTCAGTGCCGAGCGTGGGGGCATTGCGATAACCGAACGACTCGGCGACGGCGGTCTGCAGGTCAAACACCAATCGATCTTCGCGCCGGCCCGAGAGCAGGTGCAGGCGCGCGCGGATCAGGCTCAGCAGCCCTTCGTTGGCCTTGATCTGGCGCACCTCGAAAGCCGTGGCCAGCCCGTTGCGGGCCACTTCGTCCCAGGTCTTGCCCAGGCCGGCGGCCTTGGCCACCCACAGCACCACCTGCAGGTCGCGCAGGCCGCCCGGCGACTCCTTGCAGTTGGGCTCGAGCGCATACGGCGTGTTTTCAAACTTGTTGTGGCGTTGGCGCAGCTCCAGGGTCTTGGCCACAAAAAAGGCCTGCGGGTCCATCACGCGGTCCAGCTCGCCGATCAAGGCCGCAAAAATCTTGGTGGAGCCAGCGATCAAGCGCGCCTCCAGCATCGAGGTCTGCACCGTCACGTCCCTGGCGGCTTCTTCGGCACAGTCTTTCACCGTGCGCACGCTGGAGCCAATCTCCAGCCCGTTGTCCCAGCAGGCGCCTATGAAATTCTCGATCTTGCTTTTCAGCGCCGGGTTGCCTTCGACCTGCGAGTCGTCGCGCAGCAGCAGCAGCACGTCCACATCCGAGTTGGGAAACAGCTCGCCACGGCCAAAACCGCCAACGGCCACCAGCGCGCAACCGACCGGAAAGTCAGCGCGTTGCCAGATGTGGCGCAAAGTGGCATCGGTATGCCGGGCGAGCCGCCGCAGCAGGCTGTGGATGCCCCGGGTGGAGGCGCCACTGCCGGCCAGGGAGGCCAGCAACGCAGTTTTGCCAGCGCGATACTGTTCACGCAGGGCGACCGCTTCGGTCATGGCGGGCTGCGCGGGGAGCATCTTCGGACGGGGAAGTGGCGTGTAGCCTCAGGCCGCAGCGTCGGCCGCCGCCGGCGCGGAAGCGGCCGGGTAAGCCGCCACGAAGTCCGGCGTGGCCGGGCTGCCGGCGGACAGGGTCAGGACCTCATAGCCGGTCGGGGTGACCAGCACCGTGTGTTCCCACTGGGCCGACAGCGAATGGTCGCGCGTGACAATGGTCCAGCCGTCTTTTTCAGGGCCGTCCTTGATGTCGCGTTTGCCGGCGTTGATCATGGGCTCGATGGTGAAGGTCATGCCGGGCTTGAGTTCTTCCAGTGTGCCGGGACGGCCGTAATGCAACACCTGCGGTTCTTCGTGAAAGCGCTTGCCGATGCCGTGGCCACAAAACTCGCGCACCACTGAGAAGCCCTGCTTTTCGGCAAAGGTCTGGATGGCGTGGCCGATGTCGCCCAGCCGCACGCCTGGTTTGACGCGCATGATGCCCTGCCACATGGCTTCAAAGGTGACCCGGCACAGACGCTTGGCAGCAATCGACACGTCGCCAATCATGTACATCCGGCTGTTGTCGCCGTACCAGCCGTCCTTGGTGATCACAGTGACATCGATGTTCATGATGTCGCCCTTTTTCAGCGGCTTGTCGTTCGGGATTCCGTGGCAGACCACGTGGTTGAGCGAGGTGCACAGCGAGGCCGGGTAGGGCGGGTAGCCGGGCGGCTGGTAACCCAGGGTGGCAGATACCGTGCCCTGCACATTGACCATGTAATCATTGGCCAGCTTGTCGATCTCGCGCGTGGTGACACCGGCTTTCACGAAGGGGGTGAGGTAGTCCAGCACCTCAGACGCCAGTTTGCAGGCGACACGCATGCCTTCGATACCCGCTGCGTCTTTGTACGTAATACTCATGTCGCGATTATCCCACCTGGACCCCGCAGAGGCAGGAAGGGCGCCCATCGCTGATAAAATTCAGGGTTAACCAGCACCCCGGCAGCCGCCGACAACCACAAGGCCACCGCCACCGTGACCCTGCACCTGACGACTTTCGAGGGCGATGCCCACGGTATCAGCGCCCTGAGTGACTTCCGCGCCCTGCAACTGCTTCCCCGCCTGCATGCCATAACACCCGACATCAGCGGGATCAGCGCGCGTTTTGTGCATCTGGTGGCCACCGAAGCCCCCCCCAGCGAGGAACTCCGGGCCAGTCTGGCCGCGCTGCTCAGTTACGGCGAACCGGCCGCGCCGGTGGTCGAAGGCAGCCTGTTGTTCATCGTCTCGCCGCGTTTTGGCACGGTCTCGCCCTGGGCCTCCAAGGCCACCGACATTGCCCACAACTGCGGGCTGGCGGTCAAACGCATAGAACGCATCACCGAATACCGCGCCAGCCTCAAACCGGGCTTTTTCAGCAAGGGTGCACTCAGTGAAGCCCAGCGCGGGCAGGTCGCCGCGCTGCTGCATGACCGCATGACCGAAAGCGTGATGGACGACCGGGCGCAGGCCGCCGGCCTGTTCACCGAACTGCAGGGCGCGCCGCTGCAATCCATTGATGTATTGGCCGGTGGCAAGGCCGCGCTCGAAGCCGCCAATAGCGAATTCGGGCTGGCGCTGGCCGCCGACGAAATCGATTACCTGGTGAACGCCTTCACCGGCCTGCAGCGCAACCCGACCGACGTCGAGCTGATGATGTTTGCCCAGGCCAACAGCGAACACTGCCGCCACAAGATCTTCAACGCCGACTTCACCATCGACGGTGTGGCTCAGGGCATCAGCCTGTTCGGCATGATCCGCAACACCGAGAAGCTGCACCCGCAGCACACCGTGGTCGCGTACTCGGACAACGCCTCCGTCATGGAAGGCCTGCCGGTCCAAAAGTTTTATGCCAAATCGGCCTCCAGCCCCCGTCCGACGGGCGCAACCAGCTATCAAAATTATAGCGCAACGGACGATGTGCTGACCCATGTGCTGATGAAGGTCGAGACGCACAACCACCCGACGGCGATATCGCCGTTCCCCGGCGCCTCCACCGGCGCGGGCGGTGAGATCCGCGACGAAGGCGCGACCGGCCGAGGCTCTCGCCCCAAGGCCGGCCTGACGGGTTTCACCGTATCGCGCCTTTTCGACGATAGTTTCGGCAAGCCCGGCCACATCGCCAGCCCGCTGCAGATCATGACCGAGGGCCCGCTGGGCGGCGCTGCCTTCAACAACGAATTTGGCCGTCCGAACCTGGCGGGCTACTTCCGCGAGTACGAACAGACGGTGGGCGGCCAGCGCTGGGGGTACCACAAGCCCATCATGATTGCCGGCGGCGTCGGCACCATCGATGCGCGGCTGACCAAAAAGATTCTGTTTCCGGCGGGCACCTTGCTGATCCAGCTCGGCGGCCCCGGCATGCGTATCGGCATGGGTGGCAGCGCGGCCAGCTCCATGGCTTCGGGCACCAACGCGGCCCAGCTCGACTTTGATTCGGTGCAGCGTGGCAACCCCGAGATCGAGCGGCGCGCCCAGGAGGTCATCAACCAGTGCGCCCAGCTCGGCAGCGGCAACCCGATCCTGGCTATCCACGACGTCGGCGCTGGCGGATTGTCGAACGCCTTCCCGGAGCTGGTCAACGACGCCGGGCGCGGCGCACGGTTCGACTTGCGCGCGGTGCCGCTGGAGGAAAGCGGCCTGTCGCCCAAGGAAATCTGGAGCAATGAAAGCCAGGAACGTTATGTGATGGCGATTTCGCCTGAATCTATGCCGGTGTTTCAGGCCTTTTGCGAGCGTGAGCGTTGCCCGTTTGCGGTGATTGGGGTCGCGACCGAGGAGAAGCAGCTGGTGCTGTCAGACAAGAATGCTGCATCTCCAGTAGATATGCCGATGAATGTCCTGCTGGGCAAGCCGCCAAAAATGCAGCGCGACGTGAAGACGGTTCGCCACGAGATCAAGCCAATCAACCTCACCGGCGTCGACCTGCAGGCCAGCGCGATTGCCGTGCTCAACCACCCGACGGTGGCGTCCAAACGTTTCCTGATCACCATCGGCGACCGTACCGTCGGTGGCCTGACGCACCGCGACCAGATGGTCGGTCCCTGGCAGGTGCCGGTGGCCGATTGCGCGGTAACGCTGGCCGACTACGCCGGTTTTGCGGGCGAGGCCATGAGCATGGGCGAACGCACGCCGCTGGCGGCCGTCAATGCGGCGGCTTCCGGCCGGATGGCGGTGGCAGAGGCCATCACCAACCTGCTGGCTGCACCGATTGAGCTGCCGCGCGTCAAGCTGTCGGCCAACTGGATGGCGGCCTGCGGCGAACCCGGGCAGGACGCTGCGCTGTACGAAACCGTGAAAGCCGTGGGCATGGAACTGTGCCCGGCGCTGGGTGTGTCGATTCCGGTCGGCAAGGATTCGCTGTCCATGCGCACCGTCTGGACGGACGATGGCGCCTCCAAAAAAGTCACATCGCCGGTCTCGCTGATCGTCAGCGCCTTCGCGACGCTGCCCGACGTACGCGGCACGCTGACGCCACAACTCAACGCCGAAGAAGCAGACAGCACGCTGATCCTGATTGACCTGGGCAAGGGCAAAAACCGCATGGGCGGCTCCATCCTGGCGCAGACGCTGGAGCTGGAAGACGGCGAGGTGCCGGACCTGGACGAGCCGCAGGACCTGGTGAACCTGGTCAACGCGGTCAACCACTTGCGCCAGCAGGGCCGGCTGCTGGCCTACCACGACCGCAGCGACGGCGGCCTGTTCGCCACGGTCTGCGAGATGGCGTTTGCCGGCCATGTGGGCGTGTCGCTCAACATCGACATGCTGCTGCTGGAAGGCGACGGCATCTCTGACAGCCGCATGGACACGGGCGACAGCAAGAACTGGGCGTCGCAGGTCAGCGCCCGCCGCGAGGAGCTGACGCTCAAGGCGCTGTTTAATGAGGAGATCGGCGCTGTGATCCAGGTCGCTACCTCCGTGCGTAATGAGGTCATGCAGACGCTGCGAGATCATGGCCTGTCGAAGTTCAGCCACTTCATTGGCAAGACCCGGCCGCAACACGCCTCGCTGGAAGTCGGCAAGGGCGAAGTCCAGGTCTGGCGCGATACCAAAGCGGTGTTCAGCGCCAAGCTGCAGGATCTGCACCAGGTCTGGGACAGCGTGAGCTGGAAGATCAACCAGCAGCGCGACAACCCGGCCTGCGCCGACCAGGAACACGCTGCGGCCGGCGATCCGCTGGATCCGGGCCTGCACGTGGTTTTGGCATCAAATCAGGCTCTAGCCCCCGTCCCGCCTGCGCAGGCAGCTATTGATTCAGTAGCAATTCCGGGGCTGCTGGTGTCCCGGCCCAGGGTCGCCATCCTGCGCGAGCAGGGCGTCAATTCGCATGTGGAGATGGCTTACGCCTTCACCCAGGCTGGTTTCGAAGCCTTTGACGTGCACATGACCGATCTGCAGACCGGCCGCGCGCAACTGGCTGATTTCACTGGCGTCGTGGCCTGCGGCGGTTTTAGCTATGGCGACACCCTGGGTGCCGGCATCGGCTGGGCCCGCTCCATCACCTTCAACCCGGCACTGTCGGCGCAGTTCCAGGCTTTCTTCGGGCGGGCCGATACCTTCGGCCTGGGCGTGTGCAACGGCTGCCAGATGTTTGCCGAACTGGCCGACATCATTCCGGGTGCCGAAGCCTGGCCGCGTTTCACCACCAACCGCAGCGAGCGTTTCGAGGCCCGACTGAGCCAGGTCGAGGTGCTGGACTCACCCAGTCTGTTTTTTGCCGGTATGGCGGGCTACCGCCTCCCGATTGCGGTGGCGCACGGCGAGGGTTATGCCAACTTCGCGCATCGCGGCGACGCATCGAAAGCGATTGCTGCCATGCGTTTCACCGACAACCACGGCCAGCCGACGGAGGCCTACCCGGCCAACCCTAATGGCAGCGCCGGCGGCCTGACGGCGGTGACCACGGCAGACGGCCGCTTCACGGCGATGATGCCGCACCCCGAACGCGTGTTCCGCAATATCCAGATGAGCTGGACGCCGCTGGACCGGAGCGCACCCAGCCCGTGGATGGAGATCTGGCGTAATGCGCGCCGCTGGGTGGGCTAAGCCTTGTCCTTGGATGCGGTCCGGCGTATTTCCTATGTCGTCCCCTATGGTCTGATCGCACTGCTCGCATGGCTGGGCAACCTTTCATGGTGGGCTGTCGCCATGCTTGCGGGTGGGGGTGTGTTCGCCTGGGACTGGTTGTGGGGCGACCGACATTTGCTGAAGGCCGGTACCTGTCTGGCCATCACAGGCCTGGGCCTGTTTTGCCTGCTCGCGGCTTTTTTCCTGGCGCACGGCTTGAACCTGTCTTTGAACGACTACCTCGAGCTCGCGAGTCAATCGCCGCGCAGGCAAAGGCTGTTGTACTAGTTGCCGGCGATCGGCGTCGGAGTGACCCTGTATGGACTTCTTGGCTGGAGCCGCGCCTGGCTCCTTGAGAGAGATGAGCGCTGGTGACTAGCCCCCCGGCGGTACCTGCGCCGCACCTTCGATCCGGTGGCGTGCCAGCACCACGGACACAAAGCCCCAGGCCTCCATCTCCTCGACAAAAACAATGACGTAACGCCCCGGATTCCGAGCTTTTGGCAGGCCCATTGCCTGCTGGACAACCGGGTGGGCGCTTGTGTTTTCCGGACTGCTTCATCCATTCCCGCTCCGCACATCGGCGGCGTCCTACACGGTGGCCTTGGGCAGCCTCCTAGCGTGGGCCTTGGTAATTTTGCCGCACGCTAATCTCCAACTCCGATGCCTAAAAAACCCAAAGCCGATGTCGCAGCCAAGGCTGCCACCCGCAATACCGATAGCGGCCCTGCCGGCGGCGCTCCCCTCGACGCCAGCGACCTGCCGTCCCGCAAGATGGCGGAAGTCCAGGCGTTGGCCGAAGCCATGCCCTACAACGTCAGCAAGCCGCTGGAACACGGCTTTCACAACGCCCTTGAACCGCAGCGCGGGGCTACCGTGGACAGTCCGTCGCGGCTGGCCACTGGCAGCACCCTTTCGGAAGAGAACGGCACTGAAAAAACCGGCAGCACTGCGCTGGAAGGCCTGAACGCCACTATCGAGCCGCTCGACCGAGTGCGCGTCGACTCCGGCGGCCAAGTGCTCACCACCAACCAGGGTGTGCCCATCGCCGACAACCAGAATTCGTTGAAGTTCGGCCTGCGCGGCCCGGCCCTGCTGGAAGACTTCATCCTGCGCGAAAAACTCACGCATTTCGACCATGAACGCATTCCAGAACGCATCGTGCATGCGCGTGGCTCTGGCGCTCACGGCTATTTTGAGTGTTACGAGCCGCTGCCCCAGTACACCAAAGCGGCGCCCTTCAAGGAAGCCGGCAAGATCACGCCAGTTTTTGTGCGCTTTTCCACCGTGGCCGGTGAGCGCGGCTCCAAGGACACGGCACGCGATGTGCGCGGCTTCGCTGTCAAGTTTTATACGGACGAGGGCAACTGGGATTTGGTGGGCAACAACATGCCTGTGTTTTTCATCCAGGACGCGATGAAATTTCCGGATCTGGTGCACGCCGTCAAACCCGAGCCGCACCACGCCATGCCGCAGGCGGCCAGTGCGCATGACACCTTCTGGGACTTTGTTTCATTGATGCCGGAGTCCACCCACATGCTGATGTGGGCCATGTCGGACCGCGCCATCCCGCGCAGCTATGCCACCATGCAGGGTTTTGGCGTGCACAGCTTCCGCCTGGTCAACGAAGCCGGTGAGTCCTTCTTCGTCAAGTTTCACTGGGAGCCGAAATACGGCACGCATTCGCTGGTTTGGGACGAGGCGGTCAAGATCTCTGGCGCTGATCCGGACTTTCACCGGCGCGACCTGTGGGAGCGTATCGAGTCGGGTGCTTTCCCCGAGTGGGAGCTCGGCTTGCAAATCTTCACTGAAGAGCAGGCTGACAAATTCAGCTTTGACATTCTGGACGCGACCAAGATCATTCCCGAAGAACTGGTGCCGGTGCAGAAAGTCGGGCGCATGGTCCTCAATCGCAACCCGGACAACTTCTTTGCCGAAACCGAGCAGGTGGCGTTTTGCACCGCGCACGTCGTCCCCGGCGTCGACTTTTCCAACGATCCGCTGCTGGCCGGACGCATCCATTCCTATGTGGATACGCAGATATCCCGCCTGGGTGGCCCGAACTTCCATGAAATTCCGATCAATGCGCCGGTGGCGCCGGTGCACAACAACCAGCGCGACGGCATGCACCGCCAGGCCATCAACCGTGGCCGCGTAGCCTACGAGCCAAATTCGCTGGCCGGTGGCTGCCCGTTTCAGGCCGGGGCCGCGCAGGGTTTTGTGACAGTGGCCGCCGGTTTGCGAGCCCAGGAGGAGCAGGGCAAAGTCCGCGGCAAGCCTGAAAAGTTTGCCGATCACTACACCCAGGCCACGCTCTTCTATGAGAGCCAGACCCCTGTCGAGCAGGCGCACATCGCAGCGGCCTTCCGCTTCGAGCTCAGCAAGGTCACGGTGCCCGCGATCCGTGAGCGCATGGTGGCTTCGCTGCGCAATGCTTCGGAAGACCTCGCGCGCAAGGTGGCAGACGGGCTCGGCATGGACCCCATGCCTGCACCCATGCCACGCGCGCTGGCCAAGCCAGAGCGGGCCGAAGTCACGAAGTCACCCACGCTGTCGTTGATGGCCCGGCCTGGTGATGGTTCGCCCAAGGGGCGCAAGGTTGCGATTCTGGTCGCACCAGGCGTGATTGGTGCATCGGTGGCCGCCGTGCAAGGGGCTTTGCTTGCCCAGGGCGCGGTCGGGCGTCTGGTGGGTCCGCGCATCGGGCCTTTGCCCACGCACGAGGGCGACATGCTCGACGCCGATGCTTCGCTGGAAAATGAGCCAGGTTTCCTGTTCGACGCCCTGGTGCTTCCCGATGGCGAGGCGGCTGTCACCGCCCTGGCCAGCGACGGTCACACCATGGAGTTCATCAAGGACCAGTACCGGCATGGCAAGACCATTCTGGTGCTGGGCGCGGCGAAAGCCTTGATCGCCAAGGCCGGCGTGCCAGCAGAACTGCCGGATGGCCGGTCTGACCCGGGCCTGATGTTCTCGGGCGGTGACGCGGCGCAGGCGCTGGATGCTTTCATCAAGGCCGTGGGCGGCCCGCGTCACGCTGAACGCGAGACCGACCCGCCCCGGGTGTGACTTCCGCGCGCGCATGAAAAAACGGCCCAAGGGCCGTTTTTTTTGCCGACGGTGCGTGCAGGGTTGGCTTATTCCACCTTGGCCTTGTCGCGCAGGCCCTGCTGGAAAGCGGCCAGTTTTTGCTGCTGCATCTGCTGCGTGATTTGCGGCTTGAGCTCTTCGAAGGGCGGCAGCTTGGCGGTGCGGATGTCATCGACGCGGATCACGTGGTAGCCGAACTGGGTTTTGACCGGGGTGTCGCTGAGCTGGCCCTTGTTGAGTTTGGCCAGGGCTGCTGAAAATTCGGGCACATAGCTGCCCGGATTGGCCCAGTCCAGGTCGCCACCGTTGGCGCCGGATCCGGGGTCCTTGGACTGCTTCTTGGCGATGTCTTCAAACTTGCCGCCTTTTTTCAGGCTGGCAATGATGGCCTTGGCTTCGTCTTCCTTTTCCACCAGGATATGACGCGCCTTGTATTCCTTGCCGCCATTGGTCGCCACGAACTTGTCGTACTCGCCCTTGAGGGCGGCGTCGGTGACCGGGTTTTTCTTCTGGTAATCGGCGAACAGTTCGCGAATCAGGATGGCCTGGCGCGCCAGTTCCATCTGAACCTTGAAGTCATCGGTAGACGACAGGCCCAACTTCTCTGCTTCCTGCATAAAGACTTCTCGTGCAATCACTTCTTCGCGGATTTGACCCTGCATCTCGGGTGTGACCGGCCGGCCGGAGCGCGCCAGCTGCAGCGCCAGCGCGTCCACGCGTGCCTTGGGTACGGGCTTGCCGTTGACGATGGCGACGTTCTGCGCGAAGGCGCTGCCTGCGCCGACCGTCATCAGGGCGCTCAGGGCGCCGGCAAATAAAAAGTGCTTTTTCATGGGTTTCCTTGGGTAATCGGGTCATTCATCGCGCCTGGGCTACCGGGGCAACAAATCAGGGTGTTTCGATGATTTCAATGGCCAGCGCATGCAGGCCCTGATCAATGAAATTTTGCAGTGCATCATACACAAGCCGGTGGCGCGCCACGCGGGCTTTGCCGGTAAAGACCGGGCTGGAAATGCGAACGCGGAAATGACTGCCAAAACCATCTGCATTCGCGCCGGAATGCCCTGCATGCGCAGCACTTTCGTCCACAACTTCCAGGAATGTCGGCGCCAGGCGATCGCGCAATTGTTGCTCAATGCGAATTGCGTGAACCGGTTGCGGCGCGATCGGCAGAGACATGGCTCAAGCCTTGACGTGTTTGTTCAGGAAGACCGTCTGCGCCATCACGAACACCAGCATCAGGCCCATCCCACCAAACAGCTTGAAGTTGACCCAGGTTGCCGTCGAAAAGCTGTAGGCCACCCAGAGATTGAGGACACCCATGACCGCAAAGAAAGCGATCCAGCTGTAGTTGACCTTGCGCCAGATATCGTCAGGCAGACTCAACTGCGCGCCCATGAGCTTCTGTATGCCGTTTTTCTTGAACAACAGCTGACCAACCAGCAACGCGCCGCCCATGACCCAATACAGCACCGTGGGCTTCCATTTGATGAACGCTTCGCTGTGAAAGTAGATGGTGGCGCCACCGAGCAGAGTGACAAGGCCGAGGCTGACCCACAGCATGGTGTCGATCTTGCGGCCGCGAGCCACCAGCCAAAGGATTTGCGCCAGCGTGGCCAGGATCACCACCACCGTGGCCAGCAGCACCGGCGCTTCGGCAGTGCCGACCACGCCGCCTGACACCATGAAACCGAGCCACTCGGTGGCGGTGCGTGCCGCCCATTCGGTGTTGCCTTCGGCGTACTTGAACATGCCGAAGAACAGGATGATGGGGAGGAAGTCGAAGAGAATTTTCATGATCTGATTATCTCAGGCCCCCGTGTTCCGCCGGTTCCGCGGCGCCAGCTTGCACAAATGGGAAGCATTGAGCGCAGCTTCATGCTTTCTGGAAGTCCAGGGAGGCGGAGTTCATGCAGTAGCGCAGACTGGTATCAGTGGGTCCATCAGGAAAGACGTGCCCCAGATGTGCACCGCACTGGCTGCAAACGGTTTCAGTGCGTGTCATGCCGTGGCTGCGGTCAACAATGTCGGTGATGGAACCAGGCACGGCTTCGGAAAAACTGGGCCAGCCGCATCCGGCATCGAACTTGGTGCTGGCATCAAACAGCAAGTTGCCGCAACAGATGCAGTGGTAACTGCCGTCGTCCCAAACCGCCTCGTACTTGCCAGTGAAGGGGCGCTCCGTTGCCGCGTGGCGGGTGACTTCAAAAGCGCCGCGCTCGGCGCCTTTTTCCGCCAGCACAGCCTTCCACTCGGCGTCGGTTTTCTGGATTTTTGCGGTCATGAATTACCTTTGGTGATGGTCATTATTCCTGCTTACGAACTGCAGCTGATTTCAATGGAGGACGCCCAGTCTGGCGGGAAGCCGGCAAAAGCCTCGTGATCCGGATGTTCCCCAAATGGGGCTTGCAGCAACTTCAGCAAGGTATCGACCCCGGAAAAGTCCTGAAGTTTCGCCGCGCGTATGGCTTGTTCGCCCAAATGGTTGCGGAGCACGTATTTCGGATTGGATTCAAGCATAAAATCGGCCCTCAGCCCTTGATCCACGGGAGCCGCGCGCTCCGAATACTGTAGCAACCAGGTGTCGAACCCCTGTCGGTCCAGGAACAGGTCTCGCACGGCCTCGGGGGGGCCGCCGGCCGCAAGGCCGCTCAGGCGGCGCCAGAAAATGGTGTAGTCCACCCTGTCGGCGGCCAGCAGCTTGAAGATGCCTTCAATCAGTGCTTTGTCCTCGGGCCGGCTGTCCGGCAGACCCAGCTTGGCACGCATCCGGCCCTCCAGTTTCTCTGGAAAGACGGTCTTGTAAGACTCCAGGGCGGCCAGCGCCTGCTCCTGTGTGTCCATCAAGGGCAGCAGCGCCTGGCCTAGGCAGAACAGGTTCCAGTAGGCGATGTTGGGCTGCTTGTTGTAGGCGTAACGACCCTGGGTGTCGGAGTGGTTGCAGATGTGTCCGGGGTCGAAGGCGTCCAAGAACTGGAACGGGCCGTAATCAATGGTCAGGCCCAGAATGCTCATGTTGTCGGTGTTCATGACACCGTGGCAAAAGCCGACGGCCTGCCACGCCGCGACCATGTGCGCAGTTCGTTCGCTGACGGCCTGTAGCAGCTCGGCATAAGGCTGCGCGGCATCCCGGCACTCGGGATAGAAGTTGTCGATCACGAAGTCGGCCAGAATTTTGAGCTGCTCGTGCTGGTCGCTGTAGCTGAAGTGTTCGAAATGGCCGAAGCGGATGAAGCTGGGCGCCATGCGCGTGACCACGGCGGCGGTTTCAACTTCCTCACGGCGCACCCTCGCATCGGATCCGGTGATGCACAGCGCACGGGTGGTCGGGATGCCCAGCCCGTGCATGGCCTCGGAGCACAGGTATTCGCGGATCGAACTGCGCAGCACCGCGCGCCCGTCGCCCATGCGCGAGTAGGGTGTGAGGCCGGCGCCCTTGAGCTGGATCTCCTGCGGTCCGGCAGCGGTTTGCAGTTCCCCCAGCAGGATCGCGCGGCCATCGCCGAGCTGTCCGGCCCATTGGCCGAACTGGTGGCCGCTGTACACGCTGGCCAGCGGCTGCGAGCCCTGGGCCAGCACATTGCCGGTGAACAAGTCCAGTGACTCCTGGGATGCGAACCACTGCTCTTGCAGCCCGAGTTCGCGCGCCACCGCCTGGTTGCGACCAACCCAGTAAGGCGATGGCAGCGGTGTGGGCCGGAGTTCGGTAAAAAAGTCAGGCCCCAGCGTGGCGAAGCGGTTGTTCCAGGTGAGGCCCGGAATGGCCGCAGCGGGATCTGTAATGACTGCATTCATGCGCTGATTGTCCCCGCAGCCAAACAGCCCCGTGCCTGCGGGGTTAAAGGTCCTGACCGGCGGTCGCAGAAGGCTGGTCCGGCGCCCCACTGGGTCGGGTGGCATAAGCTGCCAGCGCCTGCTCATCGAGCATGGCAACCCGCCCGAACTCCAGCGACACCAGGCCCCGCTGTTCCATCGACTTGAGGGCCCGGTTGACCGTCTGCCGCGACAGCCCGGCCAAATGGCCCAGTTCTTCCTGTGACAGCACCAGCCGCCGCCGCCCCTGCCAGAACACGCGGCTCAGGTACAGGGCGACGCGCTGCCCGGGTGAGCGCAGCCGCCCGGCCTCGATGATGGTCATGGCCTGGCCCAGACGGCGGTTCAGGTGCGCCACCAGAAAGTGGTTGAAGGGCAGGCAATCCGCCAACAGCTTGTCGAACTCGGTTCGTGGCAGGCACAGCAGCACCGTCTCGCGCAATGCAATCACGTCGTAACGCCGTGCTTCGGTTTTTAGCACCGAGCCTTCACCAAACCATTCACCGTCCGGCACGCCGAGAAAGGCCGACACGCGGCCTTCGGAGGAAGTGCTTTGCAGCTTGACCAGACCGGACAACACGGCGTACCAGCCCTGGACGGGCGCGCCCGCGGCCAGCATCACCTCACCTTTTCGGCCCGCCAGCGTGAGGCTGCGCTCCAGCAGCGCCGCTTTGCTGTCATCGCTCAGGGTCCCAAACCAGGGTTGGCCGCGCAGAAAGCGATGGTGGGGTAGGGCGGCTGGTTCAAGGGACATGAGCCGATTGTCTCGCGGCCGTTGGTTGGCAACACGTAGCCCGGGTTTGTACCTAGAAACTGTCGGGACGAAGACATCCCTTGCCGGGAGGTGGCTACGGCTTCACAGTCCATGACTGGACAGCGCGGATCCAAGGATTCATCAGGTCGAAAGCAAGGATGCGGGCGTTACCATGCGAAGCACGAAGCCTGTCGCGAGGACCGCGATTTTTATCTATAAAAAGGAAACGAGACCATGTTGGGATTGATGCAAGGCCAGCCGCTGCTGATTTCATCGCTGATTGATTTTGCGGAACGCCACCACGGCGATGCAGAAATTGTTTCGCGCCGTGTGGAGGGCGATATTCACCGCTATACCTACCGTGACCTGGCGCGCCGCGCGCGCCAGGTGGCGAGCGCCCTGGACGCGCTCAAGCTGGCGTTCAGCGACCGCGTGGCAACACTGGCCTGGAACGGCTACCGGCACCTCGAGCTGTATTTCGGCGTGAGTGGGTCGGGCCGGGTGCTGCACACGCTGAATCCGCGCTTGCACCCAGACCTGGTGTCCTGGATTGCCAATCACGCGGAAGACCAGGTGCTGTTTTTTGACATGTCCTTTTTGCCGCTGGTTCAGGCCTTCCATGCGAAATGCACGACTATCAAGCATTACATTGCGTTGTGTGACGCGGACAAGCTGCCGGCAGACAGTGGTATCCCCAACCTGAGTAGCTACGAGGCCTGGATTGCCCCGCATTCGCCCGAATACAAGTGGCCCTGCTTCGACGAAAATTCGGCGTCCAGCATGTGTTACACCAGCGGCACCACCGGCAACCCCAAGGCGGCGCTGTACAGCCACCGCTCGACCATCCTGCATGCCTACGCTGCCGCGCTACCCGACGTGATGGCCCTGAGCGCACGTGACTCCATCCTTCCTGTGGTGCCCATGTTCCATGTCAATGCCTGGGGCATTCCGTATTCAGCCGCGCTGACGGGTGCCAAGCTGGTGTTTCCGGGTCCGGGTCTGGACGGCAAGTCCGTCTACGAGCTGATCGAGAACGAAAAAGTGACTTATGCCGCAGGCGTGCCGACGGTCTGGCAGATGATGCTGGGCCACATGAAGCCGGCCGGACTGAAGTTTTCCACCCTCAAGCGCACGGTCATTGGCGGTTCGGCCTGCCCGCCGGCCATGATCCACGCCTTCCAGGAAGACTATGGCGTCGAGGTGCTGCACGCTTGGGGCATGACCGAAATGTCACCGCTGGGCACCTTGTGTACCCTCAAGAACAAGCATCTGGACATGTCCAAAGACGAACAGATGAAGATCCGCCTGAAGCAGGGGCGCGCGATCTACGGTGTAGACATGAAAATTGTCGACACCGAAGGCAAGGAAATCGCCTGGGACGGCAAGGCTTTTGGTGACCTTTACGTCAAGGGGCCCTGGATAGTGGCCGAGTATTTCAAGGGCGAGGGCGGCAACCCGCTGGTGGACGGCTGGTTTCCGACGGGCGACGTCGCAACCATTGACGCGGACGGCTACATGCAGATCACTGATCGAAGCAAAGACGTGATCAAGTCCGGCGGAGAGTGGATCAGTTCCATCGACATTGAAAACATTGCGGTGGCGCATCCGGCCGTGGCCATGGCGGCCTGTATCGGCGTGCGGCATCCGAAGTGGGACGAACGCCCCATCATTGCCGTGGTGAAAAAACCGGGTGCTGAAGTCAGCCGCGAGGAATTGCTTCAGTTTTACGAAGGCAAAACCGCCAAGTGGCAGATCCCCGATGACGTGGTGTTTGTCGATGCGATTCCGCTAGGCGCCACCGGAAAAATGCTGAAAACCCGCTTGCGCGAACAACTGAAGGACTATCAGCTGCCCTCCATCTGAGGCCATGCCTCGCGGCGTGCACTGCTGCGGTGCAGAACGGGATCTTTCGGCTGTGGTGGCGCAGCTGTCGCCTCGGCGATAGAAACCAGGATGCTTAGGGGCAATCCCTTATCGCTGCACTGCACAAAACTTGTACGCTCGTTTGATTGTGATTACTTAGGAGACATCGATGACTTTCAGGATCAGACACCTCGCACTGGCCGCTGCTTTTACATGCGCTGGTACCGTTTTTGCGCAGCCCGCTGCGCCAGCAAAGCCGGCAACGCCAGCGGCCAAGGCGGCACCTGCGGCCAAAGCCGCTCCCGCCAAGGCGGCCGGCGCCCCCATGTACCCGGCCGGGCCACTCAAGGGTGAAACTGTCAAGCTGGTCAGGATTGATCCCTTGACCGGATTGTTGGGGCCGGTGGGCGTCGCCCAGACCAAGGGTTACCAGTTTTTTGCCGAAAAATACAGCGGCACCGGCAACCCTGCCGGCGTGAAATTCGAGTTCTCGACCATTGACAACAAGCTCAGCCCCGCAGAAAGCCTGAACGCGCTGAAAGCGGCCATTGACCAGGGCGCGCGCTACATCATTCAGGGCAACGGCTCCTCAGTTGCGCTGGCATTGTCCGACGCGGTGGAAAAGCACAATGCCCGCAACCCCGGCAAGGAGGTTTTGTACCTCAATGATTCGGCCGTGGATCCGGACCTGACGAACAGCAAGTGCAGCTACTGGCACTTCCGCTTTGATGCCGACACTTCCATGAAGATGGAAGCCATGTCCAGCTTCATGGCTAGCCAGCCAGACATCAAGAAAGTTTATTTTCTGAACCAGAACTACTCGCACGGACACCAGGTCGTCAAGTTCGGCAAGGAATCGCTGGCGCGCAAGCGGCCTGACATTCAGGTGGTGGGCGAAGACCTGCACCCGCTGGCGCAAACGCGTGACTTTGCCCCCTACATTGCCAAGATCAAGGCTTCTGGCGCCGACACCGTGATCACTGGCAACTGGGGTTCTGACCTCTCACTGCTGATCAAGGCGGCCAATGAAAACGGCTACAACGGAAAGTTCTTTACTTACTACGCGGGTGTCACAGGCACGCCAACAGCGCTGGGCCAAAACGGCGCCGGGCGTGTTTACCAGATCGCCTACAACCACTACAACATGGGTGGGCAGATGGATACGTGGATGAAGGAGTTCAACACCAAGTACAACGACGACTTCTACACCGGCTCGACCATCCGCATCTTTGAAATGCTTGGCGCGGCAATGGCCAAGGCGAAATCCACCGATCCGGTCAAAGTGGCGGCAGCCATGGAAGGTTTGCGTGTGCAGAGCTTCAACGGCGAGGTGGAAATGCGCAAGACTGACCACCAGCTGCAGCAACCGCTGTACATGTCGGTGTGGCAAAAGGCCGAGGGCAAGTACCCCTACAGCCCCGAGAAAACCGGCATGACGCTGGCACCGGTCGCGGAATACCCGAACTACGTGTCCAGCACGCCCACCAGCTGCCAGATGAAGCGTCCGTAATCAACAACGCTTGAAACAGAGCCCGTGCGGGTTGCCGTATCGGGCTTTTTTATTTTTATCGACGAGGAAGGTCAGGCTGAATGGAGTTTTTCATCATTTCGATGCTGAACGGCTTGAGCTACGGGCTCCTGCTGTTCATGCTGAGTTCGGGACTCACGCTGATTTTCAGCATGATGGGCGTGCTCAATTTTGCGCATGCCAGTTTTTACATGCTGGGCGCTTACGTCGGTTACACCGTGGCCCAGTTCGTCGGATTCTGGCCGGCGCTGCTGATCGCGCCCCTGGTGGTTGGTGCCCTGGGCGCCATCTTCGAACGCCAGTGCCTGCGCAAGGTGCATAAATTCGGGCACGTGCCGGAGTTGCTAATCACTTTTGGCCTGTCCTATGTGATCGTCGAACTGGTGCAACTGATCTGGGGCCGCATCGCCGTGGAATTCCGTCCTCCGGAGTTGCTGCAAGGGCCGGCATTCACGCTGATCAATGATTCAATCAAGGGTCTGAGCGTGTTCTGGGGTGCGGCCCCCACCGAACTGTGCAGTACCGCCGACGCCGCTGTACGCATCGTCTGCTCCCCGTTCCCTGCCACCCGCGGCTTCATGATGCTGGTGGCCGTGATCATGCTGGGGTCGGTCTGGCTGCTGCTGACCCGTACGCGAATTGGCCTGGTCATTCAGGCGGCTTTGACCCATCCGGAAGCGGTAGAGTCCCTTGGCCACAACGTTCCGCGCGTCTTCATGCTGGTATTCGGCGCGGGCTCGGCGCTGGCGGGTCTGGCCGGTGTGATCGGCGGCAGCACCTTTCTGACCGAACCGGCCATGGCAGCCACGGTGGGGTCGGTGATTTTTGTGGTGGTGGTGGTCGGGGGCATGGGCTCGCTCTCAGGGGCCTTTGTAGCTTCCCTGCTGATCGGTGTGATACAGACCTTCGCAGTGGCTTTCGATTATTCGCTGGCCACCCTGGCGCAACAAATCGGCCTGCCGCTGAGCAGCGCGGTGACGAACAACTCCTACGTCAAGCTGACCCTGTCTCAGGTCGCACCCATTCTTCCCTACCTGTTCCTGGTGCTCATCCTGATCTTCAGGCCGCGCGGCCTGCTTGGAAAGCGGGAGGGCTAAGCCGTGAAAACCCACTACCAATTCAAGCCTTTCAACGTCGGGCGCTGGCTGACCTGGGGCCTGTTTGCGCTGCTGCTCATCGTGTCGCCCAAGCTGTTCGGCAGCGGGCTGGCCCTGACGGTGCTGTCGCAAATGGGTATTGCCATCATTGCCTGCCTGTCCTACAACATGTTGCTGGGCCAGGGCGGCATGCTGAGCTTCGGCCACGCGGTGTACACCGGCCTGGGCTCGTTTCTTGCCATCCACGCGCTCAACAGCGTCGGCACCGGGGCCTTGCCGTTGCCTGTGTCGCTGGTGCCCCTTGTCGGCGGGCTGGCGGGTGTCGGCTTTGCCGTGCTGTTCGGTTATGTCACCACGCGCAAGTCGGGCACGACCTTCGCCATGATCACGCTGGGACTGGGCGAGTTGGTGTTTGCACTGTCGCTGATGATCCCTGAATTCTTCGGCGGTGAGGGCGGGGTCTCGGGTAATCGCATGGTCGGCAAGCCATTTCTGGGTATCACGTTTGGGCCCCAGATACAGGTCTACTACCTGATTGCGCTTTACACCTTTGTGGCCGTGGCCGCGATGTTCGCCTTCACACGCACGCCGCTGGGGCGCATGCTCAACGCGGTTCGGGACAACCCCGAACGCGTGGAGTTCGTCGGCTATGACACGCAGAAGGTCCGCTACTTTGCCTTCATCATCGCGGGCTTTTTTGCCGGTATTTCGGGTGGCCTGGCGGCACTCAACTTCGAGATCGTCACGGCTGAGGTCGTGGGCGCTGCGCGCTCGGGCGCCTACCTGCTGTTTACATTCCTCGGGGGTGCCACCTTCTTTTTCGGCCCCATCATCGGCGCGGTCCTGATGGTGCTGGCCTTTGTGCTGCTGTCCGAGTACACCCAGGCCTGGCTGCTGTACCTCGGCCTGGTGTTCCTCTTCATGGTGATGTACGCGCCCGGCGGCATCGCCAGCCTGATCATGATGAACCTGCGTGTGGCCGCTTTCGGCAAGCTGCGGCAACTCTGGGTCAGCTATCTGGCCATGACGGTGACGGTGCTGGTGCTGCTGGTCGGTGCCAGCGCGATGATCGAGATGGTCTATCACCTGCAGCTCAGCACCTCGCTGGGGTCCAAGCTCCAGTTCATGGGGGTGACGCTGGACGCGAAGAATCTCAACAGCTGGTTTGGCGCAGCCTTTGTCATGCTGACCGGTCTGGGCCTGTTTGAAGTCACGCGGCGCCAGTTTCTGGTCGAATGGGGCGAGATCCAGGAGTACATCGAAAAAGAAATCAAGCGCCGGGAGGCACTATGAGCCCCCACGCTCGTCGCTTCGCGTACTTCGCTGCCCCCCGAGGGGGTGTGCCTTGCTTGGGACGGCCCTGCGCCGGCGGCCTGAGCCCCCACGCTTGTCACTTCGTGTACTTCGCTGCCCCCCGGGGGGGCTGGCCTTGCTTGAGGCGGCCCTGCGCGGCGGCCGATCATTATCACGCTGGTTGCGCTGTGTACGGCGCGCTGGCCCGGTGAGAAACAATATGAGCTACGCACTTGAACTGAAAGACCTGCGCAAGAGTTTTGGCAAGACCGAAATCATCCGCGGTGTCAACCTGGCCGTGAATGCGGGTGAACGCGTCGGCATCATCGGGCCTAACGGCGCTGGCAAATCCACGCTGTTCAACCTGATCAGCGGGCGTTTTGAGCCCAGCAGCGGCGATATTCTGCTGGGTGGCCAGCGCATCAACGGAAAAAAGCCGTTCGAGATCAACCGCATGGGCTTGTCGCGCAGCTTCCAGATCACCAACATCTTTCCCAAGCTCAGTGTTTTCGAGAACCTGCGCTGCGGCGTGCTCTGGAGCCTGGGCTACAAGTACACTTTTCTGAAGTTCCTCGCTGATCTGGATGATGCAAATGACCGCGCCGACGAGCTCATGAAAATGATCAAGCTCGACAAGAAACGCGACGTGCTGGCCATTAACCTGACTTACGCAGAACAACGCGCGCTGGAAATCGGCATCACCATCGCTGGGGGCGCCGGGGTCATCCTGCTCGACGAACCGACGGCGGGCATGAGCCGCAGTGAAACCAGCCGCTTCATCAACCTGATCAAGGAAGTGACTGTAGGCAAAACCCTGCTGACGGTGGAACACGACATGGGTGTGGTCTTCGGCCTGGCCGACCGCATTGCCGTCGTGGTGTATGGCGAGGTGCTGGCTTTTGACACGCCCGACGCCGTGCGCGCCAACCCGCGTGTGCAGGAGGCCTATCTTGGCTCCCATGTCGCTGATGCCCAGACAGAAAATCATTGATATGCTGAAAATCGAAAACCTCCACGCCTATTACGGCAAGAGCCATGTGCTGCATGGCGTTCATTTCGACGTTCAGCCCGGTGAGATCGTGGCCTTGCTCGGCCGCAACGGCTCCGGCCGGTCCACAACCGCCAAGGCCATCATGGGCTTGGTCGACTGCCAGGGCGACATCCAGTGGAAGGGCAAGCAGATCGCCGGCCGCAAGGCCTACGAGGTGGCGCACCTGGGCATTGGTTACGTGCCGGAAAACCGCGATATCTTCCCCACGCTGACAGTGCACCAGAACCTGATGCTGGGGCAGAAGGGCAAAGGCAAGGGAAGTCGCTGGTCGTTTGAGGACATGTACCAGATGTTTCCGCGCCTCCGAGAGCGCCAGCACACCGAAGCCGGTGTCTTGTCCGGCGGCGAGCAGCAAATGTTGACCTTGTGCCGGGCGCTGATGGGTGACCCGGACCTGATCATCATCGACGAGCCGACCGAGGGCCTGGCGCCCAAGATTGTCGAATTGGTGGGCCAGTACCTGCAGACCCTGAAGGCCAAAGGCATTTCGGTGCTGCTGATTGAGCAGAAGTTGACGATTGCCATGGCCATTTCCGACCGGGCATTGGTCATGGGCCACGGCAGCATCGTGTTCCAGGGCACGCCGGACAGCCTGCGCGCCGACGCGTATATCCGCAAGGAATGGCTGGAAGTCTGAGAAACTGTGAACCTTTCTACTGCGCGTCCCGATCGGACTCCTCCGGTGCTCACCGTACTTTTGTACGGCTGCGCGCCTAGCAGCCACTTCGGCCCGCTCGCTACGAAATCTTCACAGCCCCTGCGCGAAGACCGGAAAGCCGTTTTTTGTCGCCGGTGGGACATGAAGGCGACCGGCGGTCTTGAACTGGACTGCAAGCTCTCTACAATAAGAAAAGAACGGTCGTACTATTTTGACGACCAGCCGTTTCAGCCGGTTTGCTGCAATGCCGCAAACCGCCAGAGAAAACCTAACCCAAGGAAAACACATGACAGCGAAATATGAAGTTCACGGCAGCGTGGCGGTGATCACCATGGACAACCCGCCGGTCAACGGCCTCGGTTATTCCACCAGGCTGGGCATCACCGACGGCCTGCAAAAAGCCAATGCCGATGCAGCCGTCAAATCGATTGTGTTGACTGGTGGCGGCAAGGCTTTCTCCGGCGGTGCGGACATCAAGGAATTTGGCTCCCCAAAAGCGCTGGCTGAGCCCAATCTGCTCAGCGTCATTCTGGCGCTGGAGAATTCGTCCAAGCCCGTGGTGGCGGCGGTGCATTCTGTTTGCATGGGCGGTGGCCTCGAACTTTCGCTGGGCTGTCACTACCGCATTGCGGCGCCAGGTTGCAGCGTGGCCTTGCCTGAAGTCAAGCTTGGTTTGATTCCCGGCGCCGGTGGCACGCAACGCCTGCCGCGTGCCATCGGTGTGGAGCCGGCACTGAACATGATTGTCAGTGGCGAGGCGGTCAAGAGTGAACTTCTGGCCCAGATCCCAGGCCAGAAGCTGTTTGACAAGATGGCGGCCTCCGCCGAGTCGCTGGCTGAGGAGGCGCTGGCCTATGCCCAGGCTGTGTCCGACACCCGGCCTCTGCCGCTGGTACGCAATCTGCCTTGCAAGCACCCGAACGGCGACGCTTACTTCCAGTTTGCGCGCAACATGGTCAAGGGCATGGCGAAAAACTTCCCCGCACCGGGCAAGTGTGTGGACGCGGTGGAGTCGGCGACGAAGAAGAAATTCGACGAAGGCATGGCTTTTGAACGCGAGATATTCACCGCCCTGATGTTCACGCCGGAAAGCCGCGCGCTGCGCCACATCTTCGTGGCAGAACGCGCCGCTTCCAAAATCCCGGACGTGCCGGAAGAAACCCCGAAGCGCGACATTCAGTCCGTCGCCGTCATCGGCGCCGGCACCATGGGAGGCGGCATTGCGATGAACTTCCTGAATGCGGGTATTCCTGTCAAGATGCTGGAGATGAAGCAGGAGGCGCTGGACAAGGGCCTGGGCATCATCCGCAAGAACTACGAAGCCCAGGTCAAGAAAGGCAAGCTCAAGCAGGATAAATACGAGCAGCGCATGAGCCTCTTGAGCACCACGCTGAACTACGACGACCTGAAGGACGCCGATATGGTCATTGAAGCCGTGTTCGAGGAAATGGGCGTCAAGGAAAAAGTTTTCAAGGAACTGGACCGGGTGATGAAACCCGGCGCCATTCTGGCTTCCAACACCTCCACGCTGGACGTTGACCAGATTGCAGCGTTCACCAAACGCCCGCAGGACGTGGTGGGCATGCATTTTTTCAGCCCCGCCAACGTGATGAAGCTGCTGGAAGTGATTCGCGGCGAGAAGACCGCGAAAGACGTGCTGGCCACCGTGATGGCCGTTAGCAAGAAGATCAAAAAAACGGCGGTGGTGTCTGGCGTGTGCGACGGCTTCATCGGCAACCGCATGATCGAGCAGTACGGACGTCAGGGCGGCTTCCTGCTGGACGAAGGTTGCACCCCCGCGCAGGTGGACAAGGCGATGGAGAAGTTCGGCATGGCCATGGGCCCGTTCCGCATGGGAGACCTGGCCGGCAACGATATTGGCTGGGCCATCCGCAAGCGCCGCTACCAGGAAAAGCCGAACATGAAATACAGCAAGACTGCAGACTTGCTGTGCGAGAAGGGCCGTTTCGGCCAGAAGACCGGCGCGGGCTGGTACGACTACATTCCCGGCAAACGTGATGCCATTCCCAATGCCGAAGTGGTGAAAATGATTGAAGACCACCGCGCTGCGCTAGGCATCACGCCGCGCAAGATTTCTGATGAGGAAATCGTTCAGCGCCTGGTCTACGCCCTGGTCAATGAAGCGGCGCACATCCTGGAGGAGGGCATTGCGTCCAAAGCCAGCGACATCGACATGGTTTACCTGATGGGTTACGGTTTCCCGATCTACCGCGGTGGACCCATGAACTACGCCGACCAGATCGGACTGTTCAATGTGGTGCAAAGCATGCAGCGCTTCGCCCAGAACCCTCTGGACGACGCGGCATTCTGGCAGCCTGCGCCGCTGCTGGCCAAGCTGGCCGCCGAAGGCAAGACCTTCAACTAACCCCCCCATTTTTCGGAGATTCACATGACTTCAGCCGTAATCGTTTCGACCGCACGCACCCCCCTGGCCAAAAGCTGGAAGGGCTCCTTCAACATGACCCACGGCGCCACCCTGGGCGGCCACGCGATTGAACACGCGATCAAACGCGCCGGCATAGAGGCTGGTGAGGTTGATGACGTGATCATGGGCTGCGCCAACCCGGAAGGCGCGACCGGCGCCAACATCGCGCGCCAGGCCGCCCTGCGCGCCGGCTGCCCGATCACCGTCTCGGGCGTCACCGTCAACCGTTTTTGCTCGTCGGGCCTGCAAACCATTGCCCTGGCTGCACAGCGCGTGATCGCCGGCGAAGCCGACATCTATGTGGCCGGCGGCGTTGAAAGCATCTCCTGCGTGCAGCAGGAAATGAACACCCACATGCTGGCCGACTCATGGCTGGTGAAGAACAAGCCCGAGATCTACTGGAACATGCTGCAGACTGCCGAGCAGGTCGCCAAGCGTTATGGCATCTCGCGCGAACAGATGGACGAATACGGCGCTGCCAGCCAGCAAAAAGCCACGGCTGCACTGGCCGCCGGCCTGTTTGATGCCGAAATTGCCCCCATCACCGTCACCATGGGTGTGGCTGATGCCGTGATGGGCCTGACCACCAAACAGGTCACGGTCAGCAAGGACGAGGGCATCCGCGAAGGCACGACCAAAGAAGGCATCAGCGGCATCAAGCCAGCCATTCCGGGCGGCGTGATCTCTGCCGGCAATGCCAGCCAGTTCTCCGACGGCGGCGGCGCGGTGGTGGTGATGAACGAAACCGTGGCTGAGAAAAAAGGCCTGAAGCCGCTGGGCCGCTTCCTCGGCTTTGCGGTGGCCGGTTGCGAGCCTGACGAAATGGGCATTGGCCCGGTGTACGCCATTCCCAAGGTGCTGGCGCGCCTGGGCCTGAAGGTCAGCGACATCGACCTGTGGGAGTTGAATGAAGCGTTTGCCGTGCAGGTGATCTACTGCCGCGACAAGCTGGGCATCCCCATGGACAAGCTCAATGTCAATGGCGGCGCGATTGCCGTGGGCCACCCTTACGGTGTCAGCGGCCAACGCCTGACCGGCCACGCCCTCATCGAAGGCAAGCGCCGCGGCGCAAAACGTGTCTGCGTGACCATGTGTATCGGCGGCGGCATGGGTGCGGCAGGCGTTTTCGAAGTGCTGTGAGCTTCTTTTTTCATTGACTCGCTGACCATGGGCTGGGCAGGCTTTGCGGATATTCCGGCAAGCGACCCAGCCCTGATTGTTTCTGGCCCTTCCTGAACAAAATAGAGCACCATGAGCCTTCGTCATACACTCGATTTCCTGCTTTACCAATGGCTGGGCGCCGAGTCGCTGAATCAGCGTGAGCGTTTTAGCGACCATTCACGCGAAACCTTCGATGCGGTGTTCGACACCTGCGAACGCATTGCGCGCGAAAAATACGCACCTTTTAACCGGCTGGTCGATACGCAGGAGCCGCATTTCGATGGTGAAACAGTCTTATTGCCGCAAGCCACGCACGACGCGCACAAGGCCTATGCAGGTTCCGGCATGCTCAGCGCTGCGCAGGACTATGACGAAGGCGGCATGCAACTGCCTTACACCATCGAGGCCGCGGCAAATTGTTTTTTCGCCATGGCTTCGGTCAGCATTGGCTCCAGCCTGCTGACCAAGGGCAATGCCAATTTGCTGCTGGTGCACGGCACCGAGATGCAGAAAGAAGTCTTCGCGCGAAATGAATTTGCCGGGCGCTTTTCCGGCACCATGTGCCTGAGCGAGCCGCAGGCCGGCTCCTCGCTGAGCGACATCACCACACGCGCCGTTCCGGATGGGCCGGATTTCGAGGCCGAGGCCCTGGGTCCGCGTTACCGCCTCACCGGCAACAAGATGTGGATCTCAAGCGGCGAGCACGAGCTCACCGAAAACATCATCCACCTCGTGCTGGCCAAGATCCCGGGGCCGGATGGCAAGTTGATCCCCGGCACACGCGGCATCTCACTGTTTATCGTGCCCAAGAAAATGGTCGGCAGCGATGGCCAACTGACCGGCGTGCGCAACGATGTGGCACTGGCTGGACTGAACCACAAGCTGGGCTGGCGTGGCACCACCAATACGCTGCTGAACTTTGGCGAAGGCAAATATCCGGTGAACGGGGCTGCCGGCGCCGTCGGTTATCTGGTCGGCAAGCCGCATGAAGGCCTGCGCTGCATGTTCCACATGATGAACGAGGCACGGATCGGTGTCGGAACGGCGGCCGTGATGCTCGGCATGGCGGGGTATTACGCCAGCCTGGAGTACGCCAAAAATCGTCCGCAGGGCAGGCCAATGGGACCGGCGGGAAAAGACGCAGCCCAGCCACAGGTGCGCATCATTGAACACGCGGACGTCAAACGCATGCTGCTGGCGCAAAAAGCCTACTGCGAAGGCGCATTGGCGCTGGAGCTGTATTGCGCGCGCCTGGTGGACGAGCAGCATACCGCCGAGGCGCAGGCCGCCGACGAGGCCCGCCTGCTGCTGGAGGTGCTCACGCCGATTGCCAAAAGCTGGCCCAGCGAGTGGTGTCTGGAAGCCAATTCGCTGGCGATCCAGATCCACGGCGGCTACGGCTACACCCGCGACTTCCCGGTGGAGCAGTACTGGCGCGACAACCGCCTGAACATGATCCACGAAGGCACACACGGCATTCAGGCCACCGACCTGCTGGGCCGCAAGGTGCTGATGGAAGATGGCAAGGGCCTGCAACTCCTGGCTGCGCGCATCAACCACACGATTGAGCGCGCCATCCAGGTACCCGAATTGGCCGCGCATGCCAACGCGCTGGGCGAGGCGCTCCAGCAGGTAGGCGCGACCACAAAGGCCGCCTGGGCCACTGGCAACCCCACCGATGCATTGGCCAACGCTGTTCCCTACATGCAGGGCTTCGGCCACACCGTGCTGGCCTGGATCTGGCTTGACGTGGCCTTGGCCGCCCTGCAGGCAGATGCTACCAAATCGATAGCTGTTACCGCAGGCAAGCTCGGTGCATTGCGCTACTTTTATCACTATGAATTGCCTAAAATCGACGCTTGGCTCAAGGTGGTTGCAAGCCGTGACCTGACCTGCGCCGACCTTCCGGAGGAGGCTTTCTGATGGGTTTTTTCAAGGAGTCGGGCAGTGCCACGTCGAACAAATCCATTGTCCGGCTGCAGAAGCTGATCTGGGTACTGATCTACGGGGGCTTGCTGACGCTGGTGTTGGGCCTGTCGGTACAACGTACCCATGAGCCGCTCGGCTGGGCCATGGTGGTGGGCGGTGGCATTGTGGCTACCATCGGCTTTTCGCTGATTTATGTACGCTCCCGCCTGACGCCCGAGGATTGATCCTTTTTCTCCTGAACCGTCCACCGCGCGACAGCCGGTCGGCGTGCATCCCCCGACACTCTCTGCATCTCTACCCACAACAAGGAACCCGACCATGACCCGTACCATTCAGCAACTGTTTGACCTTAGCGGCAAGACCGCGCTGGTCACCGGCGGCTCGCGCGGCCTGGGCCTGCAGCTGGCGCAGGCTCTTGGCGAAGCGGGCGCCAAAATCATGCTGAGCTCACGCAAGGCGGAAGACCTGGAAGAGTCGGCCGCAACGCTGAAGGCTGCCGGCATCGCCGTTGACTGGATTGCCGCCGACTGCGCCAAGGAGGCGGATATCCGCATGCTGGCTGATGAAACCATCAAGCGTTTCGGCCATGTGGACATCCTGGTCAACAACGCCGGCGCAGCCTGGGGCGCACCGGCCGAAGACCACCCGGTGGACGCCTGGGACAAGGTCATGAACCTGAACATCCGCGGCTACTTCATCCTGAGCCAGCACATCGCCAAACACAGCATGATTGCGCGCCGCTCCGGCCGCATCATCAATGTGGCATCGATCGCCGGCCTGGGGGGCAACCCGCCCGAGATGACCACCGTGGCCTACAACACGTCCAAGGGCGCGGTGATCAACTTCACCCGCGCGCTCGGCTGCGAATGGGGCAAGTACAACATCACCGTCAACGCCATCTGCCCCGGCTTTTTCCCGAGCAAAATGACCGTGGCCACGCTCAAGTCCATGGGTGAGGAAAAACTCGCCGCCCACGCGCCACTGGGCCGGCTCGGGGATGACGAAGACCTCAAGGGCCTGTGTGTGCTGTACGCGTCTGACGCCGGTAAACACATCACCGCGCAGTGGATGGCTGTCGACGGCGGCGTCTCCGCCGTAACCGGCGGCTAGAGATGGAGCCCCCACGTTCGCTCGCTGCGCGTAGCTCTCTGCCCCCCGGGGGGGCCGCTGCGCCTGCGGGCCGGCAGAGCCGGCCCCGCGGCCCCTGCTTGAACGGAAACGGGGAGCCCCCATGAACTTTGGCGTTGAAATTCCTTTTGTCCACCATCTCGGGTTCGAGCTGATGCTGTTCGAGAGCGGGGCATCGCAGATCGACTACACGCCGCTGCCTGAGCATCTGAACTCCTTCCAGGTAACACACGGCGGCGCGCTGATGACCTTGCAGGATGTGGTGATGGCGACAGCCGCGCGCAGTGTCGAGCCGGACATGGGCGTGGTGACCATCGAGATGAAAACCAGCTTCATGCGACCGGCGCCGGGTGACGGTAGCAAACTCACCGCGAAGGGTCGGTTGATCCACCGCACCGCAACCATGGCGTTTACCGAAGGCTCGGTGTTCGATGCGCAGGGGCGGATCTGCTCGCACGCGACAGGCACCTTCAAATATGTCAAACGCCTTGCTGTCGGGCCCAAGGGCGTGAACCCGCTCAACACGGTGATTTCAACGGACTAACCGGAATTATTGGACAAATCGTGCTTCAGCCCTTATCCAGCGGGCGCAAGCAGCTTTCAAATTCATAGCATCAGGAGACTTCCATGCCAAAGAACCAGCAAATCCTTCTCGACAACCGCCCGACCGGCGAAGCCGTCGCCAGCAACTTCAAACTTGTCAGCAGCGACACACCGGCACTGACCGACGGCCAGGTGCTGGTGCGCCACCATTTCATGAGTCTGGACCCCTACATGCGTGGCCGCATGAACGACGCCAAGAGTTACGCCCAGCCGCAGGCGCTAGGCCAGGTCATGGGCGGCGGCACGGCTGGCGAAGTGGTCGAGTCGAAGAACCCGAAGTTCGCGGTCGGCGACAAGGTTGTTGGCATGGGCGGCTGGCAGGAGTACAGCGTGGTGGATGCGAGCCAGCCCGGCGCGCTACGCAAGGTCGACACCACCCACGTGCCGCTGTCGCACTACCTGGGCGCAGTCGGCATGCCGGGCGTCACGGCCTGGTACGGTCTGGTGAAAATCATCGAGCCCCAAGCCGGCCAGACGGTGGTGGTTAGCGCCGCGACCGGCGCCGTGGGCAGTGCCTTCGGAGCACTGGCCAAGGCACGTGGCTGCCGCGCAGTCGGAATCGCCGGCGGCCCGGACAAGTGCAAATACGCCGTGGACGAACTCGGCTTCGACGTCTGCATTGATTACAGGCAGCACAAGGATGCGGCATCGCTGTCGAAAGCGCTCAAGGAAGCCTGCCCCGACGGCATTGACGGCTACTTTGAAAACGTCGGCGGCATGATTCTGGACGCGGTGCTGAGCCGCATGAACGCTTTCGGCAAGATTGCGCTGTGCGGCATGATCGCTGGCTACGATGGCCAGCCGCTGCCCATGACTTACCCGCAGCTGATCCTGACGAATCGCCTGAAGATTCAAGGTTTCATCGTCAGCGAACACATGGAAGTCTGGCCGGAAGCGCTGAAAGAACTCGGCACCCTGGTCGGCACCGGCAAGCTCAAGCCGCGCGAGACTGTGGCGCAGGGCATCGCAGCTGCTCCGGAGGCATTCCTGGGCTTGCTCAAGGGGAAGAATTTCGGCAAGCAGCTCGTGAAGCTGGTCTAGGCCGCACAGCGTGGCCGAAGGGAGATGGATATTTCACGCCTGACCGTCAACTGCGGCCGGGCTCTTGGGACCTTGGCCGCGGGCCAGGATGTTGACGCGCTGACCCAGCGCGCCATGCAGCAGTAAAAATTCAAGGAGACACCCATGGCTGACCTGATTCTTCACCACTACCCCGCATCGCCTTTCTCGGAAAAGGTCCGGCTCATTCTGGGCTACAAGCAACTGGCCTGGAAGTCCGTGGTCATTCCCAGCCTGATGCCCAAGCCGGATGTGGTGGCGCTGACGGGCGGTTACCGCAAAACGCCTTTCATGCAGATCGGCGCGGACATCTATTGCGACAGCGCCCTGATTTGCGACGTGCTGGAGCACCTGCAGCCCACGCCGGCCTTGTACCCGGAGCCAGGCAAAGGCATGGCCCGCACCCTGGCGCAGTGGGCCGACGAGACACTGTTCTGGACGGCCATGGCCCACAACCTGGGCCCCAAGGGCGCTGCCCACATGTTTGCCGGCGCACCGCCCGAGGCGGCCAAGGCTTTCAGCGAGGACCGTAAGGCCATGCGCATCGGCGTACCCCGCATCCGCCCGCAAGACGCCGCAGCGGCCTACAAGTCGTACCTGCGCCGCCTGTCGGACATGCTTGACAAGCAGCCCTTCCTGCTCGGGCAGGTGCCCTGCATTGCCGACTTTTCGGCTTACCACCCGCTGTGGTTCACGCGTGTGCGCACACCCGTGGTGGCCGACATCCTGCAACTCACGCCGGCGGTGCTCGACTGGATGGACCGCATGGCCGCCATCGGCCAGGGGAGCATGGAAAAATTTGATGCCGCACGGGCCATTGCCATCGCCGCCGAGTCCGACCCCATGCCGGCCGGCCAGGGCCTGCTGACCGACAGCACCTTCCAGGACGAGCACGCTATCCCGCTGGGCAGCTGCGTGAGCATCAGTTCTGAAACTTTTGGCCCGGAGCCAACCACGGGGGAACTGATCGCCGCCACACGCACGCACTACACCCTGCGACGCAGTGACGAACGCGCCGGCACCTTGTATGTGCACTTTCCGCGCATAGGCTATGTGCTGAAAGCTGTCGCCCCGGCATGAACATCACGTGGCGGTTTGCAGCGTTTGATGCACTGTCGGCCGCGGAACTCTATGGAGCCCTGCAACTTCGCACGGAAGTTTTCGTGATGGAGCAAGCCGGCATTTACCAGGACATGGACGGTTTTGACCACTTGGCCGTGCACGTTCTTGGCGCGTCCGATGAGCAGCTTGTGGCTTATGCGCGCTGCTTTCCAGCCGGTGTGAAGTTTACCGAAGCCAGCATAGGGCGCGTGATCACCCGGCAGATCCTGCGGGGAAGCGGCCAGGGGCATGAGCTCATGCGCCACGCTATTTCCTGCGTGTTCGAGCACTGGGGTGCGCAGCCCATACGCATGGGCGCGCAGGCGCGGCTGGAAAAATTTTATGTGCAGCACGGGTTTGTAAAAACCGGCTTGCCCTACATCGAAGACGGCATTTCCCACATCGAGATGCTACGCACCGTTTAATTTTCAGGAGCTACCCATGATCAGCGATTTCAAAGGAAAAACAGCGGTGTTGACCGGCGCCGGTTCGGGCTTCGGGCTGGAATGTGCGCGTTTAGGCGCCAGACTTGGCATGAACCTGGTTCTGGCCGATGTGCAGCAGGACGCCCTCGACAAGGCCGCGGCCGAGATGACCGCCGCCGGCGCGCAGGTGCTGGCTTTCCGCCTTGACGTATCGAAAGCCGCCGAGGTGGAAGCCTTGGGCGCAGCCGTGTTCGCGCGTTTCGGCGCGCCGCATTTTGTCTTCAACAACGCCGGCGTCGGGGCAGGCGGCCTGATCTGGGAAAACACGCTGAAAGACTGGGAATGGGTCATTGGCGTCAACCTGATGGGCGTGGCCCACGGCGTGCGCGTGTTTACGCCCATGATGCTCGACGCCGCCAGAAAAGACCCCGCCTGGCAAGGCCACATCGTCAACACCGCGAGCATGGCCGGTCTGCTCAACGCGCCCAACATGGGCATTTACAACGTCAGCAAACACGCAGTGGTCAGCATGAGCGAAACGCTGTACCAGGACCTGGCGCTGGTGACCGATCAGATCAGCGCCTCGGTGCTGTGCCCCTTCTTCGTGCCCACCGGCATCAGCCAGAGCCACCGCAACCGGCCGGACGGGCTGGAAGCGGTCAAACCCACGCGCAGCCAGCTGATCGGCCAGGCCATGAGCGACAAGGCCGTGGGTTCCGGCAAGGTCACGGCCGCCGAGGTGGCGCAAAAGGTTTTCGACGCGATCGCGGCCAACCAGTTCTATGTCTACAGCCACCCCAAGGCCATTGGCTCGGTGCAGACGCGACTGGAAGACATCCTGCAGGCGCGCAACCCGACCAGCCCGTTCGCGCACAAGCCGGAGCTCGGCGAGGAGTTGAAGAAGGCTTTGCGCGAGGCTTGATACGTCTTGCCACCGGGGCGCTCAACGCCGGCCCGGCGTTATGCGGGCCAGTCGCTTCATGTAGCGCTTGGGGAAGCGCTTAGATCTGGGATTTGAAGTAGTTGAACGAATGAACAAATGCGTCGCGGATTTTTTCTGTTTCCGCAACCATCTTGTCCCATGTGTCTTCGGAAGCCGCTTTCAGCTCTTCGTATTTGGCAACGGCCAGTCGGGACTGGTGACGCAGCTTTGCGACCTCGGCCTTGTAGGCCTCGCGCGCATCTGCCTTGGCTTCCTGGGTCTTTGCTTCCAGTGCGTCCATCTTGGCATTCAGCGTATCGAGTTCGCTTTTCAGCTTCTGGGTATATTCTTCGCGTTTAGACATGGTGTGGTTTCCTTTGAGTTGATTCGGGAATTGCTGAGAGCAGCCTGTTTACCGCGGCTCGGCGCTTGCGCACTGAGCGTCAGTGCCTCTTGAATGTAGCGGTCCAGACCCTGCAGATCTGAGGTGGGTGACCCTCTCTAGCGCGCCATCATTGGGCTCTGTGCCGGACGCGGCTGGAAGACATCATGCAGCCCGCAACCTGACTGCCCGGTTTTGGCACAGCCCCGAAATTGGGTGGAGGCTGAAGAAGGCCAGGGCTAAATGAGTTGTCAAGCCTAGTCGAGCAACCGCCTCGCCGCTGGGAACTGGCCTGACAACACTTGTTCATCGCTCAGTTCAGGGCCTTGCCACATCAGCACGTTGGAAGCGCCGGCACTCAGCGCCGGAACGCCCGGATTTCCAGCTGGGTGAAACCACCGGCGGGGTCTCCCAGCGGATGAAACACGACGCGTGGCGCCATGGCCAGCCAGCTGGCCCCGGTCAGCTTGGGAATGAAGGCTTTCACGAGCTGCTCACTGGCGGTGAAATCTCCCACCATGGTGCGCGGATGGGCAAAAGGGTTGAGAACTTCGACAGAGGGGCTTGCCCGATGCAAAGAAGCCTCAGCGCCCACACCCAGGACTTGCAACTTTTTCGCCCCGCGCAGATGGCGATTTCAGGCACCTCGGAAATGAAAGCCCCGGTCTTGACATTGCGTTCGTCAGCCGCTCTGGCGACAGGCGCAGGTACAGAGGATGGCTGAAGAAGTCGAGCAGGTTCGGCATGGGCCGAATATAGCAAGCACCGCTATGCGCAGACCTACGTGCCCCCGACGGAACGCTCCTGCCCGGAAACTCCCATAATCTTCCTCATGACAGTGACGATTTCACATTCTTCGGCCCGCAGGGAGGAAAGCTCATGCTGACCGCCAACGCACTGCAGTCCGGCCCCATCGAGGTGGTGGACTACCGCTGCAGCACGGGCCCCGATGCCAGGCCTTTCACCGAGGTACACAGCGGTTACTCGGTCTCGTATGTACGCAAGGGCAGCTTCGGCTACCGCACGCGCGGCGAGTGTTATGAACTGGTGGCCGGCTCGGTGCTGGTGGGCCACCCTGGCGATGAGTTCATGTGCACACACGACAACCATGTCTGCGGCGACGAGTGTCTGGCTTTTCACCTCTCGCCGGGTTTTGTCGACCTGATTGGCGGCGACGCCGGCACCTGGCGCACCGGCGGCCTGCCGCCTTTGCCCGAACTCATGGTGCTGGGCGAGCTGGCACAGGCAGCAGCCGAAAGCCGGAGCGATGTCGGCCTGAACGAAGCCGGCCTGTGGTTTGCGTCCCGTTTTGTTGAAGTGGTGTCGGGCCGCAGGCAGACGCCTCAGCGCGCAGGCGGGCGCGACCGCCAGCGCGCGGTCGATGCGGCGATTTGGATCAACGCCCATTCGCACGACGACATCGCGCTGGACCACGCCGCCAGCCAGGCGGGACTGAGCCCTTTTCACTTCCTGCGCCTGTTTTCCCGGGTGCTCGGTGTTTCGCCGCACCAGTATCTGGTGCGCTCCCGGCTGCGCCACGCCGCGCGGCTGCTGGCCAATGGCGACCGATCCGTCACTGATGTGGCGCTGGACGTTGGTTTTGCCGACCTCAGCAACTTCGTGCGCACCTTCCACCGTGCGGCTGGCGTCTCGCCGCGCGCCTTCCGCCAGACCGCCAGAAAAGGGCTGAAAGGGGAGCGCAAGATTCTCCAAGACCGCATGGCCGCGCTGCTCGATGATGGCCGCCTGATCCACTCTTCCAGCAGGAAACCACCATGTACGACCACCTCGGGATAAAAGTCGGCGACCTCGCAACCAGCATCCGTTTTTACGAAGCCGCCCTGGCACCGCTGGGCCATGTGCTGGGTTCTCACGACGACAGCTACGCCGGTATCGGCCCGGCCGACGCGCCGGCCTTGTGGCTTTATGCGGCCAAAGGCGCGCAAGGCCCCGGCACACACATCGCGTTCCGTGCGGCTAGCCACAAGGCGGTGGATGCCTTTTACAAGGCCGGCCTGAAGGCCGGCGCCAGCGGCAACGGCGGACCCGGTCCGCGCCCGGACTACAGCCCGACCTACTACGCAGCCTTTCTGGTCGACCCCGACGGCAACAACGTCGAAGCCGTCTGCCCGTGAAGCGAGAAGCACCATGACCACGGTTTACAAGGAATTCATCGTTGAGGCCGGCGTAAACCAGGTCTGGGACGCGTTGCGTGATTTCGGTGCTGTGCACCAGCGCCTGGCGCCCGGCTTTGTGACAGACTGCCGCCTCGAAGAGGGCGCGCGCGTGGTGACCTTCGCCAACGGCTTGGTGGCGCGTGAACTGCTGGTCGGCCTCGACGAGTCCGCCCGCCGGCTTTGCTATTCAGTGGCGGGCGGCAAGGCGACACACCACCAGGCCTCGGCGCAGGTATTTGCCGAAGGTGAAGACTGGACGCGCTTTGTCTGGATCACCGATGTGCTGCCAGCCGAACTTGCCGGATTTATTGACGCCATGATGGCGCAGGGCATCGAGGTGATGAAACACACACTGTCCCCTCAAACGCTGGCCGGTTCGGGCCACCGAAACGACGCACCTCAGGCGGATTGAAATGCAAACGTCACTTTGACGGCGGGGGCCGCCTGCGTTGGTCCGGCAGGGCGCGCCACGGCAACCGAGGGCGCCACCACCAGGCTGAGGGAAGACGGCTCCATCGCGTAGATCAGCGCACGACGGTGTTCCGTGGTCAGGAAGCTGCCGCCCGCGTCGACCAAGATATCGCGCGGATCATCATCGAGCGTGACCCACAAGCTGCCTTCATGGCAGAGGATTTGCACGCCGGCAGCGTCGGACACGCTGAACATCGCTTGGTGGGCAAGGGTCAGGGCAAAGGGGCTTGAATCGGTTGGCATGGCAGGCCATTCTTTCGTTTTCACATTCGCTATGGAAATGAATGTACTGGCCAGCCCCAGAGTGTTCAAACGTTCATTTGGAATCTTTCGCATGCCGCTACCGAATGTGAAGTCAGCATCCTCCCTGGTGCTTGCCCAGGGCATACGCCGCAGCGACTGCCGCGGCTGGACCTGCTTTACAGCTTTGAAGCGGCCGCGCGCAACCTCAGCTTCACCGTCGCTGCAACCGAGCTGTTCTTGACGCAATCCGCCGTCAGCCGGCAAATCCAGCAACTCGAGGCAGACCTGGGCGTGGCCTTGTTCGAGCGCCGCCATCGCGCGCTGGTGCTCACCGATGCGGGCCGGGTCATGTACCGCGCTGTGGGCGACTGCCTGGAGCGCCTGCGCGACGCCACCGCCAGCGTGCGCGCGCCCACCGCGCTGCGGCAGGTCGCCATTACCACCACGCCGGGCTTTGCCTCGCTCTGGCTGATTCCGCGCTTGGCCGGCTTTACCGCGACGCACCCCGGGGTTGATGTGCGAATCTCCGCCACACTGGAAGTGCTGGACCTGGAGCGAAGCGGCATCGACGTGTCCGTCCGTTTGAGGGCCATCGAAAATGCGAAGGGTCGCTCCCTGTTCGATGAAACCGTCACGCCGGTGTGTTCTCCCGCATTGCTCAAGAACAGGGCCCTGCCTCTGAAAAAGCCGGCAGATCTTGCCAATCACACCCTGCTGGCCATTGACATGCCTCTGGGCAAGCCGCTGACCATGGACTGGGAACCCTGGTTTCGTGTGATGGGCCTGCCGGACCTGCGCATGAAGAACACCTTGCGCTTTTCGCAGTATTCCGACGTGGTGGCCGCAGCGGTGGCGGGGCAGGGCGTTGCGATAGGCCGCCTGCCGCTTCTGGCCGAACTGTTGCGTGACGGCAGGCTGGTTGCACCTTTCAGCGCTGCCGCATCACATTTTGGCTATTTCGTGAATGTCGCACCACGCTCGGCCGGCAACAGCGATGCGCAGGATTTCGTGAATTGGCTGCTGGCAGAAGCCGGTCCGGCGCCGATTGTTTACGCCTGACGAATGAACACTAGCGGTACTGCGCCGCCGAGATGAATTCGGTTAAGGTCTCGCACCAGGCCAGCACCGTGGTGTATTGCGCGACACCCACGCCTTCGGGCACCGGCACGACGAAGTTCCCCCGGAAAATGGGACCCCTGGTTCCTCTTGATGGACCGGCTCTGCATACGCCTGAAAAACACGCCACGCCTTTCGCAGCATTTGGCTGTAATTGCGGCAGCCGTCGTTAGTCCCGGGTCACCCCGGCGAGCCGCGTCCGCAGATCAGCAAGCAGCCAACGTCCAGCTTTTCCCGGCGCTCGATCGCGCAGGTGCGCAGCGTAGATCGTCAGACCCTCTGCAGGGTTGGTATCTTCTGCAATCTCGATCAGCGCAAGTCGGCCAGCCGCCAGTGGTCCTGCAATGAGATGCATGGGCATCCTGCACCAGCCGAATCCCGCGAGCAGAAAATCGAGACGCCGCCCGAGATCGACAAATCGCCACAGCCTGTCCGCAACCAGCCCGTAATCGGGACCTGCTGAATCGACCGGATCGGACAGGACAAGCTGCACATAAGGCGCCAGATCATCGCGCTCCGCTGGTCGCCCCAACGCAGCGAGCGGGTGGTCGCGCGAAACCACGGCATACAGCCGGGTACGCATGAGCGGAAAGGCGACGATGTCTTCCGGCACAACGGGCAGCAGCAGGCAGATCGCCAGGGCCGCCGTCTGGCTGCGCAAGCGTCGTAACGAGCCGCCCAACCCTTCCGTCGAGAAGGTGACTGGGAGATCGGGAAAAGCGCTGTTCAGCGCCCGAATGCTCTCGATCAGCGGCCCGCTCGGAACCAGTGGATCGATGGCCAGCGCCAACTCGGGTTCCAGCCCGGCGCGCGTCCCGGCAGCCACGGCTTCAAACTTCCTCGCGGTGGCCAGCACCCTTCGAGCCTGTTCGACCAACACCCGGCCGATTTCTGTCATCCGGGGGCGGTGCCCGCTGCGGTCAAACAGGAGCACCCCCTGCACCTCTTCAAGGGTCGCCACCGCTTGGCTGATAGAGGATTGCGCGCGATGGAGCTTTCGACCTGCGGCGGAAAAGCTTCCTGCGTCCGCAATGCTGACGAGGACACGCAGTTGGTCGAGAGTGAGACTGCCAATCATGATTCATCAGTTTAGCCGATGGATCTAATCGGTTTTTTATCGCTTACGAAAGGGGCGGGAAATCCCTATATTCGTTACTTCAAATCACCTACCACCAGGAACCAGGATGCCCAAACTTCTCATCGTAGAAACCAGCCCACGAGGTGAATCTTCTATTTCCCGTCAAATGACGCGGCGCTTTTTGACCCACTGGCAGGCCGCGCATCCGCAGGGCGAAGTTGTCGTGCGCGATCTCGCAAAAATCGAACTTCCGCACGTCAACGCTCCGTGGCTGTCAGCCTACTTCACCCCTGAAGAGAAGCATTCTCCGGAAATGAAAGAGGCGCTTCGCTTGTCGGACGCGCTGGTGGCCGAGGTCCTTGCCGCCGATCACCTCCTGATCGCGACCCCCGTGTACAACTACAACGTGCCAGCGGCACTCAAGGCCTGGATCGACCACATCGTTCGCAAGGGGCAGACGCTCGGCATCGACGGCAAAGGTCTCGTCACAGGCAAGAAGGCAACGGTACTGATCGCTTCGGGCGGGGTGTACACAGAAGGCTCCCCGATCCGCGACCGAGACATCGCTGCGCAGTACCTCCGGCTGATTCTCAACGTCATCGGCATCACAGATGTGACCATCGTTGCCGGAGGCGCAGCGAAGTTAGTCGACATGGGTGAAGAAACGATGGATGCGTTCGTAGCCAAGCACGCGACTGCGATCAAACAAGCCGCGATGGTATGAGAGATGCGATTCGTCAAGTTGCATCGTCAGCGCACTCGCGAAGCCACTCAATCTTCAAGCACAGCGGGGATCAATTAACTTTCAACCGGGCTCACTCCGAATGATGGGTGCGGCACCAAGGGGGTAGATCAAAGTCAGCGGACCTCAGCCGAGCAGCTCAGGCTGAGCGCCTGCAAGGTCTTGCCGCTTTGCGGTTCAAACACCACCAGGTTGATCTGCCGTTCATGGCCGGGCGTGGCGGCAATGCTGCGAAAGGCCAGTTTCTGCGGTGTGCTGCCGCTCTTGTAAACCCCTGCCTGGGTGTACTGACGCACAACAAAATCGTGTTTCAGGAACTCCCCGGCGTTCTCGCCGGCCTTGACCTTTGAGCTGTGGCCGTGCTCGGTCACCGTCCAGTAGGCGGACCATGCCTGCGCAGCGTCAGTCGCCGGCGCCTGGGTGACCGTGGCTTCAAACTGGTCGTCAGCCAGCCGCTTCAGGGAAACATGGACAGTGGCAATGCTGCGGGAACCGGTGATGCGCGACTGCGCGTTACCCCATTGCGGCCAGTCCCGGCCATTGACCACCACCTGCGGCGTGTAGATGTTGCGCAGCCGGTTTTGGGCAGCAATCTCGCGCTGGCGGCTGGTGTGGGCCGGGCTGGCAAAGCGGTCCACCCAACCGATGTGGTCCCAGTACCCCACGTGAAAAGCCTGTACCACCACGTCCTTGCCTTTGAAACCCGAGACCCACTGGTCAGCCGGCGGGCAGGAACTGCAGCCTTCCGAGGTGTAGAGCTCCAGCACCGGGGTCACCAAGGAGCCGGAACTTGCGATGCATTGATTTTGCATGCCAAATGTGACTGTAGCCCCCGTCAGCAAAGCGCAGGCAGCTATGATTTTGGGAGCAGATGAAAACATGGCCGGAATCCTTTTGATCGGTGTTCCGGTTGGTCGCGCGGCACGGCGACTTCTTACAGCCGCTGCGGGGCAGATGCGCGAGACTTCCTCAGCGCAGGACCGGGCTCCCGGCCAGCACAGGCGCACGAGGGACGCCATCACGGTTTTCCAGCCGGTCTTCCAGCTCGCCAATGTAAGCGGCCAGGGTGTTGCCGGACTGGTCAATTTTTTCGGCCAGGGCTTGCTGGCTCTGCGCCACCCGTTCGGACATCACCGTGACATGGGCCGCCTCACGTTGCTGGGCGGCAAGTGCCTGGGCTTCCAGGTAGCTGCGCAGCTCGGTGAAACGCGAAGCCTCAGCCTTGTCGGCGAGGTCGCGCTGGGCATGTAATTCACGCGCGGTTTGCCGGTTTTCAATCAGGTGGGCGCTCTGGATGTACAAGGTGCTGGCCAGAAACAGCAGCAGCGCGGCCGCCAGAATCACCAACATGACCAGGCCCAGAGGCGCCTGCACCGTGGTGAAACCCAGGCTTAACAGGGCGGGGCGGGTAAATTCATCCATGTTCAGCGCGGCAAAACCAACCATCAACACAATGGCAACAATCAACACCATGGTTCGGATACGCATGCTAAATACTCCTCGGAATGTAGGCCCCATCTTCTGTGGCAAGGGCAGCGCCGTCTGTAGGAAAAAGGCCTGAATCCTCGCTTCCGTCCACGCCTCAGCCCGGGCCGGGCAGCCGCAGGTCCGGCGGCGAGTGCGGCGGTGCGGGCGGCGCCTCCTCGATCACGTCGGCAGCTTCTTCATTGAGTGCCTGGCCTGCCTGCTTGGGCCGCGTGAGCGGGGTCGGGGTCCAGCGCCCACCGTGCATCAGGTCAATGCCGCTGCTGATGTCGCCGCACAACTGCAGTTGCAGGCGCTCGGCGTCGCGGCGGCGGATGTCCTCGGCAATCTCGGCCACTTCGGTTTCTTCCACGCCCAGGCGACGCAAGGCCTCGCTGCTGAAGGCCAGGGCTGATTCCAGGGTCTCCCGCATCTGGTAGTCCACGCCGCTGCGGATCAGTTCGATCGCGTGCTGGCGGTCATAGGAGCGCGCCAGGATGGGTATCAGCGGAAACTCGTGTTTGACCAGTTCGACGATGCGCGTGGTGGCCGCCTTGTTGTCCACGCAGACCAGAATGGCCCGTGCATGCGCAGCGCCGCTGGCGTGCAACACGTCCATGCGCGTGCCGTCGCCGTAATAAACCTTGAAGCCGAATCTGGCCGCACTGCGGATCATGTCGGTGTCGTTTTCGATCAGCGCGATATCGATACCGCGTGCCAGCAGCGCCTGACTGGCAATCTGCCCAAAGCGACCGAAGCCAATGATCAGCACGCTGCCCTTGATCTCGCGCGCTTCCTCGACACTTTCGATGCCGTCCAGGTCAGCCTCGGGCTCTGCGGGCGTGACCCAGCGCAGCGCAAATACCGCCAGCGGCGTCAGCGCCATCGAGATGATGATGGTTGCCGTCAATATCGCATTGACACTGGCTTGCACAATCCCGGCCGCAGCCGCAGCCGAATACAGCACAAAGGCAAATTCGCCGCCCTGGGCCATCAGCGCCGTTCGCTGCAGCGCGTCGCCGTGGCTGGACCTGGTAACCCGCGCCACCGCATAGATGCCCAGTCCCTTGAATAGCATGTAGGCCAGCACACCACCGAGGATCAGCGGCCAGTCGGCCAGCACCAGCGGCATGTCCAGCGACATGCCCACGCCCATGAAAAACAGGCCCAGCAAAATGCCGCGGAAGGGTTCGATGTCTGCCTCGAGCTGATGCCTGAAAGTCGATTCGGACAACATCACGCCCGCGGCAAACGCGCCCATGGCCATGGACAGCCCGCCCCACTGCATGGCCAGCGCAGAACCCAGCACCACCAGCAGCGCGGCCGCGGTCATGACCTCGCGCGCATGCGCCTTGGCGAGGATGCGAAACAGCGGGTTTAGCAGCCAGCGGCTGACTGCCACCAGGCCGACGAAGGCAGCCAGCGCCGCACCAATCGTGACCCAGCGTGAGACGCCGCCCGCAGCAGCAGGCGCCATGAAAGCAACGATGGCCAGCAGCGGCACGATGGCCAGGTCTTCCAGCAGCAAGATGGACACCATGCGCTGGCCGCGCGGGGTCGAAGTGTCGCCGCGCTCGTCGAGCAACTGCATCACGATGGCGGTGGAGGACAGCACGAAACCCATGGCCGCGATAAAGGCCACCGGCAGCTTGAACCCGGCCAGAACGCCGACCCCGGTCAGCAGCGCGCCGCAAACGACGACCTGCAACAGGCCCAGGCCGAAAATTTCGCGGCGCAGCTTCCACAGGCGGGTCGGCTGCATTTCGAGGCCGATGACGAACAGAAACATCACCACGCCGAGTTCGGCCACATGCAGGATGGTCCCGGCCTCGCTGAAAAAACCCATGCCGAAAGGGCCGATGGCAAGGCCTGCCGCCAGATAACCAAGCACCGAGCCCAGGCCGAGGCGTTTGAACAGCGGCACCGCCAGCACGCCAGCACCCAGCAAAACCACCACCTTGACCAGCTCGCTGCCTTGTTCGACTGCCATGAATGTCCTGTGTGCTGCTCGATGGATGAGAGGGGGAGGGGAGGTGAACATGGTAGCGGACTTTGGCGACCCGTCGGCGCTGCGGCATGTGGCAAACTCGCCCCTTTTCCTTCCAGCTTGTCCCAGCGTATTCCAGACATTCCATGCAAAAAATCATTCGCCAGATCGCCGCCGAAATCAAAGTCCAGGAGCATCAGGTCAAAACCGCGGTGGAGCTGCTCGACGGCGGCGCCACCGTGCCTTTTATCGCGCGTTACCGCAAGGAGGTCACCGGTGGTCTCGACGACATCCAGCTGCGCGAACTCGAATTCCGCCTCGGCTATCTGCGCGAGCTGGAAGAGCGGCGCGAAGCCGTGCTCAAAAGCATTGAGGAGCAAGGCAAACTGACGTCCGAACTGGCTGCCGCGATTGCCGCCGCGCCGACCAAGCAGGAACTGGAAGACCTGTATTTGCCCTTCAAGCAGAAACGTCGCACCAAGGGCCAGATGGCGCGTGAAGCCGGCTTGGAGCCGCTCGCCGACAAGCTGTTTGCCGATCCCTCGCTGGTGCCGGCAGACGAGGCCATGGCCTTCGTCAAGGCCGAAAAAATGGAAAGCGGTGACGACTTCACCACGGTGCAGGCCGTGCTGGACGGCGTGCGCGACATCCTCAGTGAACGCTGGGCGGAAGACGCGGCGCTGCTGCAGATGTTGCGCCAGTGGCTGTGGAGTGAAGGGCTGCTGTCGTCCAAGCTGGTCGCCGGCAAGGATGAAAACAACGCCGATACAGCCAAGTTTCGGGATTATTTCGACTACGACGAACCGATTGGCCGCGTGCCGTCACACCGGGCGCTGGCGGTGTTCCGCGGCCGTGGGCTCGAGATCCTCGACGCCAAGCTGCTGTTGCCCGAGATGCCCGAGCCGGGCAAACCCAGCATCGCGGAGGGGAAAATCGCCATCCACCTCGGCTGGAGCCACAAGGGCAGGGCGGCCGACGACCTGCTGCGCAAATGTGTGGCCTGGACCTGGAAGGTCAAGCTGAGCCTGTCCATCGAGCGTGACCTGTTCAGCCGCCTGCGTGAAGATGCCGAAAAAGTCGCCATCAAGGTCTTCGCCGACAACTTGCGCGACCTGCTGCTGGCTGCCCCGGCTGGCCCGCGCGTGGTGATGGGGCTGGACCCCGGCATACGTACCGGCGTCAAGGTCGCAGTGGTCGATGCCACCGGCAAGTTGGTCGAAACGGCGACGGTGTATCCGCATGAGCCGCGCAAGGACTGGGACGGCTCGCTCCACACCCTGGCCAAACTCTGCGAGAAACACGGCGTGAACCTGATCGCCATTGGCAACGGCACGGCCAGCCGCGAAACTGACAAACTCGCCGCCGACCTGATCAAGGGTTTGGCGAAAGTCGAACAAGTGATTGAAAAGGTCGTGGTCAGCGAAGCCGGCGCCTCCGTCTACTCCGCCAGCGAGTTCGCCAGCCAGGAGATGCCCGATGTAGACGTCAGCCTGCGCGGCGCAGCGAGCATTGCGCGCCGGCTGCAGGACCCGCTGGCCGAGCTGGTCAAGATCGACCCCAAGTCCATCGGCGTGGGCCAGTACCAGCACGACGTCAACCAGAGTGACCTGATGCGCAGCCTGGACACGGTAGTGGAAGACTGTGTGAACAGCGTGGGTGTGGACCTGAACACCGCCAGCGTGCCGCTGCTGGCGAGGGTTTCGGGCTTGAGCAACACTGTGGCCAAGGCGGTGGTGCGCTGGCGCGACGCCAACGGCGCGTTTGCATCACGCGCCGATTTGCTGAAGGTCAGCGGCCTGGGCGCCAAAACTTTTGAACAAAGCGCCGGCTTTTTGCGCCTGCGCAGCCAAGCCGAAGGCAGCAACCCGCTGGACATGACCGGGGTGCACCCCGAAACCTACCCGGTGGTGGAAAAAATCATGGCCCACACCGGCAAGCCGGTGGCCGAGCTGATGGGCCGAGCCGACATGCTCAAGACGCTGAAACCCGAGCTGTTTGCCAACGAGCAGTTCGGCGTGATCACCGTGAAGGACATCATCGCCGAGCTCGAAAAACCCGGCCGCGACCCGCGCCCCGACTTCAAGGTGGCGCGTTTCAACGACGGCGTGGAAGACATCAAGGATTTGAAAGAAGGCATGACGCTCGAAGGCACAGTCAGCAACGTCGCCGCCTTCGGCGCCTTCATCGACATCGGCGTACACCAGGACGGCCTGGTGCATGTGAGCCAGTTGTCCAACAAGTTCGTCACCGATGCGCGCGAAGTCGTCAAAACCGGCGACATCGTGAAAGTGCGCGTGACCGAGGTCGACGTGGCGCGCAAACGCATTGGGTTGACCATGAAGCTGGACGCGGCGCCGGCCAGACGTGAAGCGCCGCGCGACAACCGTTTCGAAGGCGCACGGCCAGGCCAGGGGCAAAATCGCGGCGGCAATTACGGCGGCGGTCAGGGCAGGGTGCCGCAGCCGGCGGCGTCAACGGCCATGGAATCGGCCTTCAGCAAGCTGGCAGGGCTCAAGAAATAGGCTTGTGACAAGAATCAAGCATGAAATTAGGCTCCGGTCCCTGCTGCGCCTGCGTTGACAGCTATCAATATGAGAGCAATCTTCGAATCCGACGGGATCGCGCGAAACCGTCGACTGACCTATAATCTAGACAGTCTAGCCAGATGTTTATACTGGAGGTCACATGCAAACATCCCCTACACCGAAGATTACCGATACCCAGCTTCCGCAGTGGCAGCTCCAAGAAGCCAAAAACCGCTTCAGCGCCGTCGTCAAGGCCGCAGCCAGTGGCCCGGCCCAGGTCGTTACGGTGCATGGCGTGCCTGCCGCCGTTGTTTTGTCACCCGAAGCCTATGAGCGGCTGGTGGCGGTTGCGGCACCGGCGCAAAGCCTGTCGGAGGCGCTGCGCTGTCCTGAACTGGACGCCGCCGATGAAGCGCTGTTTGAACGCAATCGCAGGGTCAACCCGGTGCGTGAGCTGAGCTTGTGAACGCCTTGCTCGACACTTGCGTGCTGTCGGAGTACGCCAAACGCGAACCGCACGCTGGCGTCATCGCCTGGCTGGACGCACAGACCGAGTCTGGCCTGTTTATCAGCGCCCTGAGTCTGGCCGAAATTGAAAAAGGCATCCTCAAGCTGGCCGCCAAAGATGGCAGCGCTGCGCGTGCCGCGCACCTGGCTGAATGGCTGGGCAAGCTGACGGATCGCTTTGCCGCGCGTACCTTGCCTGTGGACGCGGCCGTGTGGCGCGTCTGGGCACAGCAGTCCGCGCAGGCCGAGCTGGAAGGGCAGCCGGTCTCGCCCCTGGACGGTTTGCTGCTGGCCACCGCCCAATGCCACGGTCTGACCGTGGTCACGCGCAATGTGGCCGACTTTGCGCGCTATCCGCAGGTGTTCAATCCGTGGGCGCTGGCCACATGAGCGCCAAAGCCCTCCGCATCTACGCCGGCCCCAAGGCGCGCCTGCATATTGAACAGCACGGCCTGAACCCGCAGGACATCCGTGTGG
>NZ_JACDDD010000127.1 GCF_013817205.1 Polaromonas sp.
TGTTCAGCTCAAGTCGCACATGCTCCATCGGGATGCCCAGATCGCGCAGCAATGCGCGGCACATCAGGATCTGCTCAGCGTCCACGTCCGGCCCCGCAAAGCCCAGCGCTTCGACGTCAATCTGGTAGAACTGGCGGTAGCGCCCTTTCTGCGGCCGCTCATGGCGAAACAGCGACACGGCCGACCAGACCCGCATCGGCCCGTTGTACAGCGCGTTGTGCTCGACCATCGCACGCACGATGCCGGCGGTAGCCTCGGGACGCAGCGTGAGCCTGTCGCCATTCATCGAGTCCACGAAGGAGTACATCTCCTTTTCCACGATATCGGTCACTTCGCCGAGGCCACGCACGAACAGCGCCGTCGGCTCGACGATCGGCGTGCGCACGTTGGCATAGGCGTAACGCGCCATCAGCGCGCGCACCTTGGCCTCAAACCATTCCCAGCGCGCCGAATCGGGCGGCAATATGTCGTTCATGCCTTTGACGGCAGTCAGTTTTTCAGCCATGGTTTTTTTAAGCGGCTTGGGCGACTTGCGTGCCAAAGCGCTTTTCAATGTAGTTTTCGACAATGACCCGGAACTCCTGCGCAATGCGGTCGCCGCGCAGGGTCACGCTTTTCTCGCCATCGATGTAGACCGGCGCGGCCGGCGCCTCGCCGGAACCCGGCAGGCTGATGCCGATGTCGGCATGTTTGCTTTCGCCCGGTCCGTTGACGATGCAACCCATCACCGCGACCTTGAGTTTCTCGACGCCCGGGTACTGCGCCCGCCAGACCGGCATCTGGGCGCGCAGGAAGTCATCGATTTCCTTGGTCAGTTCCTGGAAGGTGGTGCTGGTGGTGCGGCCGCAGCCGGGGCAAGCCGTGACGCTGGGCACAAAGCTGCGAAGTCCCAACGCCTGAAGGATTTCCGAGGCGACGACCACTTCCTGGGTGCGTGCTTCACCGGGCTGGGGCGTCAGCGATACACGGATGGTATCGCCAATGCCCTCCTGCAGCAGCACGGCCAGGGCCACGCTGGAGGCCACTGTTCCCTTAGTGCCCATACCTGCTTCGGTGAGGCCCAGGTGCAGCGCGTAGCGCGAGCGTTTGGACAGTTCGCGGTACACCGAGATCAGGTCCTGCACACCGCTGACCTTGCAGGACAGGATGATCTGGTTTTTGTCCATGCCCATCTGCTCGGCCAGCGCAGCAGAATCGATGGCCGAGGTGATCAGGGCCTCGTACATCACCTGTTTGGCGTCCCAGGGTTGGACGCGGCGGCTGTTTTCGTCCATCAGGCTGGCGAGCAGTTCCTGGTCCAGGCTGCCCCAGTTGACACCGATACGCACCGGCTTGTTCCAGCGAACGGCAGCCTCGATCATCTGGCCGAACTGCCGGTCGTGCTTGTCACCCTTGCCCACATTGCCGGGGTTGATGCGGTATTTGGACAGGGCCTCGGCGCAGGCCGGGTAATCTGTCAGCAGCCGGTGGCCGTTGTAATGAAAGTCGCCGATCAGCGGCACGTCGATACCCATGCGATCGAGCTGCTCACGCACGTAGGGCACGGCCTGGGCGGCTTCGGGCGTGTTGACGGTGATACGGACCATCTCCGAGCCGGCCAGTGCGAGCTCCTTGACCTGGATGGCAGTGCCGATGGCATCGACGGTATCGGTGTTGGTCATGGACTGCACGCGCACCGGCGCGTCGCCCCCGACCGAGACCACGCGCGCACCCCACACCACCCGAGCCTGCGAGGACGTGCGTGCCTTGGGTGCCGCCGACGCCACCGGTAAACAGTCCGCCACTATTTCACCTCAAAACGTGCAACATTGTCTTTGCTGACGGCGTTCAGGTCGAACGGCCGGCCGCGCACCTGGACCTGAGTCGCGTCGGCCCGGCCGACCACCGCCGACAGCGGCAAGGCGCCGGACGCGCCAGCCACCTCGCCGGCGGTCAGGGTGCGCCGCAACACCACCACGCGTTTCGCATCGGTCACTTCAACCCAGGACTCGCCCTTGGCCGTAAAAACAATAACACCGCCAGCGGGAGCCGGCGCCACCACAGGCAACGCCGATACTGCGGCCGGGCCAACCACCCCCGAGGACAGCGCAGACACCACCGCCATACCGGTCGCCATGGTGGGCGCAGCGTCGGCGACTGGGGTCGAAATCGTCGGGTTGTCCGATCCCACAGCCTGCGGCGCAGAGAAGGCAGGCGGTGGACTTCCCGGGGCCGGCTGCATGCCGGTCGGCGCAACTGCAGGTAAAGGCTCCGCAGTGGACTGAACCCTCATGTTTTGTTGCTGGACGGCCGGCAAAAAGATCAGCACCAGCGCGCCAAGCAGCAGCAGCAAGCCGGCCAGGACTGCCGGTCGCGACAGCTGGGCCAACAGCGACGGGCCCGGCCCGTCGCTGGGCGATCGGAAGGGGGTATTGATGCTGGCGTGCGGGTAATCCAGCCGCGGTTTACCGGTCTGGGGCAGTAGCGCCAATACCTCGCTGGCGTCAATTTTAAGATTGCGGCATACGCTGGAGGCCAGCGCACGCACAAACACCGCGTCCGGCAGGAGGTCCAGCCGGTCGGCCTCCAGGGCTTCGAGCTTCTTGACCGGTACCTTTAGGGCCACCGCCAGAGCCGCGATATGCAAGCCAGCGGCTTCGCGGGCCTGCCTGAGCAGGGACCCGGCGGTGCCCGGAGCCTGGCCGTCAAATTCATTCATTGAAGGCCCCCCTGGCATAAGCCGCCGCTTCGCGCGACCCGCCGAAGCGCCTGCTCAACTGGCTGGCCAGTTGGAGCATGGCTTCGCGATCACCCAAGGCCCGCTCCACCTTGATGCCAAGCCAGAGCGTTTCTGCATTCGCCAGATTGCTGTTGTTGAGGCGGCGAATGTAAAACTGCGAGCGCTTCAGATCGCCCCGCTGGAACAGAAGGTTGGCCAGGTTGTAGCCTGTCAGCGGATTGCCCGCATCAAGTTCGTAGGACTGCAACAGGCTGCGTTCAGCCTCTGCCAATTGGCCGGCACGAACCTGACAAATACCCTGTGTCATCAGTGTTTTAGGTTGCCCGCCATAGCCGGGTGTCGCTATGGCGCGCGCAAACATGGCTGACGACTCGCCGTATTTCGCTTGCTGACACAGCAGCCAGCCATAGTTGTGCATGACATCGCCATCTCGTGGATTCAGGACCAGGGCCCGGCGAAAACTGTCTTCAGCCAGTGCGTTATCGTTCATCCGCATGTAGACTAGGCCGCGCAGATTGTGCGCATCCGCAAAGGACGGATCGGCCGCAAGCGCCTGCTTGATTTCATCCAGCGCCACGTTGGTCTGGCCTTGCTGAAAATAATTGGCGGCGAGCTCCAGACGGATGCGGGCACGCCGGCGTCCGTCGGTTTCGTCCGACTCCGTCATGATCTCTCCCCGCCCGCTGGCGCCGCTCGACGCACCAGGACTGCCGGCACAACCGGCCATCAGGACGACCATGCAGCAAGCGGAAAGCCAGATCACGTTGCGGACAAGCTTCATACACCGACCTCCCTGGAGACTACCTTGATGCCCTTGAGCATACCCTGCCGCTGTGTCGCCATGCGCTGCTGCACGCCGGTGCGGTCCTGCACGTCGCCCGCAAGCTGGCCGCAGGCCGCATCAATATCATCGCCGCGTGTCTTGCGCACCGTGGTCACCATGCCCGCATCCATCAGGATCTTCGCGAAAACCATGACCTGCGGCATCCCCGAGCGCTTCAGACCAGAAGCCGGGAAGGGATTGAACGGGATCAGGTTGAACTTGCAGGACAGGCCGCTGACGGCGTGCTCTCGCATCAAGGCCACCAGCTGGTGGGCGTGCTCGGCCTGGTCGTTGACCCCATCGAGCATGCAGTATTCAAAAGTGATGAAATCTCGCGGCGCGGCGCCCTGGTAGCGTCCGCAGGCATCGAGCAATTCGGCAATCGGGTACTTCTTGTTGAGCGGCACCAAGTTGCTGCGCAACGCGTCTTCCGGCGCATGCAGCGATACCGCCAGAGCAACTGGACAGTCCTTGGCGAGACGGTCCATCATGGGCACCACGCCCGAGGTCGACACCGTCACACGCCTGCGCGACAGGCCATAGGCATGGTCATCCAGCATCACGCGCAAGGCCGGCAGCAGCTGGGAATAGTTCTGCAGCGGCTCACCCATGCCCATCATCACGACGTTGGACACCACACGATCACTGCGGCTGAGGTGCAAGCGCAAAAAGTGTTCGGCGAACCACAACTGACCAATGATCTCGGCCGTGGTGAGGTTGCGGCTGAACCCCTGGTGTCCCGTGGAACAAAAGCGGCAACCGACAGCGCAACCCGCCTGCGAGGAAATGCACAGGGTACCGCGATCGGACTCGGGAATAAAGACGGTCTCGATCACATCGCCGGCACCGACATCGAACAACCATTTGATGGTGCCATCGGCCGAATCATGGCGAGAGACCACCTTCAGGCTGGGGATGTGGGCCGACGCAGGGAGTTTTTCGCGCAGCGATTTGGCCAGATCGGTCATCTGTGCAAAATCGGTCGCGCCTTTCTGGTGGATCCAGCGAAAAAGCTGCGTGGCCCGGAAGCGTTTTTCTCCGAGCCCTTCGCAAAAGGCCGCCAGCCCTTCCAGATCGTAATCAAGCAGGTTGGCGGTCATTGCGGGAAACCGCCCCGGGCAAGCGGCATCCCGACAACGGGACAGCGATGCGTGGGAGCGGGCATGTTGAACTAGCGTGAGTAAATGTTCATGCCAGCGAAGAAGAAGCCGATCTCCATCTGGGCAGTTTCAGTCGCGTCGGAGCCGTGCACGGCGTTGGCGTCGATGCTGTCGGCAAAATCGGCGCGAATGGTTCCGGCAGCCGCCTTCTTGGGGTCCGTGGCGCCCATCAGGTCGCGGTGTTTCAGAATGGCATTTTCGCCTTCCAGCGCGGAAATCATGACCGGGCCGGAGATCATGAATTCGACCAGATCCTTGAAGAAGGGGCGCTCTTTGTGCACGGCATAAAAGGCTTCGGCTTCACCGCGCGACAGGTGGGCCATGCGCGCAGCCACCACCTTCAGGCCTGCGGCCTCGAAACGGGCGTAGATTTGACCAATGACATTTTTTGCCACTGCATCGGGTTTGATGATGGAGAGAGTGCGTTCGATCGCCATGAGATTTCCTTAAACCTTGATTTTTTTGGATTTATTCAAATCGAATAAAGCCTCTGATTTTAACCCGCCGGCTATTGCCCTGTTGCGCAAGGGCGCGTAGCGGCAAGGGGATTCAGCGGTTTCCACCCCGGTTTCCGCCACCATTGCCACGATTGCCGCCGCCGCGATTGCCGCCACCCCCGCCCGGGCCGCCGCGTCGCGGAGCGCCACCGCCACCACCCGCCGGACCATTGCCACCACCGCGCCTCTGGCCCTGCGCCTGGCGCTGGCGGGTGAAGGTTTCCGCGCCGATGTAGCCGAAAGAAGTCTTCATCGGATCGGGCTGCGCACCACCTGGGCCCTTGTCGGCGCGGTCTCCGCGGCCACCGCCGTCGTCGCGGCGCCGCTGGCCCTGACCGGAATTGCCGCCGAAATTCCCGGGCGGGCCCGAACGTGGCGCACCACCCCCATTGCCACCGCCGGAACCCCTGCCCTTGCCGCCTCGGCGCCGATTGGCGTCACGCGGCGCGTCGCTGCGCGGCATCGGCGGCTGGAATTCATGCGGTCCGTGTTCGTCGCCTTCATCCTGCCCGGTCGCGACCTGCTGCTCCGGCGGCCGGGGCGCGCCGGCGTCCGGTCGGCCTCGCCCGCCACGCGCTTTCTCATTGCGCCGCGGACCACGACCCCGGCGCGCTACGCCTGCGTCCTCGCC
>NZ_JACDDD010000052.1 GCF_013817205.1 Polaromonas sp.
GCATGGCTGCAGTGGTGGACAAGCAAAACGCTGGCGACAAGCTGTATCAGCCCATGGCCGGCAACTTCGAGAAGTCTGCCGCGTACCAGGCAGCGTGTGACCTGGTCTTCAAGGGGCTGGAGCAGCCAAGTGGCTATACCGAGCCGCTACTGCATGCCTGGCGGTTGAAGGTCAAGGCCGGGACGTAAGGTTCTGCCCGGTGGACAGGAATTTTGCCCGGCTACTGGACACACTGCGTCTTGTCCCGGTTGGCCGGAAAATTTCTACTGCAGACATCCATAGACATCTCACCGCGATAGGTTATGAGGTCACCGTACGCACCGTGCAACGTGACCTCCTGTCCTTGGCCACGTCCTACGACATGGCGTGCGATGACAGGGAAAAACCTTTCGGATGGACGTGGCTGGCCAATGCCGTACGCCCTGTGCTGGCTGAAATGGATGTGGCGCAAGCGCTCGCTTTCAACCTGTTGCTTCGTGAATGCAAAGACCTGATGCCCCCATCAGTCGTTGATGCTTTGCAACCCTGGTTTGACAAGGCTCAATCAAAGCTGAAGCAAGAAGGCCACGCCAAAGCGTCGCGCTGGCCTCAAAAGATAGCGATTCGGCCGCAGGGGCCGCCACTATTAGCTGCAAAAACCTTGCGCTCAACCATGGACACGGTTTCTGACGCGCTTTTTTCAGAGCGACAAATCAAAGCCGACTACCGTTCTGCGCAGAGTCTGGGTTATCGGCCAGTCCGTCTTCATCCGCTTGGGCTCGTGCGTACAGGATTAATCACGTATCTCGTCGCAACTTTTGGTGATTTTTCAGACCCGCGCCTGCTGGCTCTGCACAGGCTGAAGAGCGTCAAGTTGCTCGACCAGGAAACAGTCACGCCACGCGGCTTCGACCTGAATGAATACCTAGTCCAGGACCGTCTCAACTTTGGCAGCGGCAAACAGATACAGCTATCCCTGCGAATGTTTACGGCGGCGGCAGCGCATCTTCAGGACACGCCTCTTTCCAAAGATCAAACCATCCAACCCGATAAGGACGATAGACGAAAAGTTCTAGTCAGTGCGACAGTCGGGGAGTCACCCCGCCTTGTCTGGTGGCTGCTTGGTTTTGGCAAGCAGGTCGAAGTCCTCGAGCCAGAATCGGTGCGACGGTCCATTGACAATACCTGTAGATATTAAATAAATCGTATTCAATCAACCCGGGCAAGAGCAAGTGTCAAGCCTGAGGAATCACGAAGCTAGCGGCACATGTAATTCAGTGGCGCCCACACCAGCCTTCGCCGACACAGCATCAGCCAACAATTCAAGCGTGAAATTTCGGCCCTTTACTGCATTTAGGCTGCGAGCAGAAGGGTGATGAATGCGGAAACATTTGATTTTTTCATCCAGCATGAATTCCCAAAAATACTCTACGGCGACTCTCTCGGGATAACTTTTAGGGTTTGTACATCTACCACCCTCCCCATGGGGGAAAAACTCGCGTCGATATGGCGCCGAGGCAATGCCGTTTGCGAAAACGATGTAATCTGGTTTCAAAATTTCAAGCTGGGCATTCAGAATTTTTCTTGAAAATTCTTTGACCACAGGAAACACATCATCTCCAGATTTAATGGGCGAACCCTTTTTCTTTCCCCAAGAGAAGCAGAAAAGATTTGAATATATCAAGCCATCCTTGCCTGCTATCTTTTCTACGGCGCGTGTGAAGTCATGAAAACTTAGGCCCCTGCCCTTTTTGCCCAATAGCTCTTTCTTAAAAAAGTTGTTGTGCGTATTCATCGCACTTTTGACATAGGCATCAGTTGTCTCAAATTCGCTCTTTCCCAATGGTTCCCAGCCACGGGTTTCACAACCAATAATCATGACCTTATTTTGGGCGCCGCTATAGTTTTCTGAAACGCTCGATAAAAACAAGCCGGACAGGCCACTCAGCCCGCCCGGCCTCATTTCCGGCTTACCAAGATATCGTGGATCTATGTCTTTCAGAATTTCGCAATATGCATTTTTTAGACGTTCATTTGTCATTTCATCGCCACCCTTTTAGTCCTTGGTTGAACAAGGCAATCTCTGCATCTTAAATGCCTCGTTAGCTACTCCATAAAGCGTCAACTGCTTTTTTGGACTGCCAGCTGATTGAGGCCGCTTTTTCGGAAACAATAATTTCACCACCGACAGCATCAGTCTTTCCAAGCCGCAACCGCTCTTCAAACATCAACGTGACGGTTTCAATAACCCTGCTTCTGAACCACTTCGCCTCAATGCTGTCCATCTTTTCGTCAGAGATTTGAAATCGGTAGATACCGCCGCGCGAAACCGTTGATTTTTCTTCGACAAAAAAATCAAACAGAACTTTTCCGACTACCTGATGGTTGCGACAAAGCTCAACCATTGCGTTCCCCCATTCGGTGTCCTGTAGATACTTCGGCTTGCGTACGGTTGGCAGAACCGTTAGCTTGGTGTAAATCTCGGCAAACAGCGTGGCGCGATCGAGGGCATTCCGCAGGCTGCCCGGAGCTATGCTCGTGTTCAGGTATCTACTCAAGCTGTACAGATCACGCCGCCAACCGGGAAATTTTTTTCGGGCAATGGTCTGCCCATCAATAAGGCGCCCAGCGTAATGGTGCAAATAGAAATTACGCTCGCGCTCCAGCTCCGAGTCGATGTAACGCTTGCTGAACTCAAGATCAATACAAAAAATCTCAGCGTCATAGATGAAGTCGACAAACTGACTCAGAAAATCAGCGAATAGAGGTTTTTCTTCCAAGAAGCTAGCAGTGAGTCCGTGTGCCTCTGCTTGAGTCTCATGAACGGGCCATTGAGGGTTGAAGTGGTGGTGAAAAACGCGTCCTGTCGGCCGACTACCCACCACTTCCACGCAAGCGATCTCTACCAATCGATCACCTGCATAGGCGTTTAACCCGGTTACGTTGATATCGACAAACACCTGTCTTTTCATTTCCATTCCTCCCATTCATAAGGTCGAATTTCCGGCTTTTAGTTTTGCATAGACCTCTGCTAACAACCGCGCGTCTTGCAATGCCCCATGTTGTTGACGGCCAGCGCTCAAGACGCCCAAACGCACACACAAGGCGTCCAAGCTATTCGGCTGCCCCGGAAAGAGGCGTCTGGCAACCAGCAAGCTGTCGGTGACGCTGCTCACGTAGTCGCTTAAACGCCCTCTTTGAACACGTTTTAATTCAGCATTGAGAAACCCCACATCAAAGCGTGCGTTGTGGATGATGACTTCAGCGCCGTGAACGAAGGCCAGTAGTTCGTGAATGAACGTCGAGAACAAAGGCTGTCCTCTCAAGAACAGATTTTCCAGAGCATGTACGGCAAGCGCTTTTTTGCTGATACGGCCCTCTCCGGGTTGCAATAGCGGTGAAACGCGCGCCCTGTTGGCCGGAAGTCCTGAGCCTCAATGCAGCCTATTTCGATAACTCGGTCCCCCTCATGCGGACTTAACCCCGTGGTCTCAACATCCGGAAAAACTTGTAGCGTCATATTTGTTGGCGTGCCCTGTTGAATCCGATGTGCGAATCGCAATGCCAAATTGTTTCTGCATAAAGCGACAAACTCTGTCGCATCAGCGTTCTCCCAGCCGTATTTGCTCGGTTACCTGGTGCGCTAGATTGACCAGGGTGTGGGCTGCTCCAAGGTGCCCGACATCCACAACGTCGGCCTGATGGAAGACCGCGCGACGCTGCGCATCAGCAGCCAGCACATGGCCAACTGGCTGCTGCATGGCGTGGTCAGCCGCGCGCAGGTGAAGGAAACCTTCGAGCGCATGGCTGCAGTGGTGGACAAGCAAAACGCTGGCGACAAGCTGTATCAGCCCATGGCCGGCAACTTCGAGAAGTCTGCCGCGTACCAGGCAGCGTGTGACCTGGTCTTCAAGGGGCTGGAGCAGCCCAGCGGTTATACCGAGCCCCTGCTGCATGCCTGGCGTCTGAAGGTGAAGGCCGGGAGCGCCTGATTTTTGCTCCCAAATTAATAGCTACTTGCGCCCGCCCCACAAGGGCTGAGGCCCAATTTGGCGCTCAAGCTCCGGCGCACGCGGGATCCGCAGCAGCACCTTCGGGTGCCCTTGGTCTTTCTCGGGCGGCCTGGCGTCCCGGACTTCCGTTGCCGTCCTACATCCAACGCGCGACTTGCCGCGTATCTTCAGCAGGCGTCTTTGAAAACGCCAACGCGCTGTGGCGGATTTCACAGACATTAGCAATCCATTGATCAAGGAGCCTTTCATGAAAAAACTACTCATCGCCGCCGGCGTCGCCGTTCTTCTCAGTGCCTGTGCGGGTGGCATGTCCAACAGCCAGATGTCCGGAGGCCCATCGGTCATGGTCGGCGGCGCCGCCATGTTCCCGACCAAAGACATCATTGACAACGCCGTCAACTCCAAAGATCACACGACGCTGGTCGCTGCGGTCAAGGCCGCCGGCCTGGTCGACACGTTGAAATCGCCCGGCCCGTTTACCGTGTTTGCGCCCACCAACGCTGCTTTTGCCGCCTTGCCGCCTGGCGCTGTGGATTCCATGCTCAAGCCCGAAAACAAGTCCATCCTGACCAAGGTGTTGACTGCCCACGTGGTGCCCGGCCGTCTTGACGCTGCCGCGCTGAGCCAGCGTGTGATGGCTGGCAATGGCCGCGCCATGCTGACCACCGCCAGCGGTGACACCCTCGTCGTGACCACCAACGGTTCCAATGTGATGGTGACCGATGAAAAAGGCGGTACCGCCATGGTGACCATTGCCAATGTGTACCAGTCCAACGGCGTGATCCACGTGGTCAACAAGGTACTGGTTCCCAACTAAGCCGCCTCTCGCTGACGCCGCCTCCGGGGCTGGCAGCAGTGCCAGGCCGCCACAAACTGCAACGGTTTGTGGCGGCTTTTTTGCGCGTGGCAAGTGCAGGGCGGCCAGCGGCCGCGGCATCCCCACCCACCCAAGCATCCTTGAAGCCCTTCTGGCATGCTATCAAATTAGTAGCCGCCTACCCTTATCAGTCAAGGGCTACAGGCGTTTTTTCCTCTCAACTCACAGACAAGGTAAAGACGCCCGACCGACCGGGCGCCGCAGCCTGTTCGGGCGGCCAACGGACGCGAAAATGTAAGCAAGGGCCTTATTCGGCGGTTTCGAGGTAGGAATCGTTACAAGATAATTCCAGCCCGACATCGGCGCCGAGCCAGTTCAGCTCACACTGACAGGCCGTGTTGCCAACGGATTTTTGCGAAAAAATTCACTTGGGTTATTACTGCCTTGTCACACAATCTCCCTCCCGGCCCGGCCGCGCGGGCCAGCGTCTTCGAGCGCTGTCTGCAAGAAGCCGCCGACGCCGCCAAGCCCGCGCTGGCAAACTGCATTGACCATGCAGTGGCCGGATTGCAGCTGGCCGAAACCCAAACCATTAAAGTTGCCGAGCGCGACGAGCTCGGCCTGGCCTGGCGGGAGCTGCTCAAACACAAGGACGGCTGGTGCGCGCATTACCCGGGGGAACTGCTCAAGACCTTCGGCAGCGCAAAGCCCTCGGCGCCGGACCTGCGTGTGTTGCCCAAGGCTGCGTTGGCGCAGCCTTCTACTGGTGACGCGGACCTGTTTTCCCTGGTGGATGACGCCGAGGTCGAGGAGAGCATCGAGTCGTCCCGCCTGCTACAGCATGTCTTGCCCGCAGTTGGCCAGGCGCTGGCCGAACTGGATGCGCTGATGAGTTCAGCCCAGGGCCTGTCCCAGGTCAGCCCCGAGTTCAATCCGGTGCGCCCGCAGGTCTACGCGCAGACCCTGCGCGAGATGATGGCCACCGCGCCGGTCGATCCCGCCATGCAGACCCTGTGGGTCAAACACATGGCCGAGCCCATGGGCCGCGAGCTCAAGCGGGTGTATGAAAAGCTGATCAATCTGCTGGAGCTGGCCCAGGTCCGCGCCGCCAGCTACCGCGTGCTGCCGACGCCGGCGTCGCCCGTGCGCGCCAGCAGTCCGGCGCCCCTGGACAGCGCAAACTCACCGAAGGCCGGCGGCGCCCCCACCCGTCCGGTTGGCTTCGGTTATGTGTCAGACGAGCCGATGACCAGGGTGCCGTCGCAGTACGCCGACCTGTCCAACCATGACGTCAAGGACGCGCTGTTCCAGGATTTCCTGGTCCGTGGCGGGAGCCAGGCGGGCCACGGACTGGCGCCTTCCTATTACGCCACCATCGAGGAAGAACTGAGGGCACTCAAGGCCGCACGGGACTCGGCGCCGGCGCCACTGCAGGCGCGTTCCGAGCCGAGTCGCGTCGACGGCGGCCATGATTACCACGGCACCCGCAGCGACCCGACACGGCCCTTGCTGCCGGCCGGCGAGGCGGATGCCGACGAGGACGAAGCCTTAGCCGCACCCGAGAGCGCTTCGCGCATCATCGACGTGCTGAGTCAGCTGAGCTCGCAGGTCTGGGGCGTCTACGGCCGGTCCCGGGAGCGCGCCCTGGTGCGCACGCAGCTCGGGAAGAAGGCCACCCATGTCGGCCAGGTGCTGGGCATGGAAGTGGTGCGTCAGCTCGTCAACCAGGTGGCCCAGGACCCGCGCCTGCTGGTGCCGGTGCGTGAGGCCATCGTGGCGCTGGAGCCTTCGCTGCTTCGCCTGGCCATGGTGGACTCGCGTTTTTTCAGCGAAGAAAATCACCCCGGCCGCCGCCTGATGGAGCGCGTGGTGCAGCGCAGCTTCAAGTACAACAGCGACGTCAGCCCGGAGTTTCAGGGCTTTTTCAGCTCGGTGACCGAAGCCTTCAACAAGCTCAATGCGCTGGAGATCACCGACGCCCGGCCCTTCGGCGACGCATTGGCCGATCTGCAAATCGTCTGGGATACACAAGACCGGGAGGAAAAAGCCCAGCGCAGCAGCATGCGACAGACCATGCAGTTTGCCGAGGAGCGGCAGAGCCAGGCGGACCAGATCGCCTTGGACATGAGCATGCGCGCCGACCTCGACCAGGTGCCCGGCGTGGTGCTGGACTTCCTTTTTGGGCCATGGGCGCTGGTGATGGCCCATGCCCGCCTGACCGACACGCGCCGCCAGATCGACCCCGGCGGTTACGGCTCCCTGGTGAGCGACCTGCTGTGGAGCGTCAAGCCGCAGGTCACCCTGAAACGGCCGGCGCAACTGATAGAAATGATTCCCGCCCTTCTGGCCAAACTGCATGAGGGTCTGGCTTCGCTGGGGCAGGACCCGCGCGAGACCGAGGCGTTTTTCAGCACCATGGAGAAGCTGCACCGCCCGGTGCTCAAGCTGCGGCGCGTGCGCAGCCGCCGCGACGCGGTGGAGTCGGAAGCAGCGCCGCTTGAGGTCGCACTGGCCGATACGAGCGACATGAGCGACATGAGCGACATGAGCGACATGAGCGACATCCTGCCCGCCACACCCGAGCAGCGCAAGGCCAAGGCCGCCGGCCAGCCGTGGATGGCGCCACAGGAGCTCGACGACGCGGGCTTCGAAGAGACGCTTCCCTCGGGGCCGGCCGAACTCGGCGAGGACAGTGCCCCTGACATCAATGACCTGCCGGTGATGGATGAGGCTCGGGCTGACTCTGAGCCGGGGACCGAACCGACCAGTGCCGAGCAAGTGCTGGGCGGCCTGCGCGAAGGCAGCTGGGTGGACCTTCATTCCAGGCGCCGCTGGTTGCGCGCCCAGCTGATCTGGGCCAGCAACCGCGGCAACTTGTTCATGTTTGTCAGCCACGGCGGGCAGCCGCATTCCATGACCAAGCGCAGCTGCGAAAAGCTGATCAGGCAGGGCCTGCTGCGGCCGGTGCAGACCCAGGGCGTGGTTGCACAGGCGCTGGATCAGCTGGTCAAGGAGGCGGCGCCTGTGGAAGCGGGGGACTCTTCTGTTTAGTGGGGTCTGCGGCATCACGCTGCGTCAGCGGTCCTTTCTGGACAGTAGGCCAAACTCCCCACTCCCAACCCCCCGCCCCATTTGGCCGCGTGCGCTGCACTTGCGTGCAAACATGACTGTTCGTTGGGATTCCCGCAGAAGAAGCGCTGCGCGCTTCTTCTGCTCCGAACTTTTGTCCCCGCATCAGTTTCTCCCCCACCCGTCGGGCTGGGCCGAGGAGCGCAGGTGAAGGTGGATCAGGACGGGCGATTGTCTGAGGCGCTAGCCGATTTCGAGCCCGGCCCCACTTTCGGCGAGCACCGGAGGCTGCCCCGGAGCGCAGCGGAGGGGACCCAGACCATCGGGTCGCCTTTTTCTTTGCTTACTTTCTTTTTGGCGACGCAAAAAGAAAGTGAGTTGCCGCCGGGCAACCCCCGGCTTGTTGGCGAACCACACAGCCCGAGGCAAGGGAGGATTGGTCCCCTTCGACAGGCTCAAGATAGGCCGGGCTCAGCCCGAAGGGTGGCAGCCTCGCCATGGACCCCGGATCAAGCGGGCTGAAGCCCGTCCAAGCTTCAGCTCAGCACAACACTGCTCAACCGCCGCCGGTAAGTCGCCACCACCGGATCATCTGGTGGAATCTGCCCGTCGGCGACCTTGACTTTGGGCGGCTCGATGATTTCGAGAATGGAGACAAAGGTCTTGCGCGCCAGCTCCTCGTTCCAGGCCTTGTCGCGCATCAGGATTTCGAGCAGCTCGTCCATCGCCGGCACCCAGCGCTGCTGGCCCATGTGCAACTGTGCCAGCGCATAACGTGACTCGAAATCACGCTTGTTGGCTGAAATTTTGGCATCAAATTCGGCTTGAGCCCCCGCCGGGTCTGCGTGAGCAGCTCCTGATTCGATAGCATCCAACCAGTGCTGCAGCGCCTGGAACTTGCGCACCAGCGCCACCTTGGGCGCAGCCGGCGCAAACGCGGCCTTCGCGTGGTCGAACTGGCCGTGCTGCAGCAGCATCCGCACATAGTCAAACAGCGCGTTGTCGTTGGACGGGTCATTGGCAACAGCGGCTTTGAGCTTTTCCAGCACGGCCGCAGGGCTGCTGTCTTCGGGCTCGGGCACCGCTTCTTCTTCCGCTGGCGGCAGCTCTTCGGCCGGTGGCAGGTGTTTGTCGAGGAACTCCTTGACCTTGCCTTCGGGCAGCGCGCCCTGGAAACCATCGACCGGCTGGCCGTTGATCATCAATATGCAGGTCGGGATGCTGCGGATGCCGAAAGCGGCGCCGAGTTGCTGCTCCTGGTCGGAGTCGATCTTGACCAGCTTGAAGCGGCCGTTGTAGGCGAGCTCCACCTTTTCCAGAATGGGCCCCAGCGACTTGCAGGGCCCGCACCAGGGCGCCCAGAAATCAATCAGCACGGGCGTGGTCATGGAAGCCGTGATGACTTCCGCTTCAAAATTGGCAATGGTGACGTCGATCATGATGCTGGGAAGATAGGGTTGGATCAGAGGAGTTTCAACAGGCAAGCGTGTGCCGCGCAGGGAGGGTAGCACGCGTCGCGGGTTCCTAGGGCTGCCCAGACCGTAAAATCCTCCGCTGGCATCGAACGATTGGCGGCATAGACGGCACAGACGGCCCGAAAGGCAACACATGACAACAACACAAGATCAACAAGCGCCGCTGGTGGGGGTGGTGATGGGCTCCAGCAGCGACTGGGCCACCATGCAACATGCGGTGCAGATCCTGAAGCAGTTCGGCGTGGCGCACGAGGCCCGTGTGGTGTCTGCGCACCGCATGCCCGACGAGTTGTTTGCCTATGCCGAGCAGGCGGCCGGGCGCGGCCTGCAGGCCATCATTGCCGGCGCCGGCGGCGCCGCTCACCTGCCGGGCATGCTGGCCGCCAAAACGGCGGTGCCCATTTTGGGTGTGCCCGTGGCCAGCAACCATCTGCAGGGTGTCGATTCGCTGCACAGCATTGTGCAAATGCCCAAGGGCGTGCCAGTTGCCACTTTTGCCATCGGCAACGCCGGTGCCGCCAACGCCGCGCTGTTTGCCGTGGCCATGCTGGCCACCCATGATCAGACGTTGGCCGACAAGCTGCAGGCCTTTCGCGCTGAACAGACCGCTGCCGCGCGCGCCATGACGCTTCCTCCCGCGTGATACCAGGATGAGTTTTTCGCCGATTTTTCCAGGCGCCGTCGATGTATCGGGCCAGCCTGCCACCCTGGGTGTCATGGGCGGCGGCCAGCTGGGCCGCATGTTTGTGCACGCGGCTCAGCGCCTGGGGTACTTCACCGCTGTGCTGGACCCGGACCCGCAAAGCCCGGCCGGACGGGTCAGCCACCACCACATTCAGACCGCTTACAACAACGACAAGGGGCTGCAGCAACTGGCTTCGCTGTGCGCCGCCGTCACCACCGAATTTGAAAACGTGCCGGCCGATGCCCTGCAGGCGCTGGCGGTCAGCCGACCGGTGGCGCCCGGCGCAGCAGCGGTGGCGATAGCGCAGAACCGCATCGAGGAAAAAGCCCACTTCACGGCCAGCGCCGGTGTGGCGGGGGTGACCTGTGCGCCTTACGCCGTGATCGAAACGCCGGCACAACTGATGGCCGTGCCGGCCGAGCTGTTGCCCGGTATCCTGAAAACCGCGCGCATGGGTTACGACGGCAAGGGCCAGGTGCGCGTTGCCGACATGGCCGAGCTGGCAGTAGCCTGGGCCGATTTGAAGGGTGTGGCCTGCGTGCTGGAAAAGCTGCTGCCGCTGAAGGCCGAGTGTTCGGTGATTGTGGCGCGCGGCTGGGACGGCACCGTCACCGGCTTTGCGCCGCAACGCAATGTGCATGTGGGCGGCATCCTGGCGGTGACCGCCGCTTATGAGGGAAATATGCCTTCAGCCCTTGCACAGCGGGCGCGAACAGCTACGAAATTGATAGCAAATCACATCGGCTACGTCGGCGTGTTGTGCGTGGAGTTTTTTGTGATTGACGACGGCAGCGCCGACGGCGCGCTGGTGGTCAACGAAATGGCGCCGCGCCCGCACAACAGCGGCCACTACACGATGGACGCCTGCGATGTCTCGCAGTTCGACCTGCAGGTGCACGCCATGGCCGGTTTGCCGCTGCCTGCGCCGCGCCAGCATTCGCCGGCCATCATGTTGAACCTGCTCGGTGATGTGTGGTTTGACGCGGCGGGCGAGCCGCGCACGCCCGACTGGCAGGCGGTGCTGGCGTTGCCCGGCACCCACCTGCACCTGTACGGCAAGCTTGAAGCCCGGCCCGGACGCAAGATGGGTCACCTCAACATCACCGGCGCGGACATCGCCAGCGTCAAGGCGGTGGCGCGCCAGGTTGCCAACATCTTGTCGCTGCCCGGACTGGACGCGCTGGAATGATCCGCGACGGACGGGATCCGGCGGCCATTGCCGAAGCGGCCCGCGTGATCCGCGCCGGCGGCCTGATCGGTTTTGCCACCGAAACGGTGTACGGCCTGGGCGCGGACGCGTCCAGCGACACGGCGGTGGCCGGCATCTTTGCCGCCAAAGGCCGGCCCAGCGACCACCCGCTGATCGTGCATGTGGCTGAGCCGGCGCAGGTGGCGCAATACGCCATGAATGTTCCGCCGTTTGCCAGCCGTTTGATGAAAGCCTTGTGGCCCGGCCCGCTGACCGTGATTCTTACGCGCAAGCCCGGCGTCGCCGCAGCGGCCGCCGGCGGGCAGGACTCCATCGGCCTGCGCTGCCCGGCCCATCCGGTGGCGCAAGCGCTGCTGAAAGCCTGCGCCACCGGGGTGGCCGCGCCCAGTGCCAACCGTTTCGGGCGCGTCAGCCCGACCACCGCGCAGCATGTTGCCGACGAATTCGGTGATGATTTGCTGGTGCTCGACGGCGGGCCCTGCGAGGTCGGCATCGAGTCCAGCATCGTCGACTGCACGCGCGGCCGGCCGGTGCTGCTGCGCCCCGGCGTGTTCACGCGCGCGCAACTCGAAGCCGCCTGCGGCGAGGCGGTGCTGGACGATGACGATCTGCTGGAGGCCGCCGCCCCACGCGCCTCGGGCACGCTGGCCTCGCACTACGCGCCCGATGCCAGGGTCCGCCTGATGGACGCCGAGGCCATCCAGGCCGCGCTGGACCTGCTGGGTGCCGACGCTGCCCACATCGCGGTGTATGCGCGGTCCATGGTGCGCATCAAGTCAGACAAAGTGGTCTATCGCCGCATGCCCGACGACGCACTGGCCACGGCGCAGCAACTGTTTGCGGTGCTGCGCAGCTTCGACGCGCAAGGTGTGAAGCTGATCTGGATCGAACACCCGCCGCTGACGGTCGAATGGGACGGTGTGCGCGACCGGCTGGGTCGGGCAGCTGCGGATTGACGCAGCGCGCCGTGACAGTGCATAGTCAGCACGCTCCCGCTGCGCGCCGCACGACGAGCATTCATTTCCTGAAAGCGCTTCCATGACCTCTCCCCTAGCCGCCGGCGCCACCCCAGCCATCGCTGCACTGCTGCAGCAACTGCGAGACGGCAGGGAACCCGACGCGGCAGCGCAGGAAATCCTGCGCATCACCGCCGCACTGGAAGCCAGGCTGCGCCAGCGTGATGCCGATGTGGCGGCGGCCATCAAGGAGCTGGAGTCGTTTTCGTATTCGGTCTCGCACGACCTGCGCGCGCCGCTGAGCACCATCGACGGCTTCAGCCGCCTGCTGGAAGGCTCCTCGGCCAAGGGCGATGCCGAGCGCAGCAAACATTATTTGCAACGGCTCCGGCTGGGCGTGGCCAATATCAACGAGCTGATTGCGGCGCTGCTGATGCTGTCGCGCCTGTTGCGCGCGCCCCTGATGCCGCAGCCGGTAGACCTTGGCGCGCTGGCGCAGGCCGCGCTGGCAGCCCTGCAGGCAGGCGAACCCGAGCGGCTGACGCAGCTCGATGTGCAGGCCGGGCTGATGGCGCCGGGTGATCCGGCGCTGCTCAAGCAGTTGATGGACAACCTGACCGGCAACGCCTGGAAGTTCAGCGCCAAAAAGGACAAAACCGTCATCACGGTGGGCAGCCAGGCCGGCGCCGATGGCGAAACCGTTTACTTTGTGCAAGACAAGGGCGCCGGCTTCGACATGGACCATGCCGAAAAGCTGTTCGGCATCTTCCAGCGCATGCACGTCACGACCGACTTTCCGGGCCTGGGTGCGGGGCTGGCGATGTCCGAGCGCATCGTGACGCGGCACGGTGGGCGGATCTGGGCGGAAGCCACAGTTGATGAGGGCGCAACGATTTATTTCACGCTGGGAAACAGCGCCGCCTGACGGCCTGAGGCGGCCAGCGCTCAGGAGGGCTGCCTATACCTGTGCTTCATCAGCAGGATGGCCAGTGCCAAGGCCAGCGTGACGGCGTTGGCGGCAACAATGGGCCAGGCACGCAGAACGAAGCCGTAACCCAGCCACAAGGCCACGCCCAGCGTGAACACGCTGTACATCCCGGCAGAGATACCGCTGACATCCTTTGTCTTGAAGGTGTGCCAGGCCTGCGGTATGAAGCTCAGCGTGGTCAGGCAGGCGGCGCTGTAGCCGAGTAGATCAGTCCAGTCGTTCATTGTTTGGATGAAGCTTGCTGCTTGTGTTGAATCTGCAGCGCCTTAGCGCTCCTGTACCGCCCACTGTATCAACGCATCCAGCGCAGGCCGAGCCGCAACGGCATTCGGGTGGTTGACGATGCCGACCACGACGTAGCGCGCACCACCGACACCGTTGGCATAACCAGCGACCGCCGTCACGTCGCGCAGTGTGCCGGTCTTGATGAAGGCCTGGCCAGCGACGGTTTTGGCGCGCTCGCGCATCGTGGCGTCCATGCCGGCGACGGGCAGCGAGTCCAGCAGGTCCTGCGCGACGCGGCTTTGCAAGGCGTGCTGCAACATGGCCGCCAGACTGGCGGCGGTGACGCGTTCAATGCGGCTCAAGCCCGAGCCGTTGTCCATCACCGGCGCCGGCTGCTGGGGCAGCGACTTCTTCCACCAGGCGATCAGCGCAGCCCGGCCGGTCGCGGGCGAGGCCTGGTAGAGCTGCCCCGCCGGCGAGCGCTGGCTCAGCGTGAGGAACAGGTGCCTGGCCATCACGTTGTTGGAGTACTTGTTGACGTCGCGCACGATCTCGCGCAGCGGCAGCGAAGGCGCGTCCAGGCGCAGCGGGGGCTTCTCGCCCGACAGCGTGCCGCGCGCGCGCAGCAGCGCCAGCTCGGGCGCCGTGGCGTCGCGCACCGTGCCGGTCAGCAGGCCACCCATGGCGCGCCAGGAACCCTCGATGGCGCGCGCCGCAAAACTCTGCGGGTCCGGGTAAGCACTGGGCCAGACACGTTCACCGCAGGCCGCCGAATAACTGCCGGTAAATTGCAGGCGATTCGGGTTGTCCACGCTGGCGCGCAGCTCACTGCGCCAGTCGCCGCAGCGCGCGGCCCGCGCCAGCGACACACTGTCGTCGATCATGATGCCGGCCAGCGGCGGCTCGACCGCGACCAGCGCGCGGTTGTTCTGCGGGTCGGGCGTGAAACGCATGACCATCGACTTGAAGTTGATCAGCAGCGCGTCGGGGCTGGCGTTGTAGGGCCGCAGCGGCTCCCCGTCGAACTCGGCCGCGTCCTGCGCCGACGGCTGGAAAGCGCTGCGGTCCAGCACGATGTCGCCGCGCACGACTTTCACGCCGCTGTACTGGATCTGCGCCAGCAGGGCCTGCAGGCGCTCGACCACCATCTTGGGGTCGCCGCCGCCACGCACGATGAGGTTGCCGGTCAGCACACCGTCGGCAATGCTGCCGTCCATCAACACACGGGTCTTCCAGGTGAAGTCGGGGCCCAGCAGGTCCAGCGCGGCATAGGTGGTTACCAGTTTCATCACCGAAGCGGGGTTCATCGCTTCGGTAGTGCGGTGGGCCAGACGCGGCGGCTGATTGCCTGTGGCGTCCACCACCAGCAGCGTCACCGCGTCTGTCGGAACCTGCGCGCGGCTCAGGGCCTTGGCAATCGCCTCTGGCAGCACCGGTTTGGCGGCTCTGGCGGCGGCCGGGGCCTTCTGGGCCAGACCCCAGCCCGGCTGCAGGGCCAGGGCGGTGATCAGCAACAGCCGGGTGGAAAGGAAGTTCACAGACATGCCCTGATTATCCGCGCAGGGCGGCTGTACGCGGCTCTGCACGGATAATCAGGGCATGCGTTTTTCCCCCAAGACCGTGGGCGTGCTCGCTGCCGTCGTGACGGTGGCGATCTGGACCTCCTTCATCGTGATTGCCCGCGCCACTGCGCACCGGGGCTTGACCCCGCTGGACATCTGCCTGCTGCGTTTTGCCGGCGCTGCGTTGGTACTGCTGCCCTGGGGTGCCTGGCTGGTGTGGAAGCGCGCGCGTGATGCAGCGCCCGGCGTGGCGCCGCCAAGTTGGCTGGGGCTGTCGCCGCTGGGCTTCAAGCTGACCGCCCTAATCGGCATGGTGGGCGGTGTCGGTTATGCCTGCCTGGCCTACAGCGGTTTTTATTTCGCGCCGGCCGCGCATGCCTCGGTGCTGCTGCCCGGCACGCTGCCACTGAGCACCACGCTGATGGCGGTGCTGATCCTCAAGGACCGCGTGACGCCGGTGCGCGCCATCGGCCTGGGCCTTATTTTTCTCGGCGATGTGTTGGTCGGCGGTGCCAGCCTGCTGCAAGCATGGCTGCAGCCGGGCAGCGAGGTCTGGAAGGGCGATCTGCTGTTTTTGAGCGCGTCCACCTGCTGGGCCGTGTATTCGGTGCTGGTGCGCAAACACGCGCTGCAGGCAGTGCAGGCGACGATTGCGATCAGCGTGTTTGCGTTCTTGGCCTATGTACCGGCCTACAGCCTGCTGGCCTATTCAGGCGCCATTGCCAGCAAACTGGCCACCGCGCCCTGGGGCGAGATTGTTTTCCAGATGATGTTCCAGGGCATGGGCTCGGTGGTCATTTCGGGCATCACTTTCACCAAGATGGTCCAGCACTTCGGTCCGGTACGTTCGACCATGATCACCGCCGTGGTGCCCGGCCTGTCGGCGCTCGGCGCGGTGATCTTCCTCGGCGAGCCCTTGCACTGGAACTTGCTGGCCGGGCTGGCGCTGGTGACCGTGGGTATTGTGTTCGGCGTGCGGGTGCAGGCACGGCGGGCCGTCGCCTCTGCTATTGCTCCTGATTTGATAGCTGCTGACGCTCGTCCTACAAGGGCCAAGGCCTGATTTGATTGCCAACTCATGAAACTCCTGGCCTTCGACACCAGCACCGAAATTTTGTCGGTGGCCGTGAGCGACGGCGAGCGCGTGTGGCAGCACACGGGGCCCGGCGCAGCGCAGGCGTCCAGCACGCTGATCCCGACCGTGCTGGACCTGCTGGCACAGGCCGGTTTGCGGATGGATGCGCTGGACGCGTTGGTGTTCGGGCGCGGGCCGGGCTCCTTCACCGGCCTGCGCACCGCCTGCTCGGTGGCACAGGGCCTGGCGTTGGGTGCGAAGCTGCCGGTGCTGCCACTGGACACTTTGCTGGCAGTCGCTGAAGAAGCGCGCTTGCGGCACCAGCCCGATGCGACCACGCTGCAGCTCACCGCGCTGCTCGATGCGCGCATGGACGAGATGTATGTGCAGCGCTTCGCCTGGGCCGCTGGCGTGTGGACGGCGCTAGATGCCTGCACGCTGTGCCGGCCTGAAAACCTTGTGCCGGGCGCTGGCGACACGCTGCTGGCCGGCAATGTGTTCAAGGTCTATGCGGGCCGTTTGCCAGCCTGGCCGGCGGCGCAATGTGTTGAAGCGCTGCCGACAGCGACCGCCATGTTGCGGCTGGCGCCGGCGCTGCTGGCGGCGGGCCACGGCGTGGGCGCGGATCAGGCGCTGCCACTGTATGTGCGCGATAAAGTAGCATTGACCACCGAAGAGCGCGCCGTGGTCAAGGCCAGGGCCGCGCTCGCCACCCCGACATGAACGCTGTTCTCCAACCCGCCGAAGCCCGATTCGAGCCCATGACCGCTGCATGGTTCGAAGCGGTGCTGCGTGTGGAAAACAGCGCCTATGCCCATCCCTGGAGCCAGGGCAACTTCAGCGATTCGCTTGACGCCGGTTACCAGGCGCAGGTGCTGGCCGGCGGCCCGGAAGGCGCCAGCGAGCTGCTCGGGTATTTTGTGGCGATGAAGGGTGTGGACGAGGTGCATTTGCTCAACATCACGGTAGCGCCCGCACACCAGCGCCAGGGCTGGGCCCGCGTGATGCTCGACGCGCTGGCACTCTGGTCGCGCGGACAGGGCGCCCTGTGGCTGTGGCTGGAGGTGCGCATGAGCAACGAGCGCGCGCGCGCCGTGTATGAACAGTACGGTTTCCGCCATGTCGGCTCCCGGCGCCAGTACTACCCGGCGGCGAACGGCCAGCGCGAAGACGCGGTGGTCATGAGCCTGGGCCTGTCATGAGCCTGGACCTCGACAAACGTCAGCGCGCCATGCTGCGCGAGATGGGCGTGCGCCTCTGGCAGCCGCCACCGGCGGACGCGGCAACGGGCCCAGGTGCTATTGATTCAGTAGCTACTGGCGTCCGCCCCACAAGGGCTGAGGCCCAATTTGATACGGAAACCGGGCGCCCACCTGCCGCACCCGTGCCTGCAGCCCGCCCCCCGCAGGCCGCCGCGGCGCCGGTCGCCCGTGCACCTGCAGCGCCTGCGCCCGGCCTGCAGCCGCGCCCCGATGGCATCGAGCTGATGGCCTGGCCGGCGCTGCAGGCAGCTGTCGCGGGCTGCCGCGCCTGCGCGCTGTGCACCAGCCGCAAAAACACCGTGTTTGGCATCGGCCCCGCCGCTGGTGACGTGTTACCCACCGTGGACTGGCTGGTGGTCGGTGAGGCGCCCGGTGAACACGAAGACATCGCGGCCGAACCTTTTGTCGGCCAGGCCGGCAAGCTGCTCGACAATATGCTGCTGGCCATGCGCCTGCAGCGCGGTAGCGACGAGGCGGCGCGGCCGGGCGTGGCGAAGAATGTGTTCATCACCAATGTGCTCAAGTGCCGCCCACCGGCCAACCGCAACCCCGAGCCGGCAGAAGTGGCCCAGTGCGAGCCATACCTGAAGCGTCAGGTCGAGTTGCTGCAACCGAAGATGATCCTCGCGCTGGGCAAGTTCGCTGCGCAGTCGCTGCTGCAGGACAGCGTGCCGGAGGTGCACAAAATTCCGCTCGGCAAATTGCGTGGCCAAGTGCACAGCTACCTCGGCGTGCCGGTGGTGGTGAGTTACCACCCCGCCTATTTGCTGCGCAGCCTGGGCGACAAGGCCAAGGCCTGGGACGACCTCTGTCTCGCCATGAGTGTGGCCCCCACGCTCACTCACTCCGTGTAGTTCGCGGCCACCCGGGGGGGGCCGCTGCGCCTGCGGGCCGGCAAAGCCGGACCCGCGGCCCCTGCTGGCAAGAAGAGTCCTGCTGTGTGTTACTTGCGTGTGGGCGCCAGCACCGAGGCAATCGCCACCACCATCAACACGACGGCGGCCCAGTCCTGCCAGTGCAGCACCTCGCCCAGGCCCAGCGCGCCCGAAAACACGCCGAGGATCGGAATCATCATCACACTCAGGGTAGAGGCAATCGGTGGCAGGCTGCGCGCCAGAAAAAACCAGGCCGCGTGGGCAAAACCGAAAATGATCACCGCGTTGTAAAGAATCGAGGCCCAGCTCACGGCCGAAGGCGCTTTCCACTGCGGCATCTCGAAGGCTGCACTCAGCCCCGCCATCACCACCGCCGTCAAGACGGTCATCCAGAAGGAAATCGTCAGCGTGGCCACTGGCATGGTGGTGTTGCGCAGCTTTTGCGTGCCGACGGCCCAGGTCGCCGCAGCCACCAGCGCGCAGAGCACACCAACCGGCCGGCCCGACAGGTTGGTGAGTTCGTGCCACAGCAGCAGCGACACGCCCAGCGCGGCTGCCGCCACGCCGAACCAGCTGCGCCGCTGCAACTGGTTGCCGAAAAACCAGGCGCCAATCAGGGCCGAGAAAATCGGCATGGTGTAGCCCAGGATGGCGGCACGCCCGCTGCTCAGATTCTTGACCGCCAGAATGATCAGCCCGTGCCAGACAAACATGTTGGCAAAGGCCAGCCAGAACAGCTCGCGGTACTTGTCTCGCGGCACAAAAAACGGCACTTTCATCAACACCATGGCCAGCCCCAGCACCGGAATACCCAGCCAGATCGACAGCGCCCGGAAGGTCAGCGGCGGGAAGTCGGCGACGCCGACTTTCATGATGGGCCAGTTGATGCCCCAGGCCAGTGTCAGCAGGACCAGCAGGACCAGTTGTTGGCGGCTCAGTTGCATGTGGGACAAGGGAAGAAGGTGAGAGGTGCCGCTATTGTCCGGGCAGAAGGGAAATCCTGCAGCGACGGCTATGAGAATCTCCGGCTCTAACCAGCAGGGGCCGCGCGCAGGCGCAGCGCCCCCTCGGGGAGCAGGAAGCTACACGAAGTGAGCGATCGTGGGGGCTAAAATGCTCTATGACTTTCCTCGAGATGCTGGGTGCGGCAGAGCGCCAGAACCAATCGATGCTGTGTGTGGGCCTGGACCCGGACCCGCTGAAGTTTCCGGATCGCTACAAGGGCGACTCGAACAAGATCTACGACTTCTGCGCCGCCATCGTCGACGCCACCGCCGACCTGTCGATTGCCTTCAAGCCGCAGATTGCCTACTTTGCGGCGCACCGCGCCGAAGGCCAGCTCGAGCGCCTGATGGAACACATGCGCCGCGTCGCGCCGCAGGTGCCCATCATCCTCGACGCCAAACGCGGCGACATCGGCAGCACCGCCGAGCAGTACGCGGTCGAGGCTTTCGAGCGTTACGGCGCCGATGCGGTGACCCTGTCGCCTTTCATGGGCTTTGATTCGGTCGCACCCTATTTGAAGCACGCGGGCAAGGGCGCATTTTTGCTGTGCCGCACCTCCAACCCCGGGGGTGACGATTTGCAGAGCCAGCGTTTTTCTTCGGTCGAAGGCCAGCCGCTGCTCTACGAACATGTGGCGCGGCTGGCGCAGGGTCCTTGGAACCTGAACGGCCAGCTCGGTCTGGTGGTCGGCGCGACCTATCCGGCCGAGATCGAACGTGTGCGCCTGGTCGCACCGACCCTGCCGCTGCTGATTCCTGGCGTGGGCGCACAGGGCGGCGATGCGGTGGCCACGGTCAAGGCCGGCTGGCGCCCGGGTGCGCCCATCATCGTGAATTCCTCGCGCGCCATCATCTACGCGTCATCCGGCGATGATTTCGCCGAAGCCGCGCGGCGCGAGGCAATACGCACGCGGGATCTGCTGCAGGCCGCACGCGCCTGATTTCTTAAGATTTTCAGGGCTCCAGCCCCCGGCTGGCGTGCGTAGGTAGCTATTGAATTCATAGCTTTGCCTGTCATCCCGGAATCCATGTTGGCAAGTTCGAGCCGTATGGTGTGCCGACAAGCCGGGGGTTGCCCGGCGGCAACTCACTTTCTTTTTGCGTCGCCAAAAAGAAAGTAAGCAAAGAAAAAGGCGACCCGATGGTCTGGGTCCCGCAGCGATGCTGCGGGCAGCCTGCGGTGCTCCCCGAAAACGGGGTCGAGCTCGAACTCGTCTTCGGCTCAGACAATCGCTCGTCCTGATCCGTTTTCGGCTGCGCTCCTCGGCCCAGCCCGACGGGTGGAGGAGAGAAAACAAATACCGAATTCAATCCGGAGTGCAGGAAGCGCGCAGCGCTTCCTGCACGGGAATCCCAAGCGGCGGTCATGTTTGCACGCGAGCGCAGCACACGCGGCCACATGAGGCTCCTTCCATCGCCCAGCGGGGCGAGGGAAGGGCGGGGGTTGGGAGTGGGGAGTCAAGCCCGCTGGCGAACGCGGACCTGCACAGCATGAGAAAACCTGATTGCTATGAATTCAATAGCTGACAATGCCCGTTGGACGTGGGCCAGGGGCCAAAATGACTCACAAACTCAGGCTTTCGGCGGTTTCACCGGCCGCTGCCAGTTCTCCAGGCTGACCTGCTTGCCGCGCGCCACGTTCAGGGTGCCGGGCGGCGTGCTTTTGGTGATGGTCGAGCCTGCACCCACGGTGCCGCCCGCGCCTATGGTGACGGGTGCGACCAGCACGCAGTTGCTGCCGATGTGCACGTCGGCCTCAATCACGGTGCGGTGTTTGTTGGCGCCGTCGTAGTTGGCGGTGATGCTGCCGGCGCCGTAGTTGACACGTTCGCCCAGCGCGGCATCGCCGACGTAGGCCAGGTGGTTGGCCTTGGCGCCCCTGGCCAGGCTGGCGTTCTTGACCTCGACAAAATTGCCGATATGTACTTCAGCGCCCAGATCTGCGCCTGGCCGCAGCCGCGCAAACGGGCCGACCAGCGCGCCCTCACCCACCTGCACGCCGAGCTTTTCACCGTCAATGTGGGTGAACGGGTGGATCACCGCGCCGGCCGCGATGCGCGCGTTGGCGATCATGCAATTCGCGCCAATGGATACGCCTTCCCCCAGCGTCACGGCGCCCGAGAAAACGCAGTTGACGTCGATCTCCACATCCTGTGCGCAGTCCAGCGTGCCGCGCACATCGATACGCGCCGGGTCGGCCAGGCGCACGCCCTGCTCCATTAAGGCGGTGGCCATGCGCAGCTGGTGGACTCGCTCCAGTTCGGCAAGCTGCACCGGGCTGTTGACGCCGGCCACCTGGGCCGCGTCACTGATCTGATGAGCCACCACAGCCACGCCGTCAGTCACCGCAAACTTGACGATATCGGTGAGGTAGTACTCGTTCTGGGCGTTTTTGTTGTCCAGCCGCGCTAGCCAGCCGCGCAACAAACGGGTCGGCACGGCCATGATTCCGCTGTAGATTTCAGAAATGGCGCGCTCGGCGTCGCTGGCGTCCTTGTGCTCCACGATAGCCCGCACTTGGGCCGAGGTCTCCTTGCCGGCACGCACGATTCGGCCGTAACCGGTGGGGTCGGCCATGCTCAGGGTGAGCAGGGCCAGCCGCTGGCCGCCGCACTGCACCAGCAGCGCTTCCAGCGTCTCGACACGGGTCAGGGGAACGTCGCCCGACAGCACCAGGGTGATGCCATCATCTGCCAGCAATGGAAGGGCCTGCTGCACCGCGTGTCCGGTCCCGAGCTGGGGTTCCTGGCGCGCAAAGCTGATGCCCAGTCCCGCGGGAACTTCGCGGCCCATCGCAGACTCCACCTCTGCGGCACCATGGCCGGTAATCACCACCGCTTGGCGGGCCGATAACCGCGCTGCACAGTCAATCACATGGGCCAGCAGCGCACGGCCGCCCAAACGGTGTAACACTTTGGGCAGCCGGCTTTTCATCCGGGTGCCTTTGCCTGCTGCCATGATGACGACATCAACTGGAGTTGCCATGAAGTTTCCTGTGTCTGGTTTGTGGAGCGCGCGCACGACGCGCTGCGAATCGTTGCTGCGGATTATCGGGCTTGCCGTGATGCTACCGCTGGCTGCCCTGCTGGGCGCCTGCAGCGTGGTGAAACTTGCCTACAACCAGGCGCCGGAACTGGCCTACCTGCAGCTTGACGGCTATTTCGATTTCAGCGAGGCCCAAACCAGCCGGGTCAAGGATGAGCTGGTGAAGGTCCAGCGCTGGCACCGCAGCACCGAGCTGCCCGCCTACGCCGAGCTGCTGAAAAAATGGCAGGCCTGGATGCCGGGCGAGATCGACGAAGCGCGGGTGTGCACTGTCGCCGACGAAGTGCGCAGCAGCCTGCTGGCCATCTCCGCACGTTCCGAGCCCATGGTGGCCGAGCTTGCCCCCACTCTGGACAAGCAACAGCTCAACTACCTGCAGCGCAAGTTCACCAAACTGAATCGCGAGTACCAGCGCAATTTCATCGAAGGCACGCCAGCCGAAAGGCTTGAAAAACGCCTCGACAAGGCCGTGAGCCGCGCCGAAATGCTGTACGGCGCGTTGGAGGAAAAGCAACGTGCGGTCTTGCGTGCGCAGATGGCGCAGTCGGTATTCGATGCGTCCGCCACGCTGGCCGAGCACCGCCGCCGCCAGCAGGATGCGCTGCAGACCCTGACGCCGCTGATCAATGGTGCCGCCAACCCGGTCCAGGCTACCCCAGCCGTCAGGGCTTATTTTGAGCGCTCCCTGAATTCGCCGAATCCGGCCTATCGCAGCTACCAGGACAGGTTGACGCGCGACAACTGCAAAATGCTGGCGCTGCTGCATAACAGCACCACACCAGCACAACGCGCCAAAGCAATTGACACGCTGGGGAATTACGCCCGCGACTTCACGATTCTGGCGTCGCAGAATGATGCGGCCAGCCGGAAGGCGGCTAACGCGGCGACGGGACCGTTACTGGCGTTGGGCTTCTGACGATGAGCTGGCGCTTGTCTGGCGTCGATGAGGCATGCCGCCCAGGAACCTGTCACATGCTCTGGGTCGAACCCGTGGCGTTGGGTCTGGCGTACCCAGCAAGGCGACTTTCCTGACCAGGCTGTCTGGTGTGCGCTGGCTGGAATTCACCCGAACCGCTGCTTTGTTGCTGCTGTTGGTTAACGCGCCGCTGAGGTTGTTGCTGGAGCGGGCTGGACCGAAAAAGAATTTTGCTGTTCATCGTGACGGCCTTCTGCGCATCTGTCGCGTCATTGACGCCGGACTTTCAGCCTAGAAAATCCGAACCACGATTGCTGTCATCTGGCACAGCATGACCCTGTCGGCGGCGACCTACAACAAAGGTATGCGCCTCAAGGGCAGATCGTAATAGTCTGCCAGGCGGTGCAAGGCCCGCGGATTGATCAGCCGCAGCCGCCCGTCCCCCAGCTCATGCAGCCCCAGCTGCGCCAGCCGCCTCAGGGTCTTGTTGGTATGCACCAGCGACAGGCCCAAGGCATCGGCGATGTGCTGCTGGTTGATCGGAAATTCGATCGAGTTGTCAGTCGCCAGCCCCAAGCGTTCAACACGCCGGTACAGATGAATGAGCAGCATGGCCACGCGTTCTGCGGCCGTGCGCCGCCCGTTGGTCAGCAGGTTCTCATCCACCATGCCCTCCTCGCGCGCCGACAGCCAGGTCACGTCGTAACCCAGGCTGGGAAACTGGCGGAACAGGTCCCACAGTCCGTCACGCGGAAAAACACACAGTGCGGCATCGGTCAGCGCTTCCACACCATGGCTGGCGCCGTCAGCAAACTCCTGCTGCAAACCGATCAGATCGCCCGGCAGCAGGAAATTGAGGATCTGCCGGCGCCCGTCGCTAAGCGTCTTGTAGCGAAAGGCCCAGCCGGCGTACAGCGTAAACAGCTTGCCATTGGGGTTTTGCTCAGAAATGATGGACGTGCCGGCGGCGGCAAACCCTGCGCCGCTGCGGAAGTCTTCGATGAAGGCCAGTTCCTGCGGCGTCACCGCATTGAAAGCCTCCAGACCGCGCAGACGGCAGTCTTTGCAATGTTTGGGGCAGGGGCCGGCGCTGGAAGGAGGGGTGATAACCACGCGGAATTCTAGTGCCGAATTAGTGCCGGGACCCCCTGTGTCTTTTGACATTGTTGCAGTCGAGCCTGCTGGCTACATTACACGCCACTTATGGAAAATGCCTCCCCACTGCATGAGGTGCTTTATGTCAGCACCCTGTCGCCCGACTCACCCGTGAAGGTTGTTTCCCAGATTGCCGCCAAGGCCCGACTCGCCAACGAAGCGTCCGGCACAACGGGCTTGCTGGTGTTCGACGGCATGCGCTTTTGTCAGCAGATCGAAGGGCCTCGCAAAGCGGTACTCGCGTTGACAGAGCGCATCTTGCTGGACCCGCGCCATGTCAACGTTGAAATCCTGCACCATGGACCACTGCGCGAACGCAGGTTCCGCCGCTTCAGCCCGGGTTATGTGGTTACGGACGACGTCGACGTATTGGGCCGCATGCAGGAGGCGGGGCCTGAGCAGGCCATGGCGCAGTTTCTGGCACTGCTTCCCAGCATTGATCTGGACAGCTGAGGCCGCCGAACCCGGGGCCCGTCAGCGGATCATCCCTGTCAGGCTTGCAGTGCCGCCCCATCTCCTTGTCGCGCTCGGCCGTCCAGATGCGCGGCGAGTTGTTTTGCGACCGGCGAGGGGCCACTTCGTGGGGATCGACGCGCAAAACAATGAGGGCAATCCGCGAGGCCCGATCAATGAGGTCAGGCTTGCAGCGCCTCCCACATCTCCTTGTCGCGCTCGGCCGTCCAGATGCGCGGATTCTTGATACCGCTGGCTTCGTCGTAAGCGCGGCTGACGTCAAACGGCAAGCAATGCTCGTAGATGAAGACCTGGCCGAAGATCGGGTCCATGCTCTTGCGGGTGTGCGTCATCGCACCTTTGAGGTCCATCTTCGCCGCCGCCGCTTCCTTGCCACAGCGGAACAGCGTTTCCACCCATTGTTTGGTGTAGTCGATGGCCTTGTTCACCTCGGCAGCGCCTTTCATGGCTTCCCCGCGACCCGGCACGATGGCTTCAGCCTTGAGCGCGCGCAGCGCCTCCAGCGTGGCAGGCCACTCCTCGAGCTGGGCATCGCCGGTATAAACGCCGGCCTGGTACTCGACCAGGTCGCCGGAGAACAGCACTTTTTCCTCTTCCACCCAGGCGATGGTGTCGCCGCGCGTGTGACCGGGACCGGGGTGCCAGATTTGCACCTTGACGCCGCCCAGATCGACCACCAGCTTGCCCGGAACCTCACCCTTGACCGGGTTGCCACCGGCGATCACCATGGTCGGCCAGGTCAGGCCGGGCACGCTTTCGGCATTGCGAAACAGGCGGGGAAAACGCTCCATCTCGCTTTGCATGTCTTCGGCGCCGCGTTCGACGATCAGCTCATACGTGCCATGGCTGGCAATGACTTCGGTCGCGCCCTCGGCGATATAGGCGCTGGCGCCCAGCACACGCACTGCGTGGTAATGGGTGAGCAGCACGTATTTGATGGGTTTGTCGCTGACCGTGCGGATGCGCGCAATCAGGTCTTGCGCCATCGCCGGTGTGGCGGTTGCGTCGCTGACCATGATGAATTTGTCGCCGATGATCACGCCGGAATTCGGGTCACCCTCGGCGGTGTAGGCCCAGCAATGGGCACTGAGTTGCTCAAACGTGATTTTTTTGTCCGTGAGATCGGACTGTGAGGCAAAAGCTTTGGACATGGGGTCTCCGTGAGGGCAGCCGCAGAAAGTGGCAGCTGGTGCGATTTTACTATACGTAACTTATTACGGATAGTAAAACACACAAAGATTCAAGCCAGACCACGTTCCAGCATGGCCACCACCTCTTCCGAGAACGCGCGGTAAGTCATGGGGCCGTCGGGCCGCATCCAGGTGAAGGTCCAGTTGATCATGCCGAACAGCATCATCGTCACCGCCGTCTGGTTGGCCGGGGTGATGCGTTGCGGGTAGGCCCGCTTGAGAAAACGCGTCATGGCCGACACCACGTCACGCTGACGGTCCAGAATCAGCTCGCGCTGCACTTCACCGAGGAATTTGGTGTCGCCCAGCAAGGCGACATGGCGGGTGGCCGAACTTTCATACTGGTCGAGGAAATTGCGGATCAACTCATGCAGCGCCGCGCGGTCGTCCAGGTTCTTGCGCTGGGCAGTAGCTTCGGTCTGGCCGATGATGGCCAGCAAGTGCTGGGTGTAGCGGTCCAGCAGGTCGAACAGGATGGCTTCCTTGCTGCCGTAGTAGTGGTACAGCCTAGCCTTGGACGTGCCACAGGCGGCCGCGATGTCGTTCATGCTGGCCGCCATGTAGCTACGCTGCGCAAAACACTGAGCAGCCACGTCGAGAATGGCTTCGCGCTGGAGCTCGTGGGTCGCGGATTTGGGACGGGCCATGCGCTATTGTGAAGCACGCCGGGCGCGCTAAAGTAGCGTGATGCCGACAGACCTGTCCTTTGCCAATTACTGTTGCGAGCTGCTGGGCAGCGCGGGGCCGTGCTCAGCCCGCCGCATGTTTGGCGGCTTCGGCATCAGCACCGATGGATTGAATATCGCACTGCTGGCCGATCTGGGCGGCGGTGACACGCTCTGGCTCAAGGCCGATGAAGAAACCCGCAGCCTTTTTGAAGCTGTGGGTTGCCGCCCGTTTATGTATAAGGCCAAAGGCAAGGCCATGAAGCTGAATTACTACAGCGCGCCGGAAGACGCGATGGAGTCGCCTCAACTGATGGCGCAGTGGGCCCGGCTGTCGCTGGCCTGCGCCTTGAAGTCGCGCGCCGCCAAGGCCGTGCGGGCACGTCCGGTGGCCAGCCCCGTGACAAAACGCGGCAGCAGTACCAGCAAGGCTGTGCCCAGTGCACCGGCCAGGCCAAAGGCCAGCCGGCCTGAGGCGGCCGCAGCCAGACCGAGGGCGCCGCGCAAATCGCGCAGCGGCTGAGCCACACCGGCGCGCCAAGGCAGGCTGACCGCGCGTTGCGCCAGCGCATGCCGGGACGGGCTGGCCAGCACCACACCCGCGGCCGCAGACAAAGGATCCCAGCTGAAATACGCAGGTGAGGCATGGCCCGCATGCCAGGGTTCCATCACCAGCACCTGGCTGGGCAGCAGCTTGAGTTCTTCACCGGCGCCCAGGACATGGTCACCGCCGCGCACACCATCGTCCTGATGCGCATTGTTGAAGGTGATCCAGACCTGACCGTGGGCGATTCGCAACACGCTGGCTTCTGTGGGCCGCAAGGTCAACGCTCGTCCGCTAGCCCGGATATTTCATTAGCAGGAGTCGGCAGCCCCGTGCCGAAGCGCGTTGTCATTGGTGTTCGATGTCAATTGCAACCGGGGACTGCCAATGCCAAAGTGTACGCAAGAACGGATCGATTTT
>NZ_JACDDD010000004.1 GCF_013817205.1 Polaromonas sp.
GGCTCGTTTGCTGTGCATTGCTGCACTGGCTATCGCAAGGAGGCGACCGCGGCGCCCGGCGCGTGTGCAGGGGGAGTGTTTGATGCGGGCCCCTGAAGGTTTATAGCGAACCGCGTTGCCAAGTGATGCAGCGGTTGTTGGCCGGCATGGCCCGGTCTTCCAGCAAGTGGAGGCTCGCCTGGAGGGCCAGCGCATCAACGGCTTCAAAATCACGAAGTCCGCTGGCCGGATTGCCCGCGCGCAGCATGGCGTCAAAGTGGGCATTGCTAGCGCTGGTGAAATGGCCGCCATAGTTGAAAGGGCCATACACCGTGAGCAAGCCGGCTGGCGGCATGCGTGACTGCAGCTCGGTGAAAAGGCGCTGCACCTCTTCCCAGCCCATGATGTGCAAAGTGTTGGCGCTGAAGACAGCATCAAACTGTGCTGGCGGCCATGCCAGGCGAACATCGAGTTCGAGGGGGGCTGGTGTGTTGAGGAGGGCAGATTCCGCCAGCCACAGCTGTATGCCTGGCAAATGATCGGCGACATCAGAGGCTTGCCAGCGCAGCCAGGGCAGGGCCCGGGCAAAATACGCAGCATGCTGGCCGGTGCCGCTACCGATTTCCAGCACCTGGCGGCGGTCAGCAAAGCGTTCGCGCAGAACCTCCAGAATGGGGTCCCGGTTCCTGGTGGTGGCGGGCGCGGTGGGTTTGTCCATGGGAATCGATTGTCACCGCCTGGAACTGCTGTGGTGAAAGGAGATCCAGCATGCCCTGCTGTAGAAGCGGCGTATAACGAAGCCAGCACATTAAAAATCCGTCAGAATCATCCGACACAAAGGACAGCCATGCGATCGTTCAAAATTTTTGCCTTCCTGGCAGCCACATTGTTCTGGCTTGGCGGGTGTGCGCTGCACACTTTCGGTTCCATCGCATCGGGTATGTCGCGTGACGAGGTGGTCTCGCGCATGGGCAAGCCTGACGCGGTGGTGGTGCTCGGCCAGGGTGCACGCATGCAGTACTCTGGCCAGCCGCATGGGCAGTTTGCGTACATGGTGGACCTTGACGCCTCGGGGCGGGTAATGAGCGCCCGACAAGTGCTCAATGCACGCGACTTTGCGCGCATTGAACTGGGCAAATGGACGCGCGACGATGTGCTTCGCGAATTCGGACGACCCGCCGCCATCGAACATGTGGCTTTGTGGCAGGGCGATATCCTGACCTACCGTTGGGTGGAAGTTCACGACATGTTTTACTGGGTCTATCTGGACGCCAACCAGGTGGTTCAAAAAGCTCATCCAGGGATGGAGCTCCGCGGAGAGCGCGAAGAGAGGCGCTGAGGCCTCAGCGCATCAGTTTTTCTTCAACTGCAACGCGGCTTCATACAGCTCATTGCGCGGCGCCCCCGTAATTTCAGCGGCAAGTTTCACTGCAGTCTTCAGCGGCAACTCAGCCAGCAGAAGCTGTAGAACACGGTCGCCGTCGCTTTTTGCCTGGGCCTCTACGCCTGGGTGCAGCACCAGCGCAAACTCACCGCGGGTGCGCTGACTGCCAGCGGCCAGCCAGGCGCTGAAGTCACGCGCCGCCACCGTGGCTATTTCCTCGAACTGCTTGGTCAGCTCCCGGCCCACCGTGAGCCGCCGAGCACCCAGCGGTGCCATGGCGCGCGCCAGCGCCTCGATGCGGTGCGGCGCCTCCAGAATGACGACTGCGCGGCTGTCCGCCTGCAGCGCCAGCACGGCTTGCTCGCGCTCCGCGGCTTTGGACGGCAAAAAGCCGGCAAACACAAAGCCCCCACCGCCGCTGATGCCGGCCACGCTCAGCGCAGCCGTCACGCTGCTCGAACCGGGCAGCGGAAGGATGGCCAGTCCCGCCGCGCGCACGGCCGCCACCAGCCGGGCGCCGGGGTCGCTGACGGCTGGAGTGCCGGCGTCGCTGACGTAAGCCACACGTTCACCGCGCTGCAGACGCTCGATCACGCCGCCGGCTGCCTGCGCTTCGTTGTGTTCGTGCACCGGCAGCAGGGGCTTGTCGATGCCGTACTGGCGTAGCATGGTCTTGGTGTGGCGGGTGTCTTCGCAGGCGATGGCGTGCACCAGCTGCAGCACATGCAGCGCGCGCAGGCTGATGTCCGACAGGTTGCCAATGGGTGTGGCCACCACATACAGGGCGGCTTCGGGATAATGCTGCATGCCCGCCGCAGCGCGGGCGGCAGGCAGTGACAGGTCGAAGGAAGCGTTCAATGTGGTTTTCCAGAAAGCAGGTTGCGAAGGTGCCGGCCGCCACGGGCAGGCAACCGGGCCAGATTACCACCAAGCGGCTCGGTGACGCCGCAGAATTGCTGGCGCGGGACCACTTGGTGCGCGCCGGACTGAAACTGTTGCAGGCCAACTACCGCACGCCGGGCCGCGGCGGCGGCGAGGTGGACCTGATCATGGCCGCGCCCGACGGAACGCTGGTGTTTGTCGAAGTGCGCCAGCGCAGAAGCAGCTCGCACGGCGGCGCAGGCGCCAGCATTGGCACGATCAAGCAGCAGCGGATTGTTTTTGCGGCACGCCATTACCTGATGCGTTTTGCTTCCCCGCCGCCTTGCCGCTTTGATGTGGTGCTGGTTCAGGGCGGCATTGACACCCCGGGTGGGACGACCCTCGAGTGGCTGCGCGGCGCCTTTGATGCTGATTGAGCGGCCTGGCTCGAGATTGGCGCAGACGCCCGATTTTGTAACCATGCATTGCGCAGCGTGGCACAAGGCGGCGTATGTGTGATTTGGAAATGTCTGACCCGTTATCATCGCCCCATGCTCGAACAACGCATTGAACAGCACTTCATTGACAGTGCCGACCTGAAATACCAGGCCGCGCAAGTCCTCTCCAAACCGATTGCTGCTGCGGTGCAAGCCATTCTGGCCAGCGTCACCAGCGGCGGCAAGGTGCTGGCCTGTGGCAATGGCGGCTCGGCTGCCGACGCCCAGCATTTCGCGGCCGAGTTTGTCGGGCGCTTTGAACGCGAGCGGCCCGAGCTGGGCGCGATTGCGCTGACGACCGACAGCTCCATCCTCACGGCGATTGCCAACGACTACGACTTCAGTGTGATCTTTTCCAAGCAGGTGCGCGCGCTCGGCAGTGCGGGCGACGTGTTGCTCGCGCTCAGTACCAGCGGCAATTCGGCCAATGTGCTGGCGGCCATCGAGGCCGCGCATGAGCGCGAGATGACCGTTGTGGCGCTGACCGGCAAGGGCGGCGGCAAGATGACGTCAACACTGCGCGAAACCGATGTGCATATCTGCGTGCCACATGACCGCACGGCACGCATTCAGGAAGTTCATCTGCTGACCCTTCACTGCATTTGTGACGGTGTGGATGCCCAGTTACTTGGTGACCAGGAAAGCCCTTGATGATGAAACCGAACACCTCCCCCCGCCCGCTCAAACGCCTGCTTCTGGCGGCCTGTGCCGCCGCCGTTGTTGGCAGCTCTCTCACCGCCTGCTTCCCGCTGTTGGTGGGTGGCGCAGTCGGCGGCGTCCTGGTGGCGACGGATCGCCGCACCTCTGGTGCCCAGCTTGAGGACGAAGGGATTGAACTGCGTTCCATGGCCCGCCTGCGCGACAACATCGGCAGCCGCGCGCGTGTCAGTGTGACCAGCTACAACCGCCAGGTGCTGCTGACCGGCGAGGTGCTCAACGAAAACGACAAAAAACTGGTTGAGCAGGTGGTCTCGCGTGTCGAAAACGTCAACGGTGTGGTCAATGAGCTGGCCATCCTCAACAGCCCCACGCTGGTGCAGCGTTCGTCCGACGTGCTGATCACCGGTCAGGTCAAGGCCCTGCTGGTCGACGCCAAGGATCTTTATGCTGGCGCCTTCAAGGTGGTGACCGAACGCGGCACGGTGTACCTGATGGGCCGCGTCACCCAGCGCGAGGCTGACCGCGCCACCGAAATCGCCCGCGGTGCACGCGGTGTGCAAAAGGTGGTCCGCATCCTCGAGATCATCAGCGAAGAGGAAATGCAGCGCCTCGTGCCCCCGCCGGCCAAGTCAGCCCCTGCGCCACGTTCTTAAGGTGTGATGAGCCCAGCAAAAAGCCGGCTGCAGCCGGCTTTTTCATGTGCCACCTGAGGCGCAGCGATCCGCCATGGGGGCTCTATTTGAGCCGTTTTATCAGGCTCGACGTATCCCAGCGCTGGCCGCCCATGGCCTGTACATCGGCGTAAAACTGGTCCACCAGCGCGGTCACCGGCAGGCGCGCGCCATTGCTTTTGGCTTCGTCCAGCACCAGACCCAGATCCTTGCGCATCCAGTCCACCGCAAAGCCGAAGTCAAACTTGTCAGCCGCCATGGTCTTGCCACGGTTGTCGAGTTGCCAGCTTTGCGCCGCACCTTTGCCGATCACGTCCAGCACCTGGTTCATGTCCAGTCCGGCTTTCTGGCCGAAAGCGATGGCTTCACTGAGCCCCTGCACCAGGCCGGCGATGCAGATCTGGTTGACCATCTTGGTGAGCTGGCCGGCGCCGCTGGCGCCCATCAGCGTGAAGGCTTTGGCAAACGCCATGCCGGCAGGCTTGACGGCGTCGAAGGCTGCCGCGTCACCGCCGCACATGACGGTGAGCGCGCCGTTTTGCGCACCTGCCTGGCCACCCGAGACCGGCGCATCGACAAACTGCAGCCCGAGCGCCTGCGCAGCCGCATACAGCTCACGTGCTACGTCGGCGGAGGCGGTGGTGTGATCCGAAAAAATCGCGCCCGGCTGCATGCCGGCAAAGGCGCCGTCGGGGCCGAGTGTGACGCCGCGCAGGTCATCGTCATTGCCGACGCAGCAAAAAACAATGTCCGCGCCCTGCGCAGCTTCGCGCGGCGTTGGCGCATGTTTTGGGGCTCCAGCCCCCGCGTATTCTGCGCACCACGCTATGGATTTCGTAGCAGTCCGGTTGTAGACCATGACCTGGTGGCCCGCCAGCGCAAGGTGGCCGGCCATCGGATAACCCATGACGCCCAAGCCGAGAAAGGCGACTTTTCTGGAGACGGCGGGTTCGTAGGTTTTGGGGTTGGTGGTGGAAACGGTCATGAGTTAAATGATGGCCATGTTTTCGGTGCCGGCAGCAAGATCCTGCGTCTTCGCGCGTTGCGAGTTGAGCTTGATCTGCAGCCGAAGGTCGTTGACCGAGTCCGCGTTGCGCAGTGCGTCTTCATAAGTGATCATGTTGCTTTCAAAGGCATCGAACAGCGCCTGATCGAAGGTCTGCATGCCGAGGTTGCGGCTCTTCTTCATGATCTCCTTGATCTCGGAGACGTCGCCCTTGAAGATCAAATCGGAGATCAGCGGCGTGTTCAGCATGACCTCGACAGCAGCGATCCTGCCCTTGCTGTCTTGCTTGGGCACCAGACGCTGCGAGATCATCGCCTTCATGTTCAGTGACAGGTCCATCAGCAACTGCGCGCGGCGTTCTTCCGGGAAAAAGTTGATGATGCGGTCCAGCGCCTGGTTGGCGCTGTTGGCGTGCAGGGTGCACAGGCACAAGTGGCCGGTTTCGGCAAAGGCGACCGCGTGCTCCATGGTCTCGCGGTCGCGCACCTCGCCCATCAGGATCACGTCAGGCGCTTGACGCAGCGTGTTTTTGAGTGCCGCTTCCCAGCTGTCGGTGTCCAGGCCCACTTCGCGCTGCGTGACCACACAGTTCTTGTGGGGATGCACAAACTCAACCGGGTCTTCGATGGTGATGATGTGTCCGAAAGACTGCTCGTTGCGCCAGTCCACCATGGCTGCCAGCGTGGTCGACTTGCCTGAACCAGTGGCGCCGACCAGGATGCACAGGCCGCGCTTGGACATCACGATGTCCTTGAGCACCTGCGGTACGCCCAGGCCGTCGATGGTCGGCAGCACGGCGGGAATCACCCGCATCACCATGCCGACCTTGCCCTGCTGAATGAAGGCGTTGACACGAAAGCGCCCGACGTTCGGGGGCGAGATGGCGAAGTTGCACTCCTTGGTGCGTTCGAACTCGGCGGCCTGCTTGTCGTTCATGATCGCGCGCGCCAGGGCCAGCGTGTGGCCGGCGTTGAGCGGCTGTGGCGAGACCTTGGTGACCTTGCCGTCGACCTTCATGGCCGGCGGAAAGTCGCCGGTGATGAACAGGTCGCTGCCGTTGCGGCTGACCATCAGCTTGAGAAGGTCGTTGATGAATTTACTGGCCTGGTCGCGTTCCATTTTTTCTCCAATTGCATTTGTGCGCCTGGACTGCCCGCAAGAAGCAATCCTCGCCTCACAGCCGGACTAGCCTGGGAAGTTTTCCGGAATTTTTGCTTTGCCGCGCGCCTCGGCGGCAGAGATGACGTTGCGCTTGACGAGGTCGGTCAGGTTCTGGTCCAGCGTCTGCATGCCAACGCTGTTACCCGTTTGAATGGACGAATACATCTGCGCGACTTTGGCTTCGCGGATCAAATTGCGGATGGCGCTGGTGCCCAGCATGATTTCGTGTGCGGCGACCCGGCCCTGGCCGTCCTTGGTCTTGCACAGGGTTTGCGAAATCACGGCCTGCAGCGACTCAGACAACATGGCGCGGATCATCTCCTTTTCTTCGGAAGGAAAAACGTCAATGATCCGGTCAATGGTTTTGGCCGCGCTGGAGGTGTGCAGCGTGCCGAACACCAGGTGGCCGGTCTCTGCGGCCGTCATCGCCAGGCGAATCGTTTCAAGATCACGCATCTCGCCGACCAGGATAGCGTCCGGGTCTTCCCGCAGTGCGGACTTGAGCGCGGCGCTGAAGCTCAGCGTGTGCGGGCCGACCTCACGCTGGTTGATCAGACACTTTTTCGACTCATGCACAAACTCGATTGGGTCTTCCACGGTCAGAATGTGGCCGTATTCGGTTTCGTTGAGGTAGTTGACCATGGCCGCCAGCGTCGTCGATTTGCCCGAGCCGGTCGGACCGGTGACCAGCACCATGCCACGCGGCTTCATCGCCAGGTCGCCGAAAATCTTGGGCGCATTAAGCTGCTCCAGGGTCAAGATTTTCGAAGGGATGGTCCGGAACACGGCGCCCGCGCCACGGTTCTGGTTGAAGGCATTGACCCGGAAGCGCGCCAGGCCCTCGATCTCGAAGGAGAAGTCGATCTCCAGAAACTCTTCGTAGTTCTTGCGCTGGGTGTCGTTCATGATGTCGTACACCATGGCATGGACCTGCTTGTGGTCCAGCGGATCGACGTTGATGCGCCGGACATCCCCATGAACCCGGATCATGGGCGGCAGGCCGGCCGACAAATGCAGATCGGACGCCTTGTTCTTGACGCTGAAAGCCAGCAGCTGGGTAATGTCCATCCCGAGGGTTTCCTGAAAAGTTTTACAGTTGGATTATGACCATGATTGTTGACAGGCTCCAAGCCGTGCGTGACCGGATTACCACGGCCTGTGCCGCGTCGGGTCGCGATCCGGCCGGCGTGCGGCTGCTGGCCGTGTCCAAGACTTTCGGCCCGGATGCGGTGATGGCGGCGATTGCGGGCGGACAGCGCGCTTTCGGCGAGAACTACATTCAGGAGGGGGTTGAGAAAATTCTGACGGTTCGTGAGTCGCTTGCCGGCCTGAGCGCATCAATTTCCAGCCATGCCAGCCCCTTTGAGTGGCATTGCATCGGCCCGATCCAGAGCAACAAGACGCGGCTGGTGGCGGCGCACTTTGACTGGGTGCAGTCGGTGGACCGCCTGAAGATTGCGCAGCGCCTGAACGAGCAGCGGCCCGCGCACCTGCCGCCGCTGCAGATCTGCCTGCAAGTCAACATCGACGGCGGCCCGACCAAGGCCGGGGTAGCGCCAGACGAGGCGCCGGCGCTTGCCGCAGAGGTGGCGCAGCTGCCCCGGCTGCAACTGCGCGGCCTGATGTCCATCCCCGAACCTGCTCCTGATTTTGTAGCAACTTGCGCAGTGCACCAAAGGGCCAGGGACCTGTTTGATCATATTAATGCTGCCGGTGTGTTGCCGCAGCCGATGGACACGCTGTCCATCGGCATGACGGCCGACCTGGAAGCTGCCATCCATGCTGGCAGCACGATGGTGCGCGTGGGGACTGCAATTTTTGGAAAGAGATAGAGCCCCCACGTTCGTTCACTGCGTGTATCTCTCTGCCCCCCAGGGGGGCGCTGCGCCTGCGGACTGGCAGAGCCAGATCCGCGGCCCCTGCTTGTATTGAAGAGGCCGCTCCCGCTTTTGGCGATTATTTTTTAGGCGGCGCCAATAGTTTGATCGCACCGCAGTCGGCTGACAGCCACTTGCCAGCACCGTCCAGCGTCATCTTCTCGGGCTTGCCCTTGACCGTGGTGGTGGTCACCATCTTCATCGTGTAGGCCTCGTTGCTGGTGTACGTGATCTGACCCTCACCGCTGGACGGCGGCTGCATGCAACTGAAGCTGATCTTCTGAGTGTTGCCCACGCGCGCCGAGGTGGTGCTTTGGCAATCGCCCTGCTGCTGCGGCTGCGCGATCTCGTTGCGCTCGACCATCTCTTTGGTCAAGCACACCTTCACGCTGATGCCGCCACCCGTACCGGCGCCCATGCTCATGCCCTGTTTGGCCATCATGTCTTCCATCTGCTTGCGCTGCGCCGGCGGCATGCTGGCCATCTGCTGGTGCATCTGGGCCATGGCCTTGTCCATTTCGGCCGAGCCGCCCATTTTTTGGGTGATCTCCCACAGGCCGGGTTTGGTGTCCTGGGCCATGGAAGGCAGCGCGCAGGCCAGCAAGGCGCCGAGCAATGCGGCGCGGGTGCCGTTCAGGGGAGTAAACAGGGGCTGGGACATGGTTCCTCCGTCCGTGGTGGTCAAGCGGCAAAGTCTAGGGCTGATGCCTGCCCTTTTGCAAGTGCTTCCCTACACCCCCAGCGCCAGCCGCGTGTTGTTCTTGACCTCTTCCATCACCGCATAGGTGCGGGTTTCGCGCACGCCGGGCAGTTGCCACAGCGCGGTGCCCGCAAACTGGCGGTAGGCGGCCATGTCGGCCATGCGGGTCTTGAGCAGGTAGTCGAAGCCGCCGGCCACCATGTGGCATTCCATGATTTCGGGATACACCTGCACGGCGGCCTTGAAGGCGTCGAAGACGTTGGGCGTGGTGCGGTCCAGCAGCACCTCGACAAACACCGTCATGCTGGCGCCCAGCTTGAGTGGGTTCAGCCTTGCCTCGTAGCCGAGGATGTAGCCGTCGCGCGTGAGCCGCTGCACCCGCGCCAGCACGGCCGTGGGCGACAGCGCCACCGCCTCGGCCAGCTTGAGGTTGGCCATGCGCCCGTCCTGCTGAAGCAGGCCCAGGATCTTCAGGTCAATGCGGTCAATATCGGTGGGCAGAGTAGTCATGCTGGTGAATTATGCGGAATATGGTGCCAAATTCAGAGAAAAATTTGGATTGAATCGGTAGAACATCGCGTTATTCACCAGTTTTCAAGGACCACGCATGCCCCGCCCCCAACATTTGCCCCAGCCTTTTCGCCCAGAGGCGGCCATCGTGACCGGCCATCTTGAGCGGCTCGCCGGCGCCCTCGACTGGGCGGCGGCGGTGCCACTGGCGCTGCCCTGGGTGCAGGCCGTGCGCGACAACCCGCCGCCCTTCTGGGCCATGGAAAGCCTGCTCAAGGAATACCCCATTTCCAGCGCCGAAGGCCTGGCCCTGATGCGCCTGGCCGAAGCCCTGCTGCGTGTGCCCGACGCCGAGACCGCGATTGCCCTCACCGCTGACCAGCTTGGCCGAGCTGATTTTGAAAGCACCGGCGACGCCGTGATGGCGCGCCTGTCGGCCTCTGCCATTGCCCTGTCCAAGAAATTTTTGCCCGAAGATGGCCAAAGCAGCATCATGAGCAAGCTCGGCGCGCGCACGGTGGTGGCCGCCACCTTGCGTGCCGTGCAATTGCTGGGCCGGCAGTTTGTACTGGGGCAGACCATTGTTGAGGCGATGGGTGAAGCGCGCGCCGGCAGAAAACACACGCCCGGCCTGCGCTTCAGTTTTGACATGCTGGGCGAAGGCGCGCGCACCGCTGCCGATGCGCAGCACTACCTGGTCAGCTACACCGACGCTATTAAATCAATAGCTGACAGCGCAGACCGGGCGGGGGCTTGTGAGCTAAATGACGGTATTTCCATCAAGCTCAGCGCGCTGCACCCGCGTTATGAAGACGCGCAGCACGCGCGCGTGATGACTGAGCTGGTGCCGCGCGTCTGGGGCCTGTGCGAGCTGGCCGCACGCGCCAACATCAGCCTGACCATAGACGCCGAAGAGCTGGACCGGCTGGAACTGTCGCTGGACGTCTTTGAAGCGCTGGCAGCACGGGTGGCGCAGCAGCACCCGCAGTGGCGCGGCTTTGGCCTGGCCCTGCAGGCCTACCAGACCCGCTCGCTGGAGCTGATCGAACACGTCATAGCCATCGCGCGCACCTACGGCCTGCGCCTGATGTGCCGGCTGGTCAAGGGCGCCTACTGGGATTCAGAGATCAAGCGCGCGCAAGAGCTGGGCTTGCCGCATTACCCGGTGTTCACCCACAAGCAGCACACCGATGTGTCTTATCTTGCCTGCGCGCAGGCCCTGCTGGCCGCAACCGATGCGATTTACCCGCAGTTTGCCGGGCACAACGCGGGCACGATTGCCGCCATCATCCAGATGGCCAGTGCGAGCGGGGGTGCTTCTTCTTCACCAGCCGGGGCCGCGGAACCGGCTCTGCCGGGCCGCAGGCGCAGCGCCCCCTCGGGGGGCAGCGTAGTACGCGAAGCGACAAGCGTGGGGGCTCAGTTTGAACTGCAGCGCCTGCACGGCATGGGCGAGGGCATCTTCCGTGAGGTGCTGAAAAATCCCCAGATCGCCTGCCGCGTGTACGCCCCGGTCGGCGCGCACCGCGACCTGCTGGCCTACCTGGTGCGGCGCCTGCTTGAAAACGGCGCCAACTCCTCGTTTGTGCACCAGCTCGCCGACGAGTCGGTGGGCATGGATGTGCTGCTGACTTCACCGCTGCGCATGGAACCCGAGTCGTCATTTCCACTGCCGCCGGCCCTGTACGGCGCCGGCCGCCGCAACAGCGAAGGGCTGGACCTCACGGTGCAGGCTATGCGTGCGCCGCTGCTTGCCGCGCTGCAGGTGGTGCACGTGCCCAAGGTGCCGGAGTTTGATGCCACATTGGCCTCTGGCCCTTTATCCACGGGCGCAAGTAGCTATCAAAAGTGGAGCAAATTGCCGGTGGCCGAGCGCGCCGCCACACTCCGCCGCGCTGCGGATGCGATGCAGCAGCAGATGCCGCACTTCTGCGCGCTGCTGGTCAGGGAGGCCTTCAAAACCTGGGGCGACGCGGTGGGCGAGGTGCGTGAGGCGATTGACTTTTTGCGCTACTACGCTGATGAGGCAGAGCGCATCATGGCGCCCGTCGCCTTGCCGGGGCCGACGGGCGAGACCAATACGCTGCAGCTGCGGGCGCGCGGCGTCTGGGTCTGCATCAGCCCGTGGAATTTTCCGCTGGCCATTTTCACCGGCCAGGTCGCCGCCGCGCTCGCCACCGGCAACGCGGTGCTGGCCAAACCGGCCGAACAGACGCCGGGCGTGGCTTGGGAAGCGGTCAAGTTGCTGCACGCCGCCGGTGTGCCCGAAGGCGCGCTGCAACTTTTGCACGGCCCGGGTGAAACCGTGGGCGCCGCGCTGGTGGCAGCGCCTGGCATTGCCGGCGTGGTGTTCACCGGCTCCACAGCAGTCGCCAGAATCATCAACCGCGCGCTGGCTGCCAAGGACGGTCCCATCGTGCCGCTGATCGCCGAGACCGGCGGCATCAACGCCATGCTGGTTGACAGCACGGCGCTGCCAGAGCAGGTGGCTGATGCGGTGGTGCAAAGTGCCTTTCGCAGCGCCGGCCAGCGCTGCTCGGCGCTGCGCCTGTTGTGTGTGCACGAAGGCATTGCGGACAAGGTGATTGCGATGATCCGGGGCGCCATGCAGGAGCTGGTGGTGGGCGACCCGGCCGAGCTGGCCACCGATGTTGGCCCGGTGATCGACCGCGAGGCATTTGACACCATCCAGCAGCACCTGCAAGGCCTGATTTCAGCATCAAATAGGCCTCTAGCCCCCGTCCCCTGTGCCCAGGCAGTTCCTGATTTGATAGCAAATCTGGTCCTGCCTGCCGCTGTTGAAGTCAGCAGCATCAGCGAGGTGAAGGCCGAAATCTTCGGCCCGGTGCTGCAGATCGTGCGCTGGTCGGGCGACCCGTCCGCCGTGATCGACCAGATCAATGCCCTTGGCTACGGCCTCACGCTGGGCATCCAGACCCGCATCGACTCGCGCGCCCAGGCGCTCGCGGCGGCGGCGCATGTGGGCAACATTTATATCAACCGCAACATGATTGGCGCCGTGGTCGGCGTGCAGCCCTTCGGCGGCGAAGGCCTGAGCGGCACCGGCCCCAAGGCTGGCGGGCCGCACTACCTTTACCGGTTCTGCTCGGAGCAGACCGTCACGGTCAACACAACAGCGGCGGGCGGCAATGCGGCTTTGCTGGCCGGATCAGCCTGAAACGCCGGCCGGGTTTGACACCCCGGATTTCATGCAGCATGATGGCATGATTGATTTAAAGGATCACGTCATGCTCAAGGAAGTAGGCGCCAGCGGCCAGATCTCGCTGGGTAAAAAATTTGCAGGTCGCCTGTTTGACGTGGTTGTGCACCCTGACGAAAGGTTTGAACTCATTCCTATGAAAGCCGTGCCTGCCAACCGGGCGCCGGAAATACGGCCTGTCGCCGTGGCTGATGGCTGGTTGCCGCCAGGTGGTTACGCAGAATGCAGCCAGTGGGCACTCGACAACCGCGTGGCGCTAGACGCCTATGCGCAGCGCATTGCAGAAGACGGAACGGCCGCCGAGCAGCTGCAGCAATATCTGGCAGACCATCCAGACGCGTTGCAAGGTTGACATGGCGCGTTTCGACGTCTACCGCAACCCGAACCCGCGTGCCAGCCATCAGCTCTACGTGGATGTTCAAAGTGATCTGGTCAGCACAGCCACCCGATGGTGCATCCCCTTGTTAGCCGCCAAACCCGGGTTCCCTGTCGTCAGCCGGGCACAGGGCGTGCTGAGTCTTCTGGGTGACAGCTATGTGATGGACACCCCCAACCTGCTGGCTGTACCTGCGGCATTGCTGCGCCAGTCCGTTTGCCGTCTGGGGCCACCAGAGCAGGCCATGGCCGAAGCGTCCATCGAATTCATGTTGCGGGGATATTGAAAAACCATGACCCCCCAAACCTTCATCGCCAAATGGGGCCCCGGCGGCCCGGCCTTTCACCTCAACAAAGAGCAGGGCGCGCAAAGCCACTTTCTCGACCTGTGCGAGCTGCTGGGGGTGCCCAAGCCCGGCAGCGAGGCCGACTACCTGTTTGAAGAAAAAAACGCCATGGTGGGCGGGCGCACCGGGTATGCCGATGTGTTCAAACGCGGCGCCTTCGCGTGGGAGAACAAGGCCCCCGGCAAAAACCTTGACGCCGCGTTGCGGCAACTGCAAAGCTACAGTCTGGCGCTGAGCAACCCGCCGATTCTGGTGGTGTGTGATCGCCTGCGCACCCACATCTACACCCAGTTCAGCGGCCACCCGACCGAGACCCACGTTGTCTTGCTGGCCGAGCTGGACCAGCCCGACAAGCTGGCGCTGCTGCGCCGCATCTGGCTGGAGCCTGAAAGCTTCCGCCCCAAAAAGACCAGCCGCGACATCACCGAAGCCGCTGCCCGCAGCTTTGCCACCCTGGCCGACAGCCTGCGCAAACGCGGCCCCGCCAAAGAGGCTGACGCAGCCGGTTTTCAGACCCATGCCGACGAGGTGGCGCACTTTCTGACCCAGTGCCTGTTCTGCTTTTTTGCTGAAGACGTGGGCCTGCTGCCCGGCCGCATGTTTGAAGGCCTGGTCAACAACCGCAAGCTCACCAGCGACAAGCTCACCACCGGCCTGGCCAACCTGTTTACCGTCATGCAGGGCGGCGGGCTGTACGGCAACGACGACATTCCGTGGTTCAACGGCGGGCTGTTCAAAACCATCAAGGTGCCGCAGCTCACCGTGCTGGAGATGACCGAGCTGCGCAACGCCGCCGCCCTGAACTGGAGCGCGATTGACGTGTCCATCTTTGGCACTTTGTTCGAACGTGGGCTGGACCCGAGCAAACGCAGCCAGCTCGGCGCCCACTACACCGACCCGGCCACCATCATGCGCATCGTCGAGCCCGTGCTGCAGCGCCCCTTGCTAAAAATTTGGGAGCAGACTGCGAAAGAAATACGCGGGCTGATGGCCAAAAACAAAAAGAAGAATGACGCCAGCTACAAAGCCGCGCGCACCAGATTCATCCAGTGGCTGGACCGGCTCAAAGATTACCGCGTGCTCGACCCGGCCTGCGGCAGCGGCAACTTTCTGTTCCTCGGCCTCAAGACCCTGAAAGACATTGAGCATAAAAGCCACATCGACGCCGCGCTGATGGGCCTGGACCGCGAAGCCGACCTGGTGACCGGCCCGCACAACATGCTCGGCATTGAGCTGAACGAATACGCCGCCGAACTCGCGCGCGTGACGGTGTGGATTGGTGAGCTGCAATGGCGCCTGCAACACGGCTACGAGTTCAAAACCAACCCGGTGCTGGAGCCGCTGGACCATATTGAGTGCCGGGATGCGCTGCTGACCTTTGCTCCTGGCTCCAGTACCAAACTCCCTCTCCCCCCGGGGGAGGAAGGGGGTGCGGGCTCCTCATTTGCGACCGAAGCTGCGTGGCCCAAAGCGAGTGTGGTGATCGGGAATCCGCCGTTTCTTGGCGGGAGCAAGAAGCGACGGGAGTTGGGAGATACGTACTTTGAGGCCTTGGCCACCGTATTTAAAGGCCGGGTGCCCGGTGGTGCCGATCTGGTTTGCTACTGGTTTGATAAGGCGCGCATCGCCATCCAAACCCAAGGGCTAGGTGCTGCTGGCCTGGTTTCAACGCAGTCCATTCGCGCAGGTTCCAATCGCTCAGTGCTGTCCGCGATCTCCGAAGCGACCAACATCTACGTCGCATGGGGTGATGAGTCCTGGGTCAATGAAGGTGCTGCCGTGCGTGTGTCATTGATCTGCTTCGGCCATGCTGATCAGGAGTCAATGCTTGATGGCAGGGTTGTGTCACGCATTGGGGCTGACCTGAGCGATGTTGCGGGGGCCGATATAACAAAAGCAGTTTCGCTGGTCGAAAATCAAAATGTGAGTTTTGAGGGAACGAAAAAATACGGCGATTTCGATGTTCCAGGCGAACTTGCAAGGCAGTGGCTGCAATTGCCGAATCCTCATCAAAATCCCAATTCGTGTGTAGTGAAACCCTGGCGCAACGGGCAAGGTCTTTCTACGAGGCCGACTGATACGTGGATTATTGATTTCGGTTCTGGAGTAACTGAGTCTGAGGCCGCATTGTTTGAAGCTCCTTTTGCTCACGCACTGCGCTTTGTAAGACCCCAACGGATAAAAGCTAAGCTGCCAGAGAACTGGTGGTTGCATGAACGTCCTCGTGGGGCAATGCGCGCTGCCTTGTTGCCGGTTCTTCGATACGTTGCTACGGTTCGCGTGTCAAAGCATCGTTACTTTTGCTTTTTGGACTCCACGATCCTGCCAGATACCCGTCTGAACGTTTTTGCGCGCTCGGACGATGTAAGTTTTGGCATTCTTAGCTCGCATATCCACGAGGTTTGGGCACTCGCGCAGGCGTCCATGCACGGGGTCGGGAACGATCCCACTTACAACGCGAAGTCCTGCTTCGAAACCTTCCCTTTCCCCGAAGGCCTTACCCCCGCCGACACCGCGCACCAGACAACCGAGGCGATGGAAGGCGGTGCGCTGATTCCAGCCGGACTTTCAGCATCAAATCGGCCTCCAGCCCTTATGGAATTTGCGCAAGCAGCTATGAATACAGGAGCAACCCGCGCCGCAGCTGAAGCCATCGCCATCGCCGCCAAGCGCCTGAACGATTTGCGCGAAGCCTGGCTCAACCCGCCGGAGTGGACGCAGCGGGTGCCCGAGGTGATTCCGCTGGGCATGACCGTGAGCCCCTACCCCGACCGCATTCTGCCAAAAGATGGTTTTGAAAAAGAGCTGGCCCAGCGCACGCTCACCAAGCTCTACAACCAGCGCCCGGCCTGGCTGGACGCCGCGCACAAGGCGCTGGACAGCGCCGTGGCAGCGGCCTACGGCTGGGCCGACTACGCCGCCGACATGCCGGACGAAGAAATCCTCAAGCGGCTGCTGGCGCTGAATCTGGCGCGGTCTGGCGCGCAGGACTGAAAAGCCGTACAACACGGGTGTTCAGCTAATATCGCAAGAACTCATGCGCCCCTCTCAAACACTGGAACTCAAGCGACACGCCGTGCTGGCGGCGACTGCCCGCTTTCGCACGGCCAATCCGCGCGTGTTCGGCTCGGTCGCGCATGGCAATGATGTGGAGGGCAGCGACATCGACTTTTTGGTGGATCCCTTGCCTGGCACGACCTTGTTTGATCTGGGTGGGCTTCAGGTCGAACTCGAAGACCTGCTGGGCGTGTCTGTCGACTTGCTCACGCCCGGTGACCTACCGGAGAAGTTCAGAGGGCAGGTACTTGCGGAGGCCCGTCCGGTATGAGCGCAAACCGTGTGCCGGACTACCTGGACCACATGCTTGAGTCGGCGCATCAAGCTTGCGCCTACGTCGAAGGGATGTTGAAGGAGGTCTTCCTTGAGGACAAGCGCACGCAGCAAGCTGTCATTCTGAATCTCATCCTGATCGGCGAGGAAGCCACCAAGTTGCTCAAAGACCACGAGGGATTTGCAGACCAGCATCCGCAGGTGCCTTGGCGCAGCATGAAGGGCATGCGCAACCGTATTGCACATGGCTATTTTGAAATCAACCTGGAGACTGTCTGGGAAACCACACAGACAGCCTTGCCCAGCTTGATCGCACAGTTGCCGGCGATCCGAAACAGCATACGCTGACCCTGTTTTCCCAAAACTCAGGGATCCACTGCGGCCGGTTTCGGTGCGCAGCCCGACCAGGCCGGTCACCGGAAATTAATGATCAAAAAGTGGCCCCAGCCCCTATAGGACGGGCGCCAACAGCTATCAAAACAGTAGCGCCCGACAGCTGCGGCAGCTCTCAGACGGTCTGGCTCTCAGGCGCCTGTTGCAGTTTGGCGATAAACGCCTCCAGCTCATCGATAGGCAGCGGCCTGCTGAACAGGTAGCCCTGAAAGCAGTGGCAGCCGTGGCGCGCCAGGAAGTTGCGCTGGGCCTCTGTTTCCACGCCCTCGGCCATCACACCCAGGCCAAGGCTCTGCGCCAGGCCGATGATGGTGCGGGCAATCGCTGCGTCGTTGGGGTCGGTCAGCACGTCCTTGACAAAGGCGCGGTCGATCTTGAGCTGGTCCAGCGGCAGGTACTTGAGGTAGGACAGCGCTGAGTAGCCGATGCCAAAGTCGTCGATGGACAGCGTCACGCCGGCGTCTTTCAAAATCCCCATCTTGGCAATCGTCACATCCATGTCGTTGGCCAGCAGGCTTTCAGTCAGCTCCAGCTTGAGCCGGTGGGCGCTGATGCCGGCGCTGGCGATGGCCGCCATCACCTGCTCGACAAATTCCGGATGCCGGAACTGGCGCACGCTGACATTGATGGCGATGCTGAATTTGCAGGTTTCCGGCCGCTGGGACCACAGGCCCAATTGGGCGCAGGCGGTGTCCAGCACCCACTTGCCCAGCGGCAGGATTAGCCCGCTTTCCTCAGCCTGGCCGATAAAGTCATTGGGCGCCACCAGGCCGCGTTGCGGATGGTTCCAGCGCAGCAGCGCCTCGACCCCAACCATGTTGCCCACTGAGCCAACCTGGGGCTGGTAGTACAAAACAAACTCGTTGTTGCGCAAGCCCTGGCGCAATTCCCTGGTCAGGGCGGCGTTGGCGGTGGCCACTGCCTGCATGCCGGGGTCAAAAAAGCAGATGGTGTTGCGGCCCGCTGCCTTGGCCTGGTACATCGCCAGGTCGGCCTGCTTGAGCAGCTCGCCCACGCTTTGCTGGTGCTGCGTCACCAGCGTGACGCCTATGCTGCAGGTGCCGTCGTACTCGTTGCCGGCCAGGTCGCAGGGCTCGCACAAAGTGGCCAGAATTTTCTGCGCCACGCCCCGGGCGCGCTCGCTGGCAGCCTCTCGGTCGTCGCCCAGATCGTCCAACAGCACCACGAATTCGTCCCCACCCAGCCGCGCCACGGTGTCACGCAGCCGCACGCAGGAGCTCAACCGCTGCGCGACCTGTTGCAGCAACAGGTCGCCGACGGCATGGCCGCGCGTGTCGTTGAGAACCTTGAAGTTGTCCAGATCAATGAACATCAGCGCGCCGGTTCGGTCAGGGTTGTCGGTGGGCAACAGGGCCTGGCGCAGGCTGTTCATCAGCAACTGGCGATTGGGCAACTGCGTGAGCGTGTCATAAAACGCCAGGTGCTCGATCTCTTCCTCGGCGGCCTTGCGTGTGGTGATGTCGCGGGCCACGGCGACCCAGTGCGTGAGGCCCCGGCTGAAATAGTCGACCGGCACGATATCCAGCTCCAGCCAGAACTGCTCGCCGTTTTTCTTGTAGTTGATCAACTCGGCGCGCACCGGCTCGGCCTGCTGCAGCGCCTTGCGGATGCGGTCAAGCTCAACGCGCTGCGTTCGCTCGCCCTGCAGCAGGCGCGGCGTCTGGCCCATCACCTCGTCGCGTCTGTAGCCGGTGTGCCGCTCAAATGCATCGTTGACAAACACAATGCGCGGTCCCGGGTCATCCACGGGGCCGGCCTCGGTGATCAGCACCAGGTCATTCAGCCGGGAAATGCTGGTTTGCAGAAGCAGCAATTGTTCCTGCGACTGGCGCCTTTCAGACACGTCGCGCAGGTACAGCGCCAGCCCGTCGTCAAACGGATAGACCCGCAGCTCCAGCCACTTGCCGGCGTTGGTGTAGAAAGCCTCGAACTCATGGTGGCTGGCATTGCCGAAGGCGGCGGTCAGGTTGTGCCGCAGTTGCGCGACGCCGTCGCTGTCCAGCGCTTCCCAGATCGGCAGGCCCAGCACCTCGGCGCCGGCTTTGCCGATCAGCTTTTCGCTTAGAGGATTCAGATAGGTCAGGCGGCCTTCACGGTCCACGGTGACAAAGGCGTCATGAATGCTGGCCAAGGTGGTGGCCAGCCGCATGGTCATGCTTAGTGCTTCCTGCTCAGCGCGTTTCTGGACCGTCAGGTCCCGGATCACGCCCGAAACCTGGACTACCGTGCCGTCGTGGTCCCGCACGACGTCGCCAAGTGCGCGTACCCACAGGCGCTGGCCGGCAGCGGTGACTATTTGTGCTTCTTCGTCAAAAGCTGTTCCGTTGTCCAGACAGGCTGACAGCACCGATCTCATGCGCATGCGCCAGTCAGGGGCAAAAATGTCAGAAAAATCCGCCCAGACTAGTGGCGGGGAGCCTTCCCTGCCGAGCAGCTTGGCCAGCGGTTCAGACCACACCAGCCCGCGTTGGGGCATCACCAGCACCCAGCTGCCGGCACATGCAGCGCGTTCAAGAAGCAACAGCAGCGCGGGTGACGGGCGAAGTCCGTCCTGGCCTGGTTTGAACAGCGTGTGCTGGCGCAGAGGAGGTAGGGGCGATGGCATGGCAGCACGGTAACACGGGCGCCTGCCCCTCGGCGCTGCCGGGATTGCTCGTCAGGGTGTCGGACGTTGGCTTCGTTCCTGGCCCAGCCAGACATGAAGCCGGTCAAGTGTGCGCACGCAATCGAGCACTGAGGCCTGTACCAGGCTGGCCGACAGGCTGGCCGAGTGGTAGGGGATGTCCGGCAGCTCACCGAGATGCTCGCCCACGGCATGAAGCAAGCGGGAGCGTACCGCATCAAACATCAAATCCCAGTCCGCGACAGTAACGCTCTGGTCATCATCGGGCGATGAAGCAACCGTCCAAGCGCAGGCCTGTCGCAGGCGCGCTGAGCTTGAAGCCATTGAGGGGGGTCGACCCGCTGGCCCCGCAGCGGGGGATGTGGGAGAGGAGCTCATGGAGCCTCTTTCATGGGTGCAGGCGTGGCTTGCAGAATTTGCCGCAGGTGCGTTTGACCAAGCGCCTTTGCTGTTTGTAAGGCCTGTGCGGACGTCCGTCCGTGCGTTATCGCACATTGCCCGGCACTGCTGGCGTGCTCTTTAGGCGAAAGCGGAAATTCGGGTCAGCCGTGTCGGGCTTGCAACACTGGCGATGGCGTTCAGCCCAGCAACTCGTCGTAGGTTCGCCGGTCGGCCGCATAACAAGTGCAGGCCATTGCTTCCAGTCCGGTGCGGTTCAAAACCGTCAGTTCGCCGCGGCGGTATTCGATGAGACCGTCCTTTTGCATCTGGCTGGCAGCAGCGGTGACGCCGACACGCCGCATGCCCAGCATGTAGGCCAGAAACTCGTGCGTGACACGAAAGCTGTCCGAATGCGCCCGGTCCTGGCTCATCAGCAGCCAGCGTGCCAGGCGCTGATCGATCAGGTGAAAGCGCAGGCAGCCAGCTGAAGCGGCTTGCTGGGCCATCAGCACATATAGGTAATGCTTGAGGTCACGCTGCAGCGCCGGACTGGCTGCGAGTGCGTGTGTAAAGAGGGCTGACTCCATGCGCCAGGCCGTTCCCTGGCCTTGTACGAGCGCGCGCCAAGGCGCCTGTTTGACGCCAAGTACAAGCTGCACGCCCAGCATGCCTTCGCGCCCCACCATTCCAACCTCGACGCCAGGCCTGTCTTCCACCAGGGTGACCAATGAAACATAGCCATCCGATGGAAAATACACATGGCGGATAGGCTGGCCGGGCTCGTAGAGGATGTCCGACAGCACGAGCTGCACGGGCTCACAGAGGGACAAAAAGCGCTTGCGATAACGCAAGGGAAGGCGCTCTATGAGGTGGTTTTCGACATGGGCCATTGAGGCTCTCCGGTGATGGGCGCACCCCTCGGGCGGGGAAGAGTTCGAGCCTGCCTGCTGTCGAATCAGGTCTGGTGCCGTGATGCTTTAGGCATGCAACACGGCACGAGTCGGTGCCCAGTATGCCCTTGGGGCTGCGGGTCCTTGTAGGTCAAGGCGCCCTACCCGCGACAGGACGCGTCTAACTGGCTTGCGTGCTCGGCAGCAGGCGGTCGTATTCGCGCTTGACCACCGCATAACATTCGCAGGTCCGCTCTTCCAGACCCAGCCGATCAATGACCGTGATGCGGCCGCGCGAATAACGGATCAGTCCCTGGTTTTGCAGTTTGATCGCGCTTTCGGTCACGCCTTCGCGGCGCACGCCCAGCATGTTGGCAATCAGCTCCTGGGTCATCACCAGTTCGTTGCCCTGCAGCCGGTCCAGGCTGATCAACAGCCAGCGGCACAACTGCTGGTCCAGCGAGTGGTGGCGATTGCAGGCAGCGGTTTGTGACATTTGCGTGATCAGGGCCTGGGTGTAAAGCAGCAGCAGGTGCAGCACCGGTGCGCGCTTGAATTCTTCCTTGATGGCTGCGGCAGGCATGCGAAAGCCGCAGCCTGCGCTTTGCACCACGCCGCGGCTGGGCGTGGATTCGCCGCCCATGAACAGCGAGATGCCGACCACGCCCTCGTGGCCAACCACCGCAATTTCGGCCGAAGCGCCGTTTTCCATCACGTAGAGCAGCGAAACAATGGCGGTGGTCGGGAAGTAGACATGGCTGAGGGTGCTGCCAGACTCGTACACCACCATGCCCAGCGGCAGATCGACCGGCTCCAGCAGCGGTAGCCAGCGCTGCCACTCTGCGTCTGGCAATGCCGCCAGCAACTGGTTTTTTTTCGGGTCGGGGGAAACGGACATCGACAGGGGGCTCCGAAGCGGGACTGATTTTTAGCGGCGCATCTGGAAGAGGCTGTGGCGCACCGGCCAGCTGTTAGTCTAGGACGCTTGGAGCATTTTGTATGTGCGATATCGAACAAACCGATCAGCGGTATGTTGTTTTGGGGCAGGGTGAAAACCGCTTGCCCTGCTGCCGCTGCCGCCGGGCGCGAACATCGCACCTGTCTGTGTGTCAGCCGATGGCGCTAACGCTGCTTTGCGTGGGGTAGCGAACAGACGCTGTGTTGTTCCATAGGCAAGGTCCGGCAAGTCCAATGGGTCGTTGATCACATTGCCCGTCCGTAAACAAAGTGACCCAGGCGCCACCATTTGAGCGGGTGGCTGCGTATGGCGCTTCACCGCCCTATCGAACCGAGAGCAAGGCCGCAAGAGGCGGTGTCCTACAGCGTGTAACGATGTTCCCCCCGCGCACTTTAGCGGTCGGCTTTTATATTTCCTACAACCTAAGACTTACCCGATTAACCCGATGACTCACACTTGCAGGGGAATGACTTCATGAATATTGCTCTCGACCAGCTTCAGAAATTTTCTGATATCGGCACGCTGAAACCGGCTATTCACTCGCTTTGCTCGCGTTATGGCTCGGTGGCCCGGCTCGACATCCTGGCAGCCAGCCAGGCCGGCAAACGCCAGGCGCTGTGTTTTGTGCGCATGGACTCCGCAGAACAGGAGCGGCAGCTGATGACTGAGCTGGGCGTGGGCCGGTTTGCCGGCGACCTGGTCATGATTGTGGATATGGACACGCCGGGCTTTGTGCGGGCCGAAACTGCCGGGATGCAGCGAGCATGAGTGCGCTGCTCCCGCTGCGTGCAGGCGCCGTCGTGCACGACATTCTGCTGGTCTCGGGTACGCGCCCGGAAATCATCAAACTCGCGCCGGTGTACCACGCGCTGCGTGACGCGCCATGGGCCCGCGTATCTTGGTTGCACACCGGCCAGCACGGCGACATGGCGGACCAGATCCTCGCATGTTTTGACGTGGTGCCCGATATCTCGCTCACGCGCGGGGGCGACAGCCTGCTGGACTTCAGTACCGGTTGCCGGCAACAGCTTGATGCCGTGATGCAGCAGCGTGCTTGGTCACTGGTGATGGTCCAGGGCGACACCGAAAGCGCCTTTCAGGGCGCGCTGGCAGCGTTTTACCACCGGGTACCGGTGGCTCACGTCGAGGCCGGCTTGCGTACTTACAACCTCGCCCGGCCCTTCCCGGAGGAAGGCCTGCGCCAAATGATCAGTCGGCTGGCGCGCTTTCACTTTGCGCCCACCCAGCGCTCCCGCGTGGCCCTACAAACGGAGGGCATTGCTGATGACTTCATCACCCTGACCGGCAACACCGTGATTGATGCCCAACAGTGGACCTGTGCCCACCGTGGCGTACAGCGCAGCGTGCAGGGGCGAGGCCACCTGCTCGTGACGGTGCACCGCCGCGAAAACTGGGGCCATGATGTGCAGGAAATCTGCCATGCCATTGCCGACATTGCGCGCCTGCAACCGGAGTTGCAGGTGCTTTTCCCCGTCCACCTCAACCCAGTCATTCAGGGGCCAGTCAATGACATCCTGGGCGGCATCAGCAACGTGACGCTGACATCGCCGCTGGACTACACCGGCATGCAGCAGGCGCTGGCCGATGCGTGGATGGTATTGACGGACTCTGGTGGCCTGCAGGAAGAGGCCCCGACCTTCGGCGTGCCAGTGCTGGTGTTGCGCGACGAAACCGAGCGCCCCGAGGCCATTGAAGCGGGCTGCGCCCTGCTCATAGGCGCCACCCGCAGCGCCATCGTCAGCGAAGTCACCCGGCTCACGCAAGACAGCGCTGCATGGACACGGATGGCGCGGGCCGGCAACCCTTTCGGCGACGGCACAGCTTCCGCGCAGATCGTGGCCGCACTCCACCACAGTCTGGTCGGCGAGCCTGTGGCGCAGCCGGAACTGGCCTGATCGATCCTCTTACCGGAGCCCTGCCCATGTTGCATTCTTCTTGCGGCCTTCCGGCCGCTGTCTCCGTTCCCGTCATCCGGCGGTCTGGCCGGGCACGCGTGGCGTACGCCATTGCGGCCGCCGCCTTCATCGGCGCTGGCCCGGCCCTGGCGCAAGCCCAGTTGACCGGTGCGCTGATTCCCTCGTTCAAGGACTACCCAGTCGCGGCCGTCATGACCTCGCTGCTGTTCCTGATCGTGGTGAGCATGATGGTTTACGGCGTGCGCCATTTCATGTTCACAATCAACCGGCTGACCGGCGTGCAGCGCCATCCGTATATCGACATCGCCGTGGCGCGTTGGCCCATGGTCACCGTATTCATTGCGGCGCACAACGAGGAAAAGGTCATCGCCGGGTGCATCGAGGCGCTTCTCAATACCGACTATCCAGCAGATCGGCTCAAAATCATCCCCGTCAATGATCGGTCAAAAGACGGCACCGGCGAGATCATCGACGGTTATGTGGCGCGTTTCCCTTCGCGCATGTCACCGTTTCACCGCACCACCGGCAAGGCCGGGAAATCGGCTGCGCTGAAAGACGCCCTGCAATTCGCCGAAGGCGACATTGCGATTATTTTTGACGCGGACTACGTGCCCGGTCGCGGCTTGCTCAAGCAGCTGGTAGCGCCGTTTTTTGATCCTGAAATTGGCGCAGTGATGGGACGTGTGGTACCCGTCAATAGCGGTGCCAACCTGCTGACCCGCATGCTGGACCTGGAGCGCTCGGGCGGCTACCAGGTGGACCAGCAGGCGCGCATGAACATGAACCTGCTGCCGCAGTACGGCGGAACGGTCGGCGGGGTGCGCCTGTCGGCGGTAGAGGCGGTGGGCGGCTGGCACGACGATACGCTGGCCGAAGACACCGACATCACCTTCCGGCTCATGCTCAACGGCTGGAAGACGGTGTATACCAACCGATCGGAATGTTATGAGGAAGTGCCCGAGGACTGGGGCGTGCGCATCAAGCAGGTGACGCGCTGGGCCAAGGGCCACAACCAGGTGATGACGCGTTACTGGTGGAAATTTGCCACCAGCGCTTACCTCACGCCGGCGCAGCGCATTGACGGTTTGTTGCTGCTGTTCGTCTTCGTGATTCCGCTGGTCATGCTGGCTGGATGGTGCCTGGCGCTGGGCTTGTACTTCCTCAACGCGGGCTCTCTGCTGTCGTCGCTGATCCCCATTTTTGCGCTGATGATTTACGGAACGCTGGGTAATTTCGCCGCATTTTTTGAAATTGTGATCGCGGTGCTGATTGACGGCAATCGCCGGCGTCTCCGGTTGTTGCCTTTCAATATGCTGGGCTTTCTCGTCAGCCTGTTTGCCATTTCCGGTGCTGTCTGGAGCCTGCTGCTGGACCGAATTTTCGAACGTGAGATGGTCTGGGACAAGACCATTCGTTATCGCCCCAAGGCTGCCGAATAATGACTCAAGACTACATCACCTACGCTGCTTTTGTATCGATCTGTCTGCTGCTGCTGACGCTGCCGTTTGTGCCGGCGTTTAGGGAATGGCGGCAGCCCACTGACTTTGCGGCCTTGCCGATTTCGGCCAACTACACGACCGATATCGACCACTTTGCCCGGCGCCTGCACGCGGATGTTTCGGCCAGGCTGGGGCAGGGCGAGCCCACCGGGTATGAAGACTTCGAATTTGTCGGTGATCCAGACTGGTCGGCTGGGACCGAGCTGGATTGGGGCAAAGCGGACAAGCGGTTGATTGCACGCAGCAGCATTGCCAGCCCCTTGCCTATTCGCAGCGCGCAACCGGTTTACGTGCAGGGAAACCTGAGCGCCGGTGCTGAATCAGTCTTTCCAGCGCTGTATGCCACGGGCGATATTGACCTGGGGGAACAAAGCACCGTCAACGACTGGGCGCACGCCGACGGCATCATGCGCATGGGGCCGCGCAGTGTAGCGCTCAGGCGGGTGTCCGCAGGCAGCGCCATCGAGCTCGGCAACGAGACATGGTTTGAACGTCTGCATGCGCCTGCCCTGCGTTTTGGCTCACATGCCAGCGACGGTTTGCCACCCCTCAGCGCGGAGCAGACGCCGGGCAGTTATGCCGATCTGCCGGGCGCCGTCCAGCAAACGCCGCTGCTTTTTCTGATCCGCGGAGACTGCGCGCTGCCGCCAGCCCGCATTTACAGTGGATCGCTGGTCGTGACGGGTTTTCTGACCGTCGGGGCGGGGACCACCGTCATCGGCGACGTCAAGGCGCGCGAAGGGGTGAGCATCGGCCATCGCGCCAGCGTGCAGGGCGCCGTGACGTGCGAAAAGCGCGTGTACGTTTACAAAGATGCCCGGGCCTGGGGGCCCGTGGTGTCGGAAAGCGACATCCTGATCGGGGCCAGCGCGCTGGTGGGCTTGCCTGATGTGCCGACCACCGTCACGGCCAGCAACATCATCGTGGAAGACGGTGTGGTTGTGCACGGGACCGTGTGGGCGCGCGAAATCGGCATGGTGAAGCAGGCATGAGGCTCAAACAACTGTTGACAGTCTGTTCGATGGGCGCGATGTTGCTGATCCAGGCGGGATGCGCCAGTGCCGCGCCACGGCTAGAGCTGAGCGGCTACACCGACGACAGCGGTGCCATCACCGTGCTGCATGGCGGTGACTCTGCGGACCCCTATTTTGCAATGCAGGCCCTGTTGCTGGCGCACGAAAATGGCATGGACATCTCGGTGCCGGCTGAAAAGTTTGCCAACTGGCTGGTACCGCGGCAAAAGCCGGATGGCACCTTTGACCGGTTTTGCCGGGGCGCCGACAAAAAATGGGTGTCCTGCAAGACGGCGGACGCCGATGACTCCTTGCTCGCGATCTGGATGAAGCTGCTTGAAACCATGCCGGCCAAGCTGACTGGCAACCCGGTCTGGCGCAAGAGCCACGATGCCAGCAAGGTCGCGCTGGAGCATTTGTACCAGCCGTCGCGCGGCATCTACATGGTCTCGCCAGTGGTATTACATGGCCTGTTCATGGACAACCTGGAAGTCTGGTCGCTCAAGGTGCACCTGAAGCAGCCGCAGCAAAGAGCCGCGTCCGACAAGCTGGCGCGTGCCATTCATGACACCTTCTGGGACCCTGTCAACAAGCGGTTTTTGGTGTCCACCCAGCTGGAGCAGCGTTCGCAGAAGCCGGCGTTTTACCCCGACCATGTGGCGCAGATCTTCCCGCTGCTCTTCGATTTTCCGCTGGTGCCGGGCAACGCGCGCCAGTATTACCGCGACTGGATGAAAGTCCACCGTGCAGAGTGGCTGATCCAGGGCGAAGCCGATTACCCCTGGGGCTTGCTTGCCGTGCTCGCCCTGCGCCAGAACGACAAGGCCACGGCCGCTTGCTGGCTGCGCCAGTCAACGCCGCTGCGCCACTCGTCCCGCTGGGCAGTGAGCGATGAAGCGTCCTACCAGATCCTGTTGAGCCGGGGAGTGACGGCTGCGGCCAGCGAAGCGAATTGCAAATGAGAGGCCGCAGCGCTTTCCCTCCCGCGCCTGTGCGCACGACGTCAGTTTTTTTGGAGTGAGCTTTCATGTTTAGACCCGTTTATCTTGCCCTGCCCGTGGTGTTGACCGCAGCAATGCCGGCCCTGGCCCAGACCGGCACCCCGGTTGGCACCCCCTCCGCCACCTACAACGCAGCGGCTCCCGCTGCGCCCGGGGGCCAGGACGCGCTGCGGAGCCTGGAGCTCAGCACGGGCGTACAAAAACTCACCGGTGGCTTCGGCAAATGGGACGACGTAACACTGCGCGGCGCTTATGGCGCCGGGGCACATGTGTTCCAGGGCGAGTTGTCACACCAGCATCGCTTCGGCCAGTCGGGCACCTTCGTCGGAGTCAGCGACACCTACACCTTCAATCCCGACTGGCATGCATCGGTAGCCCTGGGCGCAGGTGACGGCGCTTTTTACCTGCCGAAATTTCGCGTCGATGCGACCTTGTACCGCAAGTTTTTACCCGCGCGAAACCTGGTAGGCTCGGTGGGGGTGGGTTACTACGACGCACCGACGGGCTATACCGACCGCAGCGTGTCGTTGGGCGCGGCCTACTACTTTGAAGCGCCGTGGGTCGTCGAGGGTGGCGTGCGTTTCAATACCAGCAATCCGGGCTCGGTGAAGAGCCAGCAGCAGTTTGTGGCAGTGACCTGGGGTCGCAACAAGCAGGACTTGGTGACAGGCCGCTACGGCTGGGGCAGCGAGGCTTATCTGGCGGTCGCTGCCGGTGCCCAACTGGTCGATTTCAACAGCCGTGAGGCCAGCCTGACCTGGCGCCACTGGCTGACGCCGAGCACCGGGGTGCTTGTCGGCGCCAACCGCTACACCAACCCGTTCTACCGCCGCAGCGGTGTGAATGTGGGCATCTTTCACGACTTTTGACCACGCATCATGAGTACCAGAACCCAATCCCTGACTGAAGCTGCGCGTGAGCAGGATCGGCTTTTCAACGCCTCTTTTTCTGCTGCGCGGCAAGCCCGAGCCCGGCGTGTGCTGGTGCGCCCGCACCGGGCCATCACGCCGCTCAAAGTGACACCTTGGCTGCTGGCACAGGCGGTCATCCTGCCGCTGATCCTGTGCGCGCTGGTGTACTACGGAAAACCGTTGTTGTTTGATCTCTGGCGCGATTGCATCCTGTTCTGGTCCGCAGGTCTGGACCTGCCGTTCACGCTGACCAATCAGCTCGACGATACGGGGCAATACGCGATGTTGCTGTCGAGCGGGCCGGACGACAGGCCGCTGCCGAGCCGAACCATCCTGCTCGTGACTGCGGTGGTGACGCTGCTGGCGCTGGCCTTGTCAGTGCGCATGAAAAACGCGCAGTTGCCGCTGAAGTACCCTTTGCGTATCGTTGGCGTCATTCAGCTCGTCACGGTCATCTATTTCTGGCTATCCCCGGATGCTTTTCCCTACAGCATCGCACGCCACAGCGAAGAGCTCATGACCATCGGTTACGTGGTCATGCTGGCCACCCCGGTGATGCTGGCGATGGGGTATTACATCCTGAAGCAGGGCCTAGTCATCAAGCTGTTTCACACGGCGCTGATCCTGGGCTTCTTCGCCGTCATGATTCCCCACCAGGTGCTGGCGCAAGCGTTCATCATGCAGCACCTGTCGGTGCTGTTCATGCCGGTGCTGTACATCTGCATGGGGGCCGTCTTTGACGCGCTGGTGTTTGTCGCCCTGTACTCCTGGGCGGTCAGCAGCGCGCCGCAAGAAGCGACCGTCTGAGCCCGGCGTCGCAGGGCGTCACATCACGGGGGCGACCACCCCGCGTTTCTGGGGGTTCCCATTTGATGTCCACCTTAAACGAACGGAATGCAACCTCCTTGCGCGCGATTGGGCACGGTCATGCAGACGCCAGAAAATGGGTGTACCGATGGCGCGTGAGCTGCATTCAATCGTGAGCAGGTCGCGCAGACCCCTGTGCAGGCGACCGATCAGGAAAAGCCGGGGCGGTGTCCTACAAGTAGGGACGGCTTTCACTCAGTTACATCCAAGTTAGTACTTTTTACTCTTCACTGGAACCAAAAATAACATTTGTTACACAAACCCACCTGGTTGCAACCTCTATGAACACTGCAATTGAACAGCTGAAAAACCTTTCGGATATCGGTGCGATACGCCAAGCACTGCATTCGCTTTGTTCGCGTTTGGTTCCGTTGCCAGGCTGGACATTCTGGCGGCCAGGCAGGAGGGCAAGCGGCAGGCCCTGTGTTTTTTGCGCATGGATTCAGTCGAGCAGGAGCAGCAAGTCATGCGAGAGCTCGGCGTGGGTCGTTTCGGTGGCGCCCTGGTTGTGATTGTTGATTTGCTGGGCTCTGGTCCGACGGTGGATCTCGGCCCAGGCGCGCGGATGGCCTGATCCGGCCGTGAACGCGGCACATACCCCGACTCGTCTATTTTTCGGCGTCTTTCGCTTTTCCCCGTTTTGCATGCACCCCTGTGTAGGCAAACACCTGCTAACCAGTCCGCATTTCCGTGGGCAAACGCGCTTACCGGCGCCCTACAAGGCTAGAGAACTTTCATGAACACCCTGTCCCGCCCCCCGGTTTCCCTGTTTCGCCTGGCGCGCGGCCCTGTCCTGTTGCTGACAGTCTGTCTTCCGCTGTTGACCAACGGACAGACCGCCCCCAGTCCGGCCGTGAGTGTGCCGACAAGTGCCGCCGAAGTCTTCAACCGGCTCGCCGCTGATCGTTGGGTCTATCGCGAGGTCCGCTTGGCCGATCTCGGCTTCACCGGCCCGCTGGTGCTGGGCGCGCCGGAGACCGTGCGGGAGCTCTACTTCCCCGTCCCGGCCAACGTGCCCTTGAGCGGTGGGGAAATCAAGCTCAACGCAAACTACATGCGTGCCGACGGCGGGCGTACCAGCTTTGTGGTGTCGCTGGATTCTTATCCGGTGTCGTCGCGTCCGATGGCGCAGGATAAAGGCGACGCCAGCCTTGTTCTCGGTGTGGATGGCTCGCCGCGGCCCAGCGGTTTTGTGCGAATGGGCCTGAACTGGAGCACGGCGCTGGGCGCGGAATGGCTTTGCACCGACGGCCGTGCCGCCGGCAATGTGCTTCGTATCGAGCCCGACTCGCGTTTTACCTATCGCTATGACAGCAGTGCGGTGCGTGACCTGACGACCGCTTGGGGTTCGCTGCCCTCGGCACCGGTGATCCTGATTTCCTCGAACAACCTGAGTTCAGGCGCGTATGACTCGGCCTGGCGCATGGGGGTGGCGCTGGAGCGGGCCGGCAAGCGTGCACAGGTCAGGGCACTGCCTGCTGTGGGCGATACGGTCAACCTGGACGGCATGGTGGTGCCCGCAGCCCTTCGCGGCATCCCGGCTTTCGCTGCCCTGGCCCAAGGTGGCCAGTACAAGATCAAGGATGCCGCTGAAGTGGGCGCTCTGCTGTCGCTGGGTGCCGCCAGCCCCTTTCGTGCCGACATCATCATTGCTGACAAGGCCATCAATACTGGCGTGACCACTGCCCTGGATGCCCTGCGCACCCAGATGCAGACGTCGGCACCCGACGCCGTCGCCGGTTTTTCAGAGTGGCGGATTCGGGCGCTGGACCCTGCTGCGCAGGCTGCGGCCCCAGGAGAGATCCGCCTGTCGCAGGCCTTTGGCAATCCCGCGATTGTGGTGGCTGCCGACGCCGGCGCGCAGGCAGCCGGGATGTTCAGCACGTACTGGAACAAGCTTGCGGTAGGCTCATCGATGCTGGTGCAGGCTGCGGCCGACCCTGCGGGCGACGGATCTGCTGTGTCATTGAAATACCTGGGCGGCAAGCCCGGCAGCTTTGATGTGCTGTCGCATGCCGACTGGAATGCCAGTTTCGATATCGGTGCGGTTTCTGCGGATGGTCGCCTTCCTTCCAGCCTGGTGCTGGACGTGTCTGCAGCGCCGAGCGCGGCGCGTACCCCACCTGTGGTTTCCGTGTTCATGAATGACATCCTGCTGGGCGCCCGGCAACTGGACGCAGAAGGCCAGGTCGAACGTGTCACTGCCCGCATCCCGGCTTACGCATTGGCCTCGCGCAACACACTGCGTGTTTCCTTCGTGCGCCAACTCGCCAGCGACCGGTGCCGCGAGACACCGGAGCCCTACCCGGTTTCTGTCCTGCCCAGCAGCCACATGTTGCTTGAGAAAGCAGATCTCTCAGCTAACTTCACTGGCATGGTGGCCCGTTATGCCGCTGGTGCACACGTGATGGTTCCCGCTGCCTATCTGGCTGATGCTGCAGCGACGCTGCCGCGCCTCATCCGTCTGGCCCTGACTGCCGGTGTGTCGCCCACGAAGGCACGCTTCACTGCGGTGACCGGAGACGCCGTTCCTGCGCCAGGCGGTCCTTTCCTGGTCATGGATCTGCCTTTCAAGAATGCCGATTCCAAAGTAAAACTTGAAGGGGGCAGGCTGGTGATGAATGGCAAGGGCGATGCCGCAGTGCTTGACGTCGGGGGGCTGGACAACGTGGCCATTGTTGAAGTGGTCAAGGTCAGCGGTGACAGAGGTGTGGTGTATCGCATGGTCGGAAAGCAAGCTCCAGTCATGAGCAAGGCAATGTTGCTCGGAAGCGGTGACGTCGCCGTGATCGGAGCCGGTGGTTTGCTCACCGAAATGAACACTGCTGACCCAGGCGGGCGCAAGGTGGTGGAGAACAATGCCGGACCCTGGCTCCTTGCCCAAGGCTACTGGTGGATGTTGCCCGTGCTTGGCGTTGTATTCATGATTGCGCTCCTGGTGTTCGCAAGCCGCATGCGCCGGCGCAAGGCGGCTGAGCAGGCAACCAGGCTGTAGGCTGGTTTCCGCGAAAAACTGACATGGCCTGGACCCTGTTTACCGCGAACTATTACGCGGCCCTGGAGATCATGGCCGCCGTGGTGGCAGTGCTGATCTTCATCTCTTCGGTTGACGACCTGTTCATTGACCTGTGGTACTGGACGAGGCGCGTTTTCCGCTCGCTGACGGTCGGGCGCAAGTATGCGCCGATGACTGCTGAGCAGTTGCGCGAGAAGGGCGAGCAGCAGCTGGCCATCATGGTCCCTGCATGGCTGGAATATGACGTGATCGCGGCCATGGTTGAAAACATGGTCGAAGTCCTTGAGTACCGGAATTACGTTGTTTTTGTCGGGACCTATGTCAATGATGCGAAGACCATAGAAGAAGTTGAGCGCATGCAAAAGCGCTACAAGCAGCTTCACAGGGTGGAGGTGCCCCACGCGGGACCAACATGCAAGGCGGACTGCCTGAACTGGGTGGTCGAGGCTATTTTTGCCTATGAAGAGGCGCACGGCATGGAGTTCGCCGGTATCGTGTTGCACGATAGCGAAGACGTGCTGCATCCGCTTGAACTCAAGTTCTTCAACTACCTGTTGCCCCGCAAGGACATGATCCAGCTGCCGGTCGCCTCACTGGAGCGCGAATGGTATGAATTGGTGGCAGGCACGTACATGGACGAGTTTGCCGAGAGTCACGCCAAGGACATGGTAGTCAGGGAGAGCGTGGCTGGCGTGGTGCCATCGGCGGGTGTGGGCACCTGCTTTTCAAGACGCGCCCTCCAGGCGCTGGTGGGTTCCACGCGCAACAAGCCCTTCAACACTGACAGTCTGACCGAAGATTACGACGTCGGCAACCGCCTTGGGCAACTGGGCATGCAAGCCATCTTCGGCGTCTTTCCGGTGAATTTTCGCGTGGCACGGACGTCATGGTTTGGTGGCAAAGGCAAGCGCGAGGTGCTGGTGAACATGCCTTTGTCGGTGCGCGAGTTTTTCCCGGATACCTTTCGCCAGGCCTACCGCCAGAAGGCGCGCTGGGTGCTGGGGATCGGCCTGCAAAGTTGGGAGCAGATTGCCTGGCAGGGCTCCCTCGCGGCCCGATATCTGCTGCTGCGGGACCGCAAGAGTACCGTCACTGCGCTGGTCAATGTGTTCGCCTATTTGCTGGTCGTGCAGTTCCTGGTATTTCACATCGGCATACTGACGGGCTGGTGGAGTGTCTTTTATCCTTCGCTGTTTGCCGAGAACAGCGGCTGGCGTGTGCTGATTTACCTCAATGCCATCACGCTGATTATTCGCTGCGGGCACCGCATCTACTTCACCACGACCCTGTACGGCTGGGAGCACGGTCTGATGTCCGTGCCGCGCATGGTGGTCAGCAATTTCGTCAACTTCATGGCCGTGGCTCGGGCCTGGCGTCTTTATTTGTCTTATCTCTTCCGAGGGAAGGCGCTGGCTTGGGACAAGACCATGCATGACTTTCCGACCGGCGGCCAGTTGCTGCGCCGCCGCCAGCGGCTCGGCGAGTTGTTGCAATCGTGGAAGGCGGTGGACGAAAGCATGCTGTCCAGAGCGCTCACGGAGCAGGCGACAACCGAGATGCCTCTTGGGCAGATCCTGATATCCAATGGCTGGCTTGACGAAGATACCCTGGCCGAAGCCATTGCGTATCAGGCCGGCCTGACACGCGCGCGCCTGACCAAGGAGCTGGTCATGGACAATGCGGGTGCAACTCCCAAGGATTTTGGCACACGGTTTCGAGCCGTTTATCTCGGCCTGGACGCAAGCGAAAAGCCCGTGCTGGCGGTGGCGACTCCGGTTTCGGAAGAGACAATGGCCGAGCTGGTGGAGATTTTTGGCACGGAACCGCAGCAGCGCATCGTGCGTGAGAGCGAACTGGCGATTGCTTTACGCCTACTGCGTGGGGTCGATGACAGCTTCTCCAAGCTGGAACGGGGTGTGGCAGGCGTGCCCCTGCTCGGTGACATGCTGGTGGAACAGGGGCTGCTCAAGCGCAATGTTTTTGAGGGCGCGATGCAGAATTACCGCCCGGAGCGCCATGGGCGGGTCGGTGACTACCTGGTGGATCAGGGCATTTTGCTGCGAGAGGTTATTGAGCGGGTGGTTGACCAGCAGCGGCTGATGCATGCCGAATTGGCGCGTGTGGAATTACCGGAATAACAGCGTGAAAATCCTCCATAAAACCGGAACCACGGTTCTATATGTAGCAAGTCTGGCACTGGCTGCGCCAGGTTTACAAGCGCAGTCGGACTTGCCCCTGACCGGGCCGGCCTGGGCGCTGGCCGACGAGGGGTACAAAGCCTTTGCCCGTGGTGACTATGGCATTGCGCGGGAAAAAGCACGCGAAGCCTTGCGGCTGCGACCCGATGCGGTACAGCTGCAGGAACTGATTCGCAAGATCGATGCGGCACAACGCCCTGCTGCGTTTCAGTCAAAGCCGACGGCCCCCCGGGCCCGGGTATTTCGTTCTCCACCGGCCATTGCCGATATGCAACCGGCGCCTTCTCCACCCCGGCCTGATCCTGCCTTCGCGGCCGCGGCCGAGGGCTACAAGGCGTATGACAGTGCGAAGTACGCTGCAGCGGTTGGTTTTGCGCAGGAGGCAGTGCGCCTTGCGCCAATGAACCGCGACTACCGGCTGTTGCTTGTCAACGCGCTGCTGGCGGACGGCCGGTTGCCCGAGGCGGATCAGGCGATCACGGCAGCCATCGCCGAAGCCGGCGACGACGGCCGCCTGGTGGCCCAGCAGCAGCCGCTGCGCCGCCGCATGCAGGACGCACAAGCCTTGGCCTTGGGCACTGCGGCCTACGCTGATTTTGAGCGTGCGGATTTTGCAGCCGCCGCCAGCAACGCCAGGCAGGCCTTGCAACTGACGCCGGGGAACCGCGACTACCAGACTTTGCTTGTACGTTCGCTGTATCGCAACAATCAATACGCCGAGGCCGAGCAGCAGGCGGACATCGTCATCGGGCGTGCGCCTGATGCGTCGCTGTTCATGTTGCGCGGCCAGATACGCCAGAAACTCGGACAGGAGGCAGGCGCGCGCGATGACTTCGAATCCGCCCTGCGTCTGAAGCAGCTCACGGCCGCTGAAGAGGTCGCGCTGCTGCTCGACCTGGGCCGCAAGAGCGAAGCGCGGACCCGCTTTGAACAGGCGCGCGCGGACGGCTCGTTGGCGCTGTCGGGGGCGGAGCTGGGGTACCTTGCCGTCCGCGTGGGGAATGATGAGCAGGCGCTGAAGGCTTTCAACCAGGCCGATACGGCGGGCAAGCTGCGCAGTTCAGCGTGGGGTGATGCCGCATATGCCGCCGTGCGGGCGGGTGAGGACGCACAGGCGATTGGCTATTTCAAGCGCACTATCGACGACGCTGGGCCCTTGAAGCTGGCCATGACGCCCCAGATGCTGTTCGAAACAAGGCGGGCGGTGGCAGAAGTCTCCCGCGAGTTTGGTGCTATCGCCTCGGTCAGTTACCGCGGGAGTGTCTCCGGGTCAGGCTTGCCGCCCGGTGCCCCCACAGACAGTGTGCAGGGTGGTGCGGAGCTTTACTGGCGACCGTGGGGTTATCGAAACGCGCGCTACACGGAGATATTTGTCCGCGGGTTTCAAACGTTTGGCAGCAAGGGCGGTGGCGCGACTGGCAGCCAGACCCTGCAGACGGCAGCCGGCATACGTCACAAGCCCTTCACCGATGTCAATCTTGTAGGGTCCATCAGCCGGGTGTTTGCGCCTTCGGGTGGAAAGGATGACTGGCTGGCCCAAATCGGTTATTCCGGGGGGACCGGCGGCGATCTTCGGGTGGATGTGCCATCGTGGTGGACCAGCCGGACCTCCGCAGAAGTCGGGCGTTATCTTTCGGCTGGGCAGACTTACGCTTTGGCGCAGGCGGACCTCGGCCGCAGCTTCCGGGTCGGCGAGTCCGGCAGGTGGGTGGTATTTCCCCATCTGTCGCTGGCAGCGGACTACAGCTCTGTTGCCCAGTCGCGAAGTTCTGCAGGCATAGGCCCTGGTATCGGCGCGCGTTACTGGTTTCGGGAAGACGTCTATAACGCACCGCGTTCCTATCTGGACGTGTCTTTGCAATACCGCGGGCGCGTGACTGGTGCGCCCCGCGCCGGTGGTGTTTTCCTGCTCACCACCCTGTCCTACTGATGAAGCAGCGCATAACGTCCAGGCTCGCTCGCCCTTCGGTCGATTCCTGCAGGCCGTGGCTGGCCGCCATGCTGGCGGTGGCGCTGATGCTGGGTGCCTGCGCGGGACCGCCGGCAGTGATTCCGCCGCTGGCCGGTATGGTCTGGCAACCGGACAACAAGACGCTGGATCCGCGCGGCAACTGGCAGCGCCTGGGCGCCACCGAATTGCTGGTGCAATGGACGGCCGTTGACGGGGTGGCCTATGTGGACAACCCCCTGCTGCCGGTGGCAACGCAACGTCCCCCGTGGCACCGGATTGCGGGCGAAGCCTGGGCACAGGGCGTGATTCTGGGTCTGGCAGGACGCTTTGACGAAAAGGCGGCACGCGCGGACATCGTCAAGCTTGCTGAGGCCTCGGTGGTGCTGGCGGGGCTGCCTACGCCACTGAAGGTGACAGGATGGTATTTTCCCGTGGAGATCGACCCGACCTGGACCGAGGCGCCAACCTTGGCACCCCTGCTTGCCACCTTGCCGCGCCCGCTGTGGATCAGCGTCTACGACAGCGCCAACGTTGGCCCCGAAGCACTGGTGCAGGGTCTGGCCAAATGGTTGCCGCCTGATGTTGGGGTGTTTTTCCAGGATGGGGTCGGTGTGCACGCGCGGGAAGCGCACGTCGCCCGCCAATATGCCGACGTGCTGTCGGCGAAGCTGGGCCGGGAGCGGGTACGGGTGATTGCAGAGGCTTTCCGCCCGCAAACCGGTGGCGGCTTTCGCAGCGCGACGATTGGTGAGCTCAGGCCGCAGCTGGCGAACTACGCGGGCTACCGCATCTATCTGTTTGACGGGCCGCACTATGTACCGGACTCCCTGACTGCGGAGATTGCAGCCGCGCAGGTGCCCGCCCCTAAGGCTCAATAGCGCACGCTGCAGACTTCCAGCGCATTCAGGCCGTGGTCGGTAATGATGTAGCCACCGGTGCCATCGTCGTCCAGAAAGCCGTGTTTGTGCAATGAGCTCACGGTTTTCAGGCCATGGGCACGGGTTTTGTGCGGTTGCGGCTGTTTGCGCTCTGATGGCGCCACGGCAACAATTCGGAAACCATAACGCGCATCCTCCAGGCACTCGTACTGCTTGTAGGTCAGGGTCTTCAGGGGCAGGGCGCCGGTGGTGGTCCCGCTCCATTCAAATTCGGGTGGTGCGTAGCTGACTTGGTAAGCGGTTTCTTCGGCGGCGGTTTTCGTGGCGGCCGCGAGGTCGATATTGCGTCGCTTCCTGCGCAGCCACAAAAAGGCGGCCAATCCCAGCAGCGCCAATAGGACAAGCACAAACACCACGAGTTCCACAACACGCCTTTCAGTCTATACGGGGATTATCGGCAAAACGGTTGCGTGGGGTTGTTGCACGCTGCCAGACGGTCTGTGGCGGCGGGTTCAGCGGTCGCCGATGTCGAGCTCATAGTGTGCGTCGCCCATATAGCGCTCAGCGCCGAAGGCGGCACGTGTTGCGGCCAGTTCGGCGGCTTCCCACTGGTCTGCCAAGACCTGTTCGGCCGGGTTCAGGTCCCAGGGACGGTCCTGCTCCCCATGTGCAAGCAACAGCCTGAGCCATGCCCGGTATACCGGTGCCACCAGGCTGGCGTCACCCAGCGACGCTTCTAGTGCCGCGCGAAAACGCTGCGCTGCGGCCTCACGCTCTGCCGCGCTGACGTCGTCGGTGTGAAAGATCCGCAGTGTGTAGCTCATGCGGCAAGTCTATCGTTTGCGCGTCGGCTGCTTCGCATGCGGGGCGCTGGCGGGCGTAGCGCGTGGCAGTGCAATTAATTTCGTTACTCATCTTGCATTAGCAGTGGAGACTTTTGAAAACCGTGTCCGTACCATCGGACTCTTTTGAAGGAAACCTCATGGCATTGCAATCACCGTTCTTCGGCAAGCGCGACAACGAACCCACCAGCCTGCGTCACGGCAGTCCCAACGCCAACCCCTATGCCAATGGCACGCCGGCAGCAGCCACATCTTCCGCCGCAGTGAACACGCAGGCAACGCCAGTGCAGGAGAACGCGGCGGCAGCCGTCGGGACTGCGCGCGAAGGCGGCAGCAAGCTGACGGTGGGCCCCAACATCAAGCTCAAGGGCGTAGAGATCACCGATTGCGACACCCTGGTGGTCGAAGGCCTGGTCGAAGCCACCATGGACTCGCGCGTGATCCAGATCGCCGAGCACGGTGCGTTCAAGGGCTCAGCCGAAATCGACATTGCCGAAATTCACGGTGAGTTCGACGGCAACCTCACGGTGCGCCAGAAACTGGTGATTTATGCGACCGGCAAGGTCACCGGCAAGATCCGTTATGGCAAGCTGGTGATCGAAGAAGGTGGCCAGCTCGCCGGAGAAATTCTCTATGGCGCAGTGGCTGGCACCAAGGCGGCGCTGGTCGGCAAGCCGGGCCTGCAGGTCGCCTGAATCGGCTGTTGACAGAGGGCTGATCTCCACTGGTGGGTGGCTGCACGCCCGGTGAGCGTGCGTGTCACCGGCTTGACCGGCCTGGCCGGTGCCCGCGGCGCACAATCGTCGCATGAACGCTGTCCATTCCCCCCTGCAGGCCCGCATTGTCCAGTGGGCCGTCGCGCCCGGTGATGTTGTTGCTGCTGGCGACCTGTTGCTGATTCTTGAAGCCATGAAGATGGAGCACGAGGTACGTGCGTCAGTAGCCGGACAAGTCACAGAATTGTTCTTCGCAGCCGATGAACTGGTCGAGTCGGGTGCCCTGCTCGCCACTTTGCAAGCCGGCACAGCGAGTGCTGTTGCGCGCGCGCCGTCGCCTTCCGCGCAGGTGGCGTCCACCGCACTTCGGCCCGACCTGCAGCGCGTGCTGGACCGCAACCACAAGACCGCGGACGCCAGCCGCCCTGAAGCCATGGCCAAACGCCATGCGCTCGGGCTGCGCAGCGCGCGCGAGAACATCGCCGACCTATGCGACGAAGGGTCATTTATTGAATACGGCGCGCTGGCCGTCGCGGCGCAGCGCAGCCGCCGCAGCGAAGAAGACCTGATGGCCAACACGCCGGCCGACGGCATGGTCACCGGCATCGGCAGCATCAACCGCGCCTTGTTCGGCGCCGAAACCAGCCGCGCCGTGGTGATGGCTTACGACGCCACGGTGCTGGCCGGCACCCAGGGCATGCGCAACCACCAGAAGACCGACCGCATGCTGGGTATCGCGCTGCAGAACAAGCTGCCAGTGGTGTTGTTTGCCGAAGGCGGCGGCGGCCGACCCGGTGACATCGATATGCCCATCGTCGCGGGCTTGCATGTCGCCACTTTTGCCAGTTATGCGCGGCTGTCGGGCCAGGTGCCGGTGATCGGCATCGTGGCCGGGCGCTGTTTTGCCGGCAATGCGGCCTTGCTGGGGTGCAGCGACGTGATCATCGCCACCCGGGGCAGCAACATCGGCATGGGCGGGCCGGCCATGGTTGAAGGCGGCGGCCTGGGTGTGTTCAAGCCCGAACAAATTGGCCCCAGCGATGTACAACACGCCAACGGCGTGATTGATGTGCTGGTGGACGACGAGGCGCAGGCCGTCGCTGCGGCGCGCCATTACCTGTCCTTTTTCCAGGGCTCAGTGAAAGACTGGCTGGCACCCGATGCGAATGCCCTGCGCGGTGCCGTGCCCGAGAACCGCCTGCGTGTGTACGACACGCTGGACGTGTTGAAGGGCGTGGTGGACAGCAACAGCCTCCTGCTGCTGCGCACCGGCTTTGGCGCCGGCATCCACACCGCGCTGGCACGTATCGAAGGGCGCGCGGTGGGCATTCTTGCCAACAACCCGCAGCACTTGGGCGGCGCCATTGACGCCGATGCCGCCGACAAGGCTGCGCGCTTCATACAACTGTGCAACACCCACGGCCTGCCGCTCGTGAGCTTTGTCGATACCCCTGGCTTCATGGTTGGCCCCGACGTGGAGGCGCAGGCGCAGGTGCGCCATGTCAGCCGCATGTTTGTGGTCGCCGCGGCCTTGCGTGTGCCGTTTTTCAGCGTGGTGCTGCGCAAGGGTTACGGCCTCGGCGCGATGGCGATGACGGCTGGCGGCTTTCATTCGCCGATGTTTACCGCCGCCTGGCCCACCGGGGAGTTTGGTGCGATGGGGCTGGAAGGTGCGGTGAAGCTGGGCTACCGCAAGGAGCTGGAGGCGGTGCCCGAGGGCCCTGAACGCGACAGGCTGTACGCCACGCTGGTGGCGCGCCAGTATGAAAGCGGCAGCGCCCTCAACATGGCGACCACGCTGGAAGTCGACGCGGTGATTGACCCGGCGCAGACGCGGCCCTGGCTGGCGCGCGGCCTGACTTCGGCCCGTGCTCGGCCCGATACCGGGGCGCGGTTTGTAGACACCTGGTGAGTGGTCAAGCTGCCGATTGATGATCAAATCGGCATCTAGCCCTTGCTGGATATGAGTGAGTAGCTATCAAAAAGATAGTAGACGAAACATCAAGGGCAGCAACAGCGAGGCCAGCACCACCTGCAGGCCCAGCGCCAGGCCCGCATAGGCGCCCGCGTCGGCATTGACCTGCAGCGCGCGCGCCGCGCCTATTCCGTGCGACACCGTGCCCAGCGCAAAACCGCGCGCCGCCCAGCCGGCGCTGTCGAATGGAATGCGGCACAGGTCGAACAAATATTTGCCGGCCAGCGCACCGACCAGACCCGTCATGACCGCGAAGACCGCTGCCAGCGCCGGGATGCCGCCAATTTTGTCGGCAATGCCCATGGCCACCGGTGCGGTGACCGACTTGGGCGCCAGCGACAGCAGGACCTCGGCCGGCAGGCCGACGGCCCAACCCAGCGCTACGGCCGAGCCGATGGTCGCCGCCCCGCCGGCCAGTGCCGCCAGCAACAAGCGGTCCCAGCGCTGACGCAATTCGATACGGCGCTGCCACAACGGCCAGGCCAGCGCCACGACCGCCGGCCCGAGCAGGAAGTGGATGAACTGCGCGCCGGCAAAATAGGTTGGGTAAGGCACGTCGGTAACCAGCAGCACCGCGGCAATCGTCAACACTGTCCAGAACACCGGATTCGCCCAGGATGCGTGCTGCAGCCGTGCATAAGCGGCCTGCGCCAGCACATAGACCACCAGCGTTGCCGTCAGGCCGAACAGCGGCGTGGCGGAAAGGTAAACCCAGAGTTCAACGAACTTCGGCATCGCCCTTGCGCCCCCAAAAGTTGAGCAACAGCGCCGTCACCACCAGACCGATCAGCGTCGAGAGCACGATCACCAGCAGCAAGCGCCCACCGTATTCGCTGATCAGTGACAGGTGGGTCATGACGCCGACACCGACCGGCACAAACAGCAGCGACAGGTGCGCAAGAAGAAAGTCGGCGCAGGCAGCCACCGGCTCACGCACCAGCGGCCAGTTCAACGCCATCAGCAGCAAAATCATGCCCACCACCGGGCCGGGAAAAGGCAGCGACAAGGCGCGCGACATCAGCTCGCCAAGGGACTGCAGAAGAAGCAGCCAGGCCAGGCCGCGCAAACCTGTCATGACGACCGCAGCGCCGGGCAGCCCCAAGCAAGGTCAGCCCGCTCCGGGGGGCAGCGTATTACACGCACTGAAAAGCGTGGGGGCATCAGTATCTTGGAAGGTCGGGATGCGTGATCTGCCCGCCGCGCACCAGCATTTTTCCGTACTCGGCGCAGCGCTGCAGCGTCGGAATCACCTTGCCCGGGTTGAGCAGGCCCTGCGGGTCAAACGCGCGCTTGACGCCGAACATCTGCTCGTTTTCCGCCGCCGAAAACTGCACACACATGGAGTTGAGTTTTTCCACACCGACGCCGTGCTCACCTGTGACGGTGCCGCCCATGGCGACGCTGGTCTCCAGAATGTCGGCGCCAAACAGCTCGCAGCGGTGCAGCTGGTCGGGGTCGTTGGCGTCGAAAAGGATCAGCGGGTGCAGGTTGCCGTCGCCAGCGTGGAACACATTGGCACAGCGCAGGCCGTACTTGATCTCCATCTGCTGGATCGCCAGCAGAATGTCGGCCAGGCGCTTGCGCGGAATGGTGGAGTCCATGCACATGTAGTCGGGGCTGATGCGGCCCGAGGCCGGAAAGGCATTCTTGCGGCCGCTCCAGAAACGCAGGCGTTCGGCCTCGTTCTGGCTCACTGCAATCGCGGTCGCGCCGCACCTGCGTAGCACGGCGCTCATGCGGCCAATTTCTTCCTCGACCTCTTCCACGGTGCCATCGCTTTCGCACAGCAGGATGGCCTCGGCGCTCAGGTCGTAGCCCGCATGCACGAAGTCCTCGACTGCCGCCGTCATGGGTTTGTCCATCATCTCCAGGCCGGCCGGAATGATGCCAGCGGCAATCACCGCCGCCACCGCGTCCCCGGCCTTGCGCAGGTCGTCGAAGCTGGCCATGATGCAGCGCGCCAGCACCGGCTTGGGCACCAGCTTGACGGTGACCTCGGTGGTGATGGCCAGCATGCCTTCGCTGCCGACCAGCACCGCCAGCAGGTCGTAACCGGCGCCATCAAGCGCATCGCTACCGAACTCGACTTCTTCGCCCTCCACCGTGAAACCGCGCACCTTGAGCACGTTGTGCAGGGTCAGGCCGTACTTCAGGCAATGCACGCCGCCCGAGTTTTCAGCGACATTGCCGCCTATGGTGCAGGCGATCTGGCTGGAAGGATCGGGCGCGTAATACAGGCCCAGCGGCGCAGCGGCCTCGCTGATGGCCAGATTGCGCACGCCGCCCTGGACCACGGCGGTGCGGCTGGCCGCATCCACTTTCAGGATCTTGTTGAATTTGGCCAGCGACAGCGTCACGCCCAGCTTGTGCGGCATGGCGCCGCCGGACAGGCCGGTGCCGGCACCACGCGCCACCACCGGCACGGCCAGCGCGTGGCAGGTCTTGAGCACCGCCTGCACCTGCCCATAAGTCTCGGGTAGGGCCACGACCAGCGGGCGCTGGCGGTAGGCTGTCAGGCCGTCGCATTCATAGGGCGTGGTGTCTTCGCTGTTCCAGAGCAGCGCGTGCGCCGGCAGCACTGCCTGCAGGGCGCGCACGACCTCGGCCTGGCGTGCGACGCGTTCCATCTGTTGTTGCGGGGTGGCCAAAGGTGCATTCATGGGCGGGCTCGCAGGCTGGGTCAAAAAAGCACTTTAATGCAAAGCACGCGCGGCCGGTGTGAAGAAAATGCAGGCTGGCCGTGAAAAACAAAACGCTATCAAATCAGTAGCTGCTCGCGCCCGCCCAATAAGGGCTGGAGTCCCAAAAGATCAACAATTGTGGCGACAAGCTCAGGTGACCGATTTCTTGAGCCAGTCGGCAAAGGCCGCGCACTCCCAGCGGTCCATCAGGCCGGTGCGCCAGCACAGGTAGTGGGCATGCGGGCTGGGCACGTTGCGCTCGTACAGGCGCACCAGCGAGCCGTTGTCCAGCCAGGGAGCGCCCAGCTTGAGCCGTATCAGCGCCACACCCATGCCGGCCGCTGCTGCGTCGCACATCAGGCCGATGTCGTTGAACTGCGAACCATCCACCGGTTCCGGCCAGTCCAGCGCGTGCGCCGCAAACCAGGTTCGCCAGGGTTCCAGCGGCGAGCGCAGCAGCGCTTCGCCGTCCAGGTCCTCTGGCGCTTCGAAGGGCCCGTGCTCGCGCACATACGCCGGTGAAGCCAGCGGCGTGACCTCGTCCTTCATCAGGCAGACATGTTCGACATCAGCATAACGCCCGGTGCCGAAACGCACCATCAGGTCGGCATCTTCGGCCACCACGTCGAGCAGTGGAATCGACACCTGCAAGGTCAGGTCGATCTCGGGGTAGGCATCGGTGAACTGGCGCAGGCGCGGGATCAGGATGGAGCGCGCAAAGGTCGGCGTGACGGCCAGGCGCAGCTTGCGTTTGCCAGGTGTGCCACTCTGGCCGGCCGTGCCGGGGAACTTCTGCAGGATGGCGATGCCTTCACGCACATGGGCCAGATACTCGCTGCCCTCGGTGGTCAGCGAAAAGTCGGCCCGACCAAACAGCTTGGTGCCGATGATCTGCTCGAGCTGCTTGACCCGGTGGCTGACCGCACTCGGCGTGACGTTGAGCTCCTCCGCCGCCTGCGTGACGCTGCGCAGCCGCGCCAGTGTTTCGAAGGTGAGCAAGCACTGAATGGGCGGGATTCTTGGTGCACTCATTCGGCGATGTCTTTACCAGCAGGGGCCGCGGGACCGGCTTTGCCGGACCGCAGGCGCAGCGGCCCCTACGGGGGGCAGCGCAGTACACGCAGTGACAAGCGTGGGGGGCATATTCATTTGAAAATCACCGTTTTGTGTCCATTCAAAAGCACCCGGTGTTCGCTGTGCCACAACACCGCGCGTGCCAATACCTGGCTCTCGGTGTCGCGGCCCATCGCGGTCAGGGCTTCCACGGTTTTGCTGTGGTCGGCGCGCGCCACGTCCTGCTCGATGATAGGGCCTTCGTCGAGATCCGCGGTCACGTAATGGGCCGTTGCGCCAATCAGCTTCACGCCGCGCGCATGCGCCTGGTAGTACGGTTTGGCGCCCTTGAAGCTGGGGAGAAACGAGTGGTGGATGTTGATGGCCCGGCCTGCGAGCTTGCGGCACAGGTCGTCGCTGAGGATCTGCATGTAACGCGCCAGCACCACCAGCTCGGCGCCTTCGGCCTCGATGATGTCGTACTGGCGTTTCTCAGCCTCGGCCTTGGTCGCTGCCGTCACCGGGATGTGGTGGAAGGGGACGTTGTAGCTGGCCGCCAGCTGGTAAAAATCGCGGTGGTTGGAGATGATCGCGCGAATGTCCAGCGGCAGCAGGCCAGACTTCCAGCGGAACAGCAAATCGTTCAGGCAATGGCCTTCCTTGCTGACCAGCAGCACCGTGCGCATGGGCTGCGTGGCCTGGTGCAGGCTCCAGCGCATGCCAAACTGCGTGCCCAGCGCCTTGAGTTGTTCCTTCAGCGCTTCGAAGGACAAATGGCTGCAGCCGAAGCTGACGCGCATGAAAAACAGGCCCGTGGCATCGGCGGCCGCGTCGTCCCGCTTGTCGTCGCTGAACTGCGCCGCTTCCAGGATGTTGCCGCCACGCTCAAACAGAAAGCCGGAGACAGCGTGAACAATTCCTGGCCGGTCTGGGCAGGACAGGGTGAGGATATAAGTGGGGCTCATGGGGGATGAATTGTCGCAGGTGCCGCGCCCCACGGTGCCCTCGCTCAGCGGATTGTCGCCCGGAGTGCCAGAATGCATCAGACGCCGCCAAACCGGCTGCCGCCCAATTCAAAAAAAGGAGATATTTGATGGCTTACCCCGACTTCAACATGGACCACCAGTGGCTGCCGTTCACACCCAACCGCAGCTTCAAGAAGGAGCCGCGCGTGTTTGTGGCGGCTGACGGCATGTTTTTCACCACCCACGACGGCAAGCAGGTGCTCGACGGCATCTCCAGCCTCTGGTGTGTGGGCGCTGGACACAATCGCAAACCGATCAACGAAGCCATCAAGAAGCAGCTCGACACGCTGGACTATTCCACCGCCTTCCAGGCCAGCAACGACCAGGCCTTCCAGGCCGCCGAGATGATTGCCGCCATGGCGCCGGGCGACCTGAACCAGGTGCTGTTCTGCAACTCCGGCTCGGAGGCGGCCGATACCTCGCTGAAAGTCGCGCTGGCCTACCACCGCGCGCGCGGCGAAGGTCACCGCAATGTGTTCATTGGCCGCGAAAAGGGTTACCACGGCGTCGGTTTCGGCGGCATGAGTGTGGGCGGCATCCCGGCGAACCGCAAGGTCTACGGCGCGGCCCTGCTGCCGCGCGTGGACCACCTGCGTTTCATCCATGACCCGGTGAAACACGCCTACATCCACGGCGCTGAGCCGGTCTGGGAAGAAGACCTGTTGCTGGAGCTGGAAAACCGCATCCTGCCGCTGCATGACCCGAGCAACATCGCGGCCGTAATCGTCGAGCCGGTGGCCGGCAGCGCCGGCTGGTATCTGCCGCCCCAAGGTTATCTCAAGCGCCTGCGCGAGATCTGCGACAAGCACGGCATCCTGCTGATTTTTGACGAGGTCATCACCGGCTTCGGCCGTCTGGGAACCAACTTCGGCGCGGACTATTACGGCGTGGTGCCCGACATGCTGAACTTCGCCAAGGCGGTGACCAATGGCGTGATTCCGTTGGGCGGCGTGATCTGCACCGACCGCATCTACAACACCATGATGGAGGCCAACGCCGGCAGCCCGGCGCATGCCATCGAGTTCTTCCATGGCTACACCTACTCGGGGCATCCGGTGGCCTGCGCGGCGGCCATGGCTACGCTGAACCTGTTTAAGGAAGAAAAGCTATTTGAACGCGCCGGCCAGATGGGCGTGGTGCTGGGTGACGCGGCGCACAGTGCCTTCAAAGGCCTGCCGAATGTGATCGGCATCCGCAGCCTGGGGCTGGCGGCGGCGGTGGAGTTGTCGTCGATTGCCGACTCGCCCGGCAAACGCGCTTACGACATCTTCATGGACTGCTTCCGCAACGGCGTGCTGGTGCGGCCGGCGGGTGAAAACATCGTGATCTGCCCGCCCTACATCGTCGAGAAAGAACATGTGGAACGCATCGTCAGCGTGGTGGCCGACGCGATCAAAAAGAACGCCTGATTTTTCCGGTGTGAACCCGTTCAGGATGGTTTGATCCTGTCTTTCAGGTCGGCGCAATAGTCTTTCACCGGCACGGCCGGCGTGGTCCAGATCACGTCGAAGGCTGGCGCTTTGCCGGTGCTCGCACGCGTATCAGGCTCCACCGGTGGTGGGGGGCCGGCGCGCAGCAGCACCGCCTTGACTGTCATGCCGTCTGGCAGGTGTCTCGGCACGCCCAGCTCGCGATTCACATGGCCGCTGCCGGCTAACAGCACCACGGTCTTGCCGGGCAATGCCGCCTGTTCAATGGTGCGGGCCATGCTGATGTCGCGCGCCACCTGGATACGCGTCATCGGCGAAATCTGGGTCTCAGGCAGCAGATCGCAGTGGCTCCCGCGGATCGCTTGCTGCTGGGCTTTGAGTGCCGGGCCCGGCAGCCGGGTATCGAGTTGCGAGTCGGCCATGGCGGCCCGCATCTGCGTCGCCGGCAGGTTGGCACCCAGCACCGGCACACCGGCCTTGACCGCGACCATCACGGCCGGGCCGTAGGCGGCCCAGGGCCAGCTTTTGCTGTTCCAGCCCAGCGCTTGTTGCACCTGCAGCTGCGTGCTGTTTGATTTGAGCGCGGCGGTGCTGCTGCCGGCGTCGGCCATCTCCAGCGCCAGCGCGCCCAGCTTGCCCTCCACAGCCAGCCGTGCCACCACATGCTGGTGGATGTGCTGGTGTTCTGCGGCGTCGTGCTGTTCTCCCAGCAAGACCACGTCAGCAGGCAGCAGGGCATCGGTGCGCACGGTGATGTCGTTCGGCGCCTCGGGAAACAGACGGGGCTCGGGCACGCGGGCGCAGGCCGACAGAATGACAAGCAGGACGCAGCAGGTCCATCGCGCGGAAGAAGGAGGCATGGTGGCGGGGTACATACGAGGCACATCGTAAAGCCTGGCGCATGCCTGTCCCGCTTTTCTCCCCTGATCTCCCTGCTTTCCTTGTTGATGTCCGTCAAGCCTTGGCACATTGCCTGCACCCTCCTGCTGGCGCTGGCTGCTGCCGGCCTCTGCATTGACCTGCGCACGCCCCTGCCCTGGATGATTGGCCGCTGCTGGCCGTCGCCTGCGCTTCGGTGGCCACTGCGCTCGGGCTTTATTTCACGCCGCAGGTCATAGCGCTGGTGGCCAGCCTGTGGTGGGCGATTGTCTGGGCGCTGCTGCTGGGCCTGGGGTTTGGTGCCTGGTAGGTGTGCCGACTGGTGGCCGTGCTGGTGCTGGTGGCGCCGCTGTACCGCTGGCTGTATCCGCTTGCTGCGCAATCGCAAGCCCCGCGGCCGTGAATTCGGGCTTTCAGTGCAGCGAAACCGGTGTGTGCGCCAGTTCGGCGTAGCCCTCGAGCGTGTCCTCGATTTCTTCCTGTGTTGGCGTGTTTTGTTGCCAGCCGTTCAGGCGCTGCTGAAACATTTCGGCCCAGGAGCCATCGAGGTAAACCTCTTTGCCCGAGCGCTTGTCGACGATTTCGAAACCATGGCGAGCGAGCTCGGGCACAGCCGGGGCCGGTGCCGACTCTTCGGGCGCGTTGGCGTGGATTTGCACCACCACAAATGATTCTGAGTCGTAGAGCATGTGCATAGAGCTTGGGTCCTTGTACATAAGATAGCAACGGACCGGCCAAGTTCAAGGCTTACAGGGTAAATCCGCGAATTGCGGGAAAAATCACGGAAATCAGCCTGGCCACGCGGCATGCGAAGCGGTTCCTCGGGGGCGGGGCGCTACATGCAGTGAACAACCTCTTGGGAAACTACAGCCAGTCAAAGCGGCTTTTCAGTGCTGCGCAACTGCTGATCCACAAAATCACCGTTTTGCTGGGTGATGCGGGTGCGCACCGGCAGCCAGCCGATCGCAGGGGCGAGCCAGACTTCGACGGTCTGGTCATAGTCGCGTTGCGGCTTGCGTGTGAGTTTGACGGCGATGAATTCGCCGGCGGGAAGGCTGAGCTTTTCCTCGGCCTCGACGACAAAAGTCCAGGTGTCGGCGGTGGTGGGGCCGGCGGTGTAAAGCGAGATGCTGCTGCCGCGTGGATACCTCGCCGGGTCGCCGGCCAGCAGGCTGGCGAGCTGCACAAAAACGCTGACCCTGTCCTGTGCGCCGGCCTGCCAGGGCACATCGGTCGTGTTGACGCTGAAAGTGATCTTGCCCTTGTCGGGCTGGAAGTGAGCCGCGCGTTCACTGCGCGACTTGTCGAGAAAACGCGTGGGCGCCAGTCCGTCGCCGGTGAGGCGGCCCTTGCTGGTCATGGAACGCTCGCCCAGTCCGAAGGCGCTGACCACCATGCTGAGCTGGTAGGCCTCGCCATCCTGCTGCCAGTCCAGCTGGGCCTGCGCGTGATAGTCCATGGTCTTGGAGCGGCCGGTCATGCTGTATTTCAGACGCGCCGACCCGGGGATGCTCAGCGCCCCGGCCGCCGCCACCAGTGTCGGGGGGGCAGGTGCTGCAGCAGGGACGGTTTCGGGCACGGGTGCAGAACTGGCCTGGGGTACTTCGCGAGCTGCCGGTTCTGGTGCCGGCGTTGCTATTGATTCGATAGCTGCTTGCGCAGGCAGTGAAAGGGCTGGAGGCACATTTGCTTGTGAAATGGAAGCCGAGGGCCGGATCGGGCGGCGAACCGGCGGCGGCGCGGGGGGTGCGGCTTCAGGGCTGAGGGGCTTGATCTCAATGCTGCGCGTGATCAGGGGCCGCAGCGTGAGCGGCGTGTCGGTCGCCACGCCCCATTGCGCCGGTGCGGCCTGCAGCAGCAACACATGGGCCAGCACCACCGCGCCGGTCAGCAGCAGCAGCGGACGCAGCGGCGGCGCCGCAGTCATCCGGGCCGGCAGGGTGTTCATGCGTTGGCGTAACCCAGATCGCTGCTGAGCTGGCGTGCAGCGGCTGACAGCGGTCGTGCCACGGCGCCGTCCCAGTCCGGGTCGAAGTTGGCCAGCGAGCCCAGCGTCACCATGCCCAGCACCAAGTGGCCGTCGGCGTCGAACACCGGGGCGCAAAAGCCGGCGACGCCGGGCAGGAGGGTGTCCACCACCCGTGCCATGCCGCGGCGCCGGACCTCGTCGAGCAGCGCCGTGACTTCAGCCATGCTTCTGGGGACGTCCTTGCGCGCGAGCTTCTGCATGCGCGCCAGCTCGTCCCTGAGCAGTGGCGGCAGGCGGTCGTGCGACTGATGGCTGTTGTTCGCCCAAGGGCGGGTGCTTTCACCAGCCGGCTGCGCCATGAAGGCCGAAAAACACAGGCCGGTGGCCGAGGTCAACAGCGGCATGACATCGCCCAGGCGCAAATTGACAGTGATGGCCTGCGGCGACTCTTCCCAGTGCACGATGGTCGGCCCTTGGTTTCCCCAGACAGCCAGTGCCAGGGTCTGGCCGATTTGCTCCATCAGCGGCGCCATGCGCTGGCGCGCGAGTTTGACGCTGTCCAGCCGTGACAGCGAGGCCAGGCCGAGCGTGAGCGCCGCCGGGCCGAGGTCGTAACGTGTGGTGCCGGGGTCCTGGGTCACCAGTTGCAGGCGCTGGAAGCTCACGAGGTAACGGTGCGCCTTGGCGGCGCTCATGCCGGCCGCAGCGGCCAGGTCACGCAACATGAGCGGACCGGGCGAGGTGCCCAGCACCTGCAGCAGGCTGAAACCGACTTCCACCGACTGGATGCCAGCACGCTGCGCGGGCAGGCTGGTCGGTGCTTTGGCGGGGATGGTGCGCTCTTTCATGAAATTCGACTAAAATTGAAAATTACATTTAGGTAAACTGATTTCACTTATCGTAACTCCAATCGCGCGCCGCTATCCGTCGCTGCGCGCCCCATCATCCCCGAAGGAACCCCATGAAGCTCGCAACCTATAAAGACGGCTCCCGTGACGGCCAGCTGGTGGTCGTCTCGCGCGACCTGACGACGGCCCATTATGCGACCGGCATCGCCAGCAAACTGCAACAGGTGCTGGACGATTGGGGCTTTGTGTCGCCGCAGCTGCAGGACCTGTACGACGCCTTGAACAACGGGAAGGCGCGCCACGCGTTTCCCTTTGACCCCGTGCAGTGCATGGCGCCGCTGCCGCGCGCCTACCAGTGGGCCGACGGCTCGGCCTACATCAACCATGTGGAGTTGGTGCGCAAGGCGCGCGAGTCAGAGGTGCCCGGCAGCTTTTACAAAGACCCGCTGATGTACCAGGGTGGCAGCGACGACTTCATCGGCCCCTGCGACGACGTGGTCTGCCCCAGCGAAGACTACGGCATCGACTTCGAGGCCGAGGTGGCCGTGATCACCGGCGACGTTCCCATGATGAGCACGCCCGAGCAGGCGCTCGAAGGCATACGGCTGGTGATGCTGGTCAACGACGTGAGCCTGCGCAACCTGATCCCCAACGAGCTGGCCAAGGGCTTCGGTTTTTTCCAGAGCAAACCGGCAACGGCCTTCAGCCCGGTGGCGGTGACGCTTGACGAGTTGGGTGACGCCTGGGACCAGGGCCGCGTCAACCTGACCATGCAAAGCACCTGGAACGGTCGCAAGGTCGGCATGTGTGATGCGGGCTCCGAGATGACCTTCCATTTCGGCCAGCTGATCGCCCACATCTGCAAGACCCGCAATGTGCGCGCCGGCTCCATCATCGGCTCGGGTACGGTCAGCAACAAGGGCGTCGAGTCTGACGGCAAGGCTGATTGGCCCAAGGGGTACAGCTGCATCGCTGAAAAACGTGCGATTGAAACCATTCAGGACGGCAAACCGTCAACCGAATTCATGAAGTTTGGCGACACCATCCGCATCGAGATGAAGGGCAAGGATGGCGAGCTGGTATTTGGCGCGATTGACCAGAAGATCGTGCAGGCCGCGCCGGTGAAATAAGGGGCGGTGGACGGGTCACCGCGCCCCGTCTCAAGCGGCGTAGATCGCGTCCAGGTCCCGGAAACCCTTGATTTCCAGCGGGTTGCCGAAGGGGTCGCAAAAAAACATGGTCCACTGCTCGCCCGGCTGGCCCTCAAACCGCACTTGTGGTGCGAACAGAAAGTCGGTGCCGGCGGCTTGCAGGCGTTTGGCCATGGCCTGCCAGTCGGGCAGCGCCAGCACCAGGCCGAAGTGCGGCATGGGCACCAGCGTGTCGCCGACGTGGCCGGTGCGTTCGGTCTTGAAGGGCTGGCCCAGGTGCACCGAAAGCTGGTGGCCCACGAAGTCGAAGTCCACCCAGCTGTCGGTACTGCGGCCCTCCGTGCAGCCGAGCACATCACCGTAAAAACGGCGGGCCTGGTCGAGGTCGGAGACGTTGAAGGCGAAATGAAACAGGCTGCGCATGGCGCAAGGATAGCAGTCCACGCGCGATCCCGAAGCGCGCCGAACGCCAACCTCAAGCGCTGGCAGGGTCGCCGGCCATGGCGTTAATTTTTTTGAAATAGTGCCGCGCCAGCATGACCAGTTGGACCTCGCCAGGGTGGCCGCTGCCCACCGAGTCCACGGTGGCATCGCCCATGGCGCCCACGACGTCCGAAAAAAAAGTTGGCTGTGGGGCCAGGGCTTCACGAAGGTCAAGCAGATGCTGCGACCGGTGCGGGGCACAATTGCTGAATCTTTGGCACCCCGACGGAGAATTGATGACCGCCCAGACCCCCGACTACAGCGCCTACCAGACCCTCAACATCACGCGCCGTGGCGCCGGCGGCTCGGTGCTGGACATCCAGATGAAAGCCCTCAATGGCAAGCTGCCGACCGCTGGCCACGCCGGCCACCGCGAGCTTGCGCAGATCTGGCGCGACGTCGGCAGCGACGATTCGGTGCGCTGCACCGTGCTGCGTGGCGAAGGCATGGGGTTTTCCGGCGGCGGCGATCTGGCACTGGTGCAGGACATGGCCGATGATTTTGAAACGCGCACCCGCGTCTGGAAGGAAGCCCGCGACCTGGTTTACAACGTGATCAATTGCGACAAACCGATTGTCAGCGCGCTGCATGGTCCGGCCGTCGGTGCCGGCCTGGTGGCGGGGTTGCTGGCCGACATCTCAATTGCGGCGAAAACAGCAAAAATCGTGGACGGCCACACGCGCCTCGGAGTGGCTGCCGGTGATCACGCCGCCATTGTGTGGCCGCTGCTGTGTGGCATGGCCAAAGCGAAGTATTACCTGATGCTTTGCGAGCCGATTAGCGGCGAGGAAGCCGAACGTATCGGCCTGGTGTCGCTGGCAGTGGACGACGACGTTTTGCTGCCGAGAGCCTATGAGGTGGCCGACCGGCTTGCCGCCGGCTCCAGGACGGCGATCAGCTGGACCAAATATGCGCTCAACAATTGGCTGCGCCAGGCGGGCCCGGCCTTCGACGCTTCGCTGGCGCTGGAGTTCATGGGTTTTGCCGGCCCGGATGTGCGCGAGGGCGTCGCCAGCCTGCGCGAGCGCCGTCCACCGTCCTATTGAGTCTCGCAGTCATAATGCTATGAAAAATATAGCTACTCGCCCTTGTCCGACAAGGGCGGAAGGCTGTTTTTGCTTGCAAGCTTGCGCATGACGCACCAGCCGGTGGTCTTTTGCAGAAACGGGTTGACGTGCTGCCCCGACCCTGCACAATCAAACCAGCGTGACCCGGACCACAGCCCGGGGCACTTCCTACAACATCAGGAGACAGGCATGAGCGACACAGACAACTCTTCCTTTGCGGGCTTTGGCAAGCTGGTTCCGGGCTTCGATTTTTTGCAGAACCTGGCCAAGCAGGCCGCCGGCAGCGCCAGCCAGAGCATTCCCCAGCTGCCGAATCTGGGCAACTGGGTCGCACCGACGCTGAATGTCGAGGAGCTCGACAAACGCATCGAGGAGCTCAAGGCGGTCCAGTTCTGGCTGGACCAGAACGCCATGGCGCTCAAGGCCACCATCCAGGCGCTGGAGGTGCAGAAGATGACGCTGGCCACGCTCAAGGGCATGAACTTCAACATGGGCGATGTGACCAACGCCTTCAAGCTCAAGGTGGCCAACACCGTGGCCGGCGGTGTGCAGAAGGCGGCGGACACGGCCCGGACCTTTTCTGGCCTGGAGGTGCCGCCCACCAGTTATGACAAGGCGCCAAAGACCAGGACGAAACCACTGTCCAGAACCAAAGCAGGCCCGGATGCGCCCGCTGCCGGCGTGGTGGACCCGATGCAGTGGTGGGGTGCGCTGACGCAGCAGTTCCAGAACATTGCCACCACGGCCATGCAGGATGCAGCCAAAAAAACTGCCATGGACGCTACCAAGGGCATGGCAGCCGGCCTGGCCAAAGACGCGATGAAAACTGCCACCGGCCTGGCCAAGGGCATGGCCGATTCGGCTGGAAAAAAGGTGGCGCAGGGCGCGCGTTCGGCGATGAACACAGCGCTGCGCAGCGCCCAGGCCTGGCCGACGCCGGCCGCACCAGCATCCGCGCCTCGGGCGAAACCGCAAGCCAAAGCGCCGGCACGCAAGGCCGCGGCTCGAAAAGCCGCCCGAAAACCGGCGCGTTGATGGGCCCACCGTGGCACGGGAGAACAGCGCCAGCGACGATTTTTGACCTTTTCCTCCAGGACCCCATGAAGCTTTTCCCCTACGGCCACGCCACCCATCCGCAATGGCGCATGGCGGCCGGGTTGGTGCTGGCCCAGCTGCGCGCGCACATGACCTTGCCCGCCTACGCCAGCTCGCCCACGCTGGGCCTGCTGTACATCACTGACCACTACGCCGGCCAGGCGCAGGACATCCTGGACCATCTGAGCGGGGAATTGCCCGAAATCACTGACTGGGCCGGCACCGTGGGCATCGGCATTGCCTCCAACAATGTCGAATACTTCGATGAACCGGCGCTGGCCGTCATGCTGTGCGACCTGCCGAGTGACCAGTACCGCGTTTTTTCCGGCATCTCACCCTTGCCACCGGCCAGCGCGACCCACTTCAAAGCGCATACCGCGTTGGTGCATGCCGATGCCGGCACGCCTGATGTGGCCGACCTGATAAACGAGATGGCCCAGCGCACCGGCAGCGGTTATGTCTTCGGCGGGCTCGCCTCCAGCCGTAGCGAGGTGGTGCAGTTCGCGCTCAGCGGCAACGGCAATGTCAGGGGCCACGGCGCTGCCGGCGGCGTGTTCAGCGGCGGCCTGAGCGGCGTGGCTTTTGCGCAGGGCGCGGCGCTGATGTCGCGCGTCACCCAGGGCTGCCAGCCGATTTCTGCAGAACATGAGATCACCGCCTGCGATGGCAATGTGGTCACCGCCCTGGATGGTCAGAGTGCGCTGGACGTGATGCTGGCTGACCTCGATGTGTCGCTGGAGGAGCCGCGCGAAGCCCTCGAAAAAGTGCGCTCGACGTTGGTCGGCTTGCGCAGTGCGGGTGCGGACCTGCAGGACGGGCGCATCCGGCGACCGGGACAGTTCGGCGCCGATGTGGTGGTGCGCCACATCATCGGTCTGGACCCGGCGCGCACCGGAATTGCGGTGGCCGACATGCCGGTGGTCGGCATGAAGCTGGCTTTTTGCGAGCGCAATGCCGAGGCCGCGCGCGCTGACCTGGTGCGTGTGTGTGCCGAAATTCGCGAGGAACTGGAGCCGGAAGAACTGCCGCTGGAAGTGGCCACCGCCCTGAGCGGCAGTCATGCCGACGCGGCGCCGCATCCTGCGCGGCGCATCGCTGGCGCGATTTATGTCAGCTGTTCAGGTCGAGGCGGCCCGCATTTCGGCGCGCCCAGCGCCGAGCTGCAGATCGTGCGACGCGCGCTGGGCGACGTGCCGCTGGTCGGATTTTTTGCCGGCGGCGAGATCGCGCGCCATCACCTCTACGGTTACACCGGTGTGCTGACGGTGTTCACCGCACCCGCTGCCTGAACCCGGGCTGGATGGCCTGTTGAGCTGGGCGGTTTAAATAACTGTCTGACCAAGCGCCGTTGTTTTTTAAGCAGATGGAGTACTCATGAGCAAAGCCTTGCGATTGTCCGAAAAATGGTTTCAGCGTGGCCTGTGGCTGGTGGCGCTGGTGTTTGCGGCTTTCCTGATCGGGCTGGGCGGCACCGTGGTGGGCGACCTGCCGCAGGTCGAGCGATCTCTGGGCGTGGACGATTTCATGGAGCAGCCCCTCGCCACGCAGCTCCGGGACAAACTCAAGGCCGACGAGGGTGCCGGCCGCGAGGCCCAGGAGGCGCTGGAGCAGGCCCGGCTCGCGCACCGGGTGGCGCAGGCCAATTCGCGCACGGCCAGCGAAACCTTCAGCAACTGGCTGGCCACGCGGCGCGCCACCGAGCGGGGTGAGCAGGACTCCGAACTGATAGAGCGCACGCGCGCGCTGGACGGCCTGAAGGCGGCCGAGCGGCAAGCGCTGGCAGCGATGCAAGCCCAGCAGCAAAAAGCCCTGGATGCCAGCCAGGGCGCGGCGCGCACGCAGAGCGGTCTGGCAGAACTTGAGCGGGTCGCCCAGGACAAATGGCAAAGCGCCCAGCGCGCCCAGGAACTGCGTGTGTTTCTGTACCGCCTGGCCCTGACCCTGCCACTGCTGGCGGTGGCAGGCTGGCTGTTTGCGAAAAAACGCAAAAGCACCTGGTGGCCTTTTGTCTGGGGTTTCATCCTCTTTGCGCTGTTCGCTTTTTTTGTCGAGCTGGTGCCCTACCTGCCCAGTTATGGCGGTTATGTGCGTTACATCGTTGGCATCGTCATCACGGTGCTGGTCGGGCGGCAGGCGATTGTGTCGCTGAACCGTTACCTGGAAAAACAGAAACTGGCTGAACAGCTTCCCGATGCGCAACGCCGTGAAGAACTCAGCTACGACACCGCGTTGACGCGTCTTTCCAAAGGCGTTTGCCCGGGCTGCGAGCGTGTGGTGGATCTGAAAAATCCGACGATTGATTTTTGCCCCCATTGCGGCATTGGCCTGTTTGACCATTGCGGCGTTTGCAGTGCACGCAAAAGCGCGTTTGCCAAGTTCTGCCAGGCGTGTGGTGCAGAGGGCCGCGCGCCAGCAGCCGCGACCGTCAATTTGGAGTCTTGATCAGGTGAGATGGCTTCCCTTCTTTGGTCGGCGCATCGTCCTTGCCGCGTACTGCCTGCAGACCTACAAAGCCAAATCTCCGGTGCCTACGGCTGTTTTCCAGGCGACGGCGCTAAATTGAGCTGATCCCCACAACGACCACAAAGAGGTAAGCCCCATGAAGACCCACATCCGCAACCACGTCACAGCCCTTTTTCTCTTGATGCCCGCCGCCAGCGTCATGCTGGCCCTGCCGGCCAGCGCGCTGGCGCAGCCGGCCCAACCTGAGTTGAATTCATTGCAGGTGGATACCGATGATGGCCTCAAGGCCGGAGCCACACTGGACTTTACGGTGGAAGGTACACCGCGCGGTCAGGCCAGCGTCCGGGTGCGGGGCGTGCCACGCAACATCGTGCTCAAGGAGACATCGCGCGGCGTCTACACCGGCAGCTACACCCTCCGGCGCCAGGACCGCATGACCGAGAGCAGCGACGTTCGTGCCACGCTCAGAGTCCGCAACCGCGGCGTGAGTGCTGACTACCGCTTGCCTGCGGGTATTGCCGGCAGCAACGTGGCGACGGCCCCGACCCCCGGCAGCAGCGTGGCGGTGGCCCCGCCCCCCGGTTTGAAAATCGACCGCTTCAGTGTCACGCCCATTGACAAGCTTGAGCCAGGCGCTGAGCTGCGTTTTGCCCTGAATGGCATGCCCGGCGGCACGGCTGAATTTGATATTCCCGGTGTTGTCAGCAAAGTGCCCATGCGCGAAGTGCGCCCCGGCGTCTATGAAGGGGCTTACACCATTCGCCGCCTGGACAACCTCGCGCCCTCACGGCCGGCTGTTGCTACGCTGCGTGCCGGTGACCGTGCCGTTACCACCACGCTGACCCAGTCCCTGCTGGTCGGCGCCAAGCCACCCGTGATCCGCAACCTCTCACCCAAGGATGGCGAATCGGTGGTGCGCGGTGCTGCAACCTCGGTGTCAGGCACGTTTGACGATGTAGGCGGCGTGGGCATGGATACCAAAAGCGTGAGGATCTTGCTGGCGGGGCGCGATGTCACGGCGTCCACGCAGATCACACCGCAGTTCTTCACTTACCGCGCTGATCTGCCTGCCGGTCGCTATCCGGTGGATGTGAGCGCCAAGGACCTGGCCGGTAACTCCGTTCGCCAGACCTGGACTTTCGATGTAACGGCCGCTGCCAGTGCTTCACCGGCCACCGTGCTGCTGCAGGTCACCAGTCCCGCAGCCAACACTACCGTGGGAAGCGGTCCTGTCACCGTAAGTGGGCGTACCGCACCGGGTGCTGTGGTTGACGCCAAGGTTTCCGCCGTTGGAACGCTGGCCGGTCTGTTTGGCTTGAACCAGGACTTGCTGACGCAGCGCGTCCAGGCTGATGGCAACGGCAACTTCTCATTCAGCTTCACGCCCCAGTTACCGCTGCCCGGCACGCGTTATGAGATCTCCATGACCGCCGGCAAGGACGGGATGACCGCAAGCGAGACCAAGCTGGTGTTGTTTCAGAAGTAACAGCGCCTGACCGCGCCACGGCATCAGTCGATGTCTCCGGCGCGGGCTTGACGCTTCACTCAGCCATCAACGAGGTGGCTTCAGGGCGGGCCGGGCGACCATAAAATGGGTAGCTCGGATCGTTGTAGCCGGGGCTGGAGGCGTGACCTGGAACCACCAGATCATTGACGAAAGCCTCGTCTTCGCCACTCAGTTGCAAGTCCAATGCGCCGTACACGTCCTCCAGATGTGATAGCAAGCGCGGCCCGGCAATCACCGAACTGACCAGCGGGTTGGCAAGCACCCAGGCAGCAGCGAACTGACCTGCGACCCAGCCTCTGGCTTCGCAACGCGCCTTGATCTTTTGTGCGATGACCAGCGATTCTTCACGAAATTCGGTTTCCAGAATGCGTTTGTCGCCGCTCCCCGCGCGCGTGTCTGCAGTGGGCCTCTGCCCCGGCGGGTATTTGCCGGTGAGCACCCCACGCGCCAGCGGGCTGTAGGGCACCACGCCCAGGCCATAGTGGCCGCAGGCCGGCAGGATCTCCACTTCGGGCCCGCGGTTGAGCAGGTTGTAGTAAGGCTGGCAGACCACCGGCTGCGGCGCGCTGGTTTTCTCGCACAGGCGCACGATCTCGGCGATGCGCCAGCCGTGGAAGTTGGACAAACCAAAGCTGCGGATTTTACCGGCACGAATCAGGTCAGCTAATGCGCGAATGGCCTCTTCGAGGTTTTCACCATGGAAGTCGCGGTGCAGGTACAGGATGTCCAGGTAGTCCGTGTCCAGCCGTCTCAAGATGGCGTCGGTCTGCTGCATGATCCAGCGGCGTGAATAATGTCCGTCGTTGATGCCTTCGCCCGCCTTGTTGCCGAGCTTGCTGGCCAGCACCCAGTGATGGCGCTGACCCGCCAGCAATTTGCCCAGCAGGGTTTCCGACGCCCCCTCGTTGTAAACGTCGGCGGTGTCGATGAAATTGATGCCATGGTCTTTGGCCGACGCGACGATGCGTGCCGCCTCGTCATCCGGCGTTTGGTTGCCGAACATCATGGTGCCCAGGCAAAGAACGGAGACCTTCAGGTTGCTGTTTCCGAGGCGGCGGTACTGCATGACAGTTTCCTTTTGGTGATGGGTCGGCTGATGCCTAGACGCCGCGTTGCCTGTCCTGTTTGAATTGCAGCACAAAGGTCGCGAACTTGCCGGCATCCAGCGCGTCGCGCACCTCCTGCATCAGGTTCAGGTAGTAGTGCAGGTTGTGGATGCTGCTGAGCATGGGCCCCAGCATTTCGCCGCAGCGATCCAGGTGGTGCATGTAGGCGCGGCTGAAGTTTTTGCAGGTGTAGCAACTGCAGGTGCTGTCTACCGGGGCTTCTTCGGTCTTGTAGCGCGCATTGCGTATCTTCAGGTCGCCGAAGCGCGTGAACATATGGCCGTTGCGCGCATTGCGCGTGGGCATCACGCAATCGAACATGTCCACGCCGGCAGCCACGCCCTCGACCAGGTCTTCGGGCGTGCCCACACCCATCAGGTAGCGCGGCTTGTGGGCAGGCAGGCGATGCGGGGTGTGCGCCATGATGCGCAACATTTCTTCCTTTGGTTCGCCGACGCTGACCCCACCGATGGCATAACCTGGCAAGTCGAGCTCTACCAGCGCGTCCAGCGATTCCTGGCGCAGGTTTTCGAACATGCCGCCCTGCACAATGCCGAACAGCGCGTTCGGGTTTTCGAGTCTGTTGAATTCGTCAACGCAGCGTCCGGCCCAGCGCAGGCTGAGTTCCATGGAGATCCGGGCTTCCGCCTCGGTCGTGATGTGGCCCTTGGTGTCATAAGGCGTGCATTCGTCGAACTGCATCACGATGTCGCTGTTCAGAATGGTCTGAATCTGCATCGAGATCTCGGGCGTCAGGAACAGCTTGTCGCCGTTGACTGGTGAGGCGAACTTCACGCCTTCCTCGGAAATCTTGCGCATCTCGCCGAGCGACCAGACCTGGAAGCCACCGCTGTCCGTCAGGATGGGTTTGTGCCAGCTTTCGAACTTGTGCAGGCCACCGAACTGCTGCATCACGTCCAACCCAGGGCGCATCCACAGGTGAAAGGTGTTGCCCAGGATGATTTGCGCGCCCATGTCGTGCAGCGACTGCGGCATCACGCCCTTGACCGTGCCATAGGTGCCCACCGGCATGAAGATGGGCGTCTGCACCACACCGTGATTCAGTGTCAGGGTGCCGCGGCGCGCGTACGACCCCAGGTAGCTACCTTCGGCGGCGTCGGTTTTCAGGACATCAAAGTTCAGCATGAATTTTTGGAAAAATATTTAACACCCGGCAGCCCCTCAAAGTGTTGATCCTGTGTCCACAGCGTTGCACCGTGTGCTTGCGCTGTGGCGTAAATCAGGCTGTCGGCCAAAGGAAGCTCGTTCGCAATGGCTGCGCGGCTTAGCGGCAGGTCAAAGTCAATCACCCGTCCCCGGCCCATCAGGGCCTCGGCATATGCTGCGACTTTGGGACTGATCTCGCGGCGGAGCTTTTTAGTGACCTCGTAAATCGTCACGATGGGGACGATCAATTGTTCCGGGTTTTCTGCGGCATTGGCGAAAAGCTCTGCGCGAGGCGTGTCGCGCAGGTACTCAATCCAGCAGGAGGAATCGAGTGTCAGCCAGACTGGCGGTTTGGGCTGTGGTGAGCGGCTCGCCATCAAAGGCGATCAGCTTCGTTGGGGATGTCGCTGTCTTTCAATGCACTGGCGATCCCGCGGTAAGCGCTCACCGGTTTGAGGGGAACCAAGTGCGCAGCGCCATCAAACTCAATCCAGGTCAATTTGGCGCCGGGTTTGAGTTTCAGGCGCTCGCGAACCGAGGCCGGAATGACCACTTGGTACTTGCTCGACAGGGTAACCGTGTTGCTGGTGTTTTTCATATCGATCATTTTATCGCTTTACCAAGCCGATGTCGATCAATAATCATGGCGTCACCGTAGCTGAAAAAGCGGTAGCGCTGCGCGATGGCGTGCTGGTACAGCGCCATGATGTGCTCATACCCGGCAAAGGCGCTGACCAGCATCATCAGCGTGCTTTTGGGCAGGTGAAAGTTGGTCAGCAAAACGTCCACCACCTCGAACTTGAAACCCGGCGTGATGAAGATGTTGGTGTCCCTGCACGCTGGACCAAACTTCGCCGCCGATTCCAGCGCACGCACGCAGGTGGTGCCGACGGCGACCACGCGGCCACCGCGCGCCTTGCACGCGGCTATGGCTTGCAGCGTCGCTTCTGGCACCTCAAAGCGCTCGAAATGCATGACGTGGTCGGCGATGTTTTGGGCCTTCACCGGCTGGAAGGTGCCAGCGCCGACATGCAACGTGACGCTGGCGCGCTGGATGCCGCGCGCCTCCAGCCGGGCCAGCACCGTCTCGTCGAAATGCAGCGCCGCTGTCGGCGCAGCCACGGCGCCGGGGTGTTTGGCGAACACCGTCTGGTAGCGGCGTTCGTCGTCGGCCGAATCGCTGTGGGTGATGTAGGGCGGCAACGGCACATGGCCGTGGCTTTCCATCAGCATGTACGGGTCGCTACTCAGCGCAAAGCGGTACAGTGGCCCGTCTTCATTGGGCCAGCGGCCCAGCAGCGTGGCAGTAAAGCCGCCGTCCATCTGCAGCACGGCGCCGGGCAGTGGTTTCTTGCTGACCTTCATGTGGGCCGCCACTTCGTGGCCCGCGGCGGGCGACAGCGACAACACCCGCTCGATCAGCAGTTCCAGCCTGCCGCCACTGCCTTTCTGCCCGAACAGGCGAGCTTTGACCACTTTGGTGTCGTTGAGCAACAGCAGGTCACCCGGCTGCAGCAGGTCGGGCAACTGGGTAAAACGCCGGTCCACGGGGCTGCTGCTCCGACCATCCAGCAGTCGCGAGGCGCTGCGCTCGGCTGCAGGATGCTGGGCAATCAGTTCGTCGGGGAGTGTGAAATCAAAATCGCTGAGGCTGAACGAGGTCTTCATGAAGGCACAATTGTCCCATGCCCACCCGGTCTGCCCCCGCAGCTTCTCCCCGCAAGGCGGCACCGGCCGTGCCAGCCACGGGCAGCGCTGCGGCACCAAAATCCCAGCCGCAAAAAGCCCTTGAGAAGCTGGGCCTGCGCCGCGACATCGACCTGGCGCTGCATTTGCCGCTGCGTTACGAGGACGAAACCCGCATCACCCGCCTGGCCGACGCACGCGACGGCGACATGGTGCAGATCGAGGGCCAGGTGACACACAGCGAAGTGACGTTTCGCCCGCGTCGGCAACTGCGGGTAACGGTGGACGACGGCAGTGACACCTGCGTGCTGCGCTTCATCAACTTTTACCCTTCGCATCAGAAGACCCTCAGCGTGGGCGCGCGTGTGCGGGTGCGCGGCGAAATCCGCGGTGGGTTTGCCGGCCGCGAGATGGTGCATCCGGGCTTTCGCGTGGCCGGCGGTGAGCTCGCAACCGCGTTGACGCCGGTCTATCCCGCAGTTGCCGGCCTGCCTCAGGCCTACCTGCGCAAGGCGGTGCTTGGAGGTTTGGGGCGCGCCGATTTGTCGGAGACCCTGCCGGCTGAATTTGTAAGCAAAAACCTGCCTCAGCCCTTGTCCAGTCTGCGTGAAGCGCTATCATTTTTGCACCAACCGCCGCCGGATGTGAGTGCGCCGGGAAGGGCCACCCCGACCCAGCACAGCCCCCTCGGGGGGCAGCGAAGTACGCACAGCGACGAGCGTGGGGGCTTGTTAGCTACCTTGGAGGACCGCAGTCACCCGGCCTGGCAGCGGCTCAAGGCTGAGGAGTTGCTGGCCCAGCAGCTGTCGCAGTTGCAGGCGCGGCGTGTGCGTGCCGCGATGCGCGCGCCGGCGCTGAGGGCCCCGATGCATGGGCCCCAGTGCACCTTGCAGGAGCAGTTGCTGGAGCGCCTGCCGTTTCGGCTGACGGCGGCGCAGCAACGTGTGGGCCAGGAAATCGCGGCCGACCTGCAGAAGAACCTGCCCATGCACCGCCTGCTGCAGGGTGACGTCGGCTCCGGCAAGACCGTGGTGGCGGCACTGGCGGCGGCACGCTGCATGGACGCAGGCTGGCAATGCGCACTGATGGCGCCGACCGAGATCCTGGCCGAGCAGCACTTTCGCAAGTTGATCGGCTGGCTGGAACCGCTGGGCATACAGACCGCGTGGCTGACCGGCAGCCAGAAGGCCAAAGAGCGGCGCGAGGCGCTGGCCCTGATTGAAAGCGGCGCCGCCGGCTTGGTGGTTGGCACCCATGCGGTGATTCAGGACAAGGTGGTGTTCAAAAACCTCGCGTTGGCCATCATCGATGAGCAGCACCGCTTCGGCGTGGCGCAGCGGCTGGCTCTGCGGAGCAAGATGACTATTGGCGGGTCTGCGGAGAGTCTTGGCCAGGGACACCGCGGAACCGGCTCTGCCGGGCCGCAGGGTAGGGGAGAGGCGGCTACACGCGGTGAGCCCGCAACGGGGGTGGAACCTCATTTATTGATGATGACGGCGACGCCCATCCCGCGCACCCTGGCCATGAGTTATTACGCCGACCTCGACGTCTCGACAATTGACGAGTTGCCGCCAGGCCGCACACCCATCGTCACCAAAGTGGTGGCCGAAGCGCGGCGTGACGAGGTGGTCGAACGTATCCGCAGCCAGCTCGCCGAGGGCCGGCAGGTCTACTGGGTTTGCCCGCTGATTGAGGAAAGCGAATCAGTGGACCTGATCAACGCCACCCAGACGCATGAAGCGCTGAGCGCCGCCTTGCCCGGCACGCCCGTCGGCCTGCTGCATTCGCGCATGCCGGTGGCCGAGAAAAAGGCAGTGATGGGGCTGTTTACCAGCGGCCAGCTCGGCGTGCTGGTCAGCACCACGGTGATCGAAGTCGGCGTCGATGTGCCCAATGCCTCGCTGATGGTGATTGAACACGCCGAAAGGTTTGGCCTCTCCCAGTTGCACCAGCTGCGCGGTCGGGTCGGGCGCGGCGCGGCGGCCTCGGCCTGTGTGCTGTTGTACTCGACCGGGGATGCGCCGCGCCTGGGTGAAACTGCGCGCGCCCGGCTGAAGGCCATGGTCGAAACCCAGGACGGCTTTGAAATCGCCCGGCGCGACCTGGAAATCCGAGGCCCGGGGGAGTTTCTCGGTGCGCGGCAATCGGGCGCGCCGCTACTGCGCTTTGCCGACCTGGCGACTGACACCGAACTGCTGGCCTGGGCGCGGGCTCTGGCGCCGGTAATGCTCGACAAGTACCCGGACTTGGCGCACCGGCATATCTTGCGCTGGTTGGGAGGAAAGGCCGAGTTTTTGAAGGCCTGAGCGGAAGCGGGGGACGCCGCCGCTCAGCAGCTTTCGCCGTTGACCCGCATGCCCTGGTCAGAAAGTTTTCTCAGGCTGAAAGTGCCCAGGCTGCGGACCCGAAAACCCAGATCGGCGCAGCTGATGAATCGGCGCTGGGTCCGTTGCTCGACAATTTCAGCAGCCACCTTGGGGCCGAGACCGGCGAAGTCGGCAATTCGCCACTCTTCGGCGGTACTGAAATCCATGGAGTAGGCAGGCAAGGGGACAATGATTTTTGGTTCCCGGGCGCAGCCGCCAAGCAGCACGACCAGGACGAGGCCAAAGGAATAGGCGAGGGATCGGTTCATGGGTAAGCCCGTAAGGTTCAGGTCAAAGCGAAATTGCTGTCACTGCCGATTCTGGCATGAAGGCTGCCTGAAGCAGGGTTGCCCCTGGGGCTTCCCCGCAAGGGTGGGGAAAAGCCGCACAATAAGCCCATGACGCTGACAGAACTGAAATACATCGTTGCCGTCGCCCGCGAAAAACACTTCGGCCGGGGCGCCGAGGCATGTCATGTGTCGCAGCCCACGCTGAGCGTGGCCATCAAGAAGCTGGAAGAAGAGCTGCAGGTCAAACTGTTCGAGCGCAACGCCAACGAGATCACGGTGACGCCGCTGGGTGAAGAGATCGTGCGCCAGGCGCAGAGTGTGCTGGAGCAGGCCGACAGCATCCGCGAGATCGCCAGGCGCGGCAAGGACCCGCTGGCTGGCGCCCTGCGCCTGGGCGTGATCTACACCATCGGCCCCTACCTGTTGCCCGACCTGGTGCGGCAGGCGATTGCACTCACGCCGCAGATGCCGCTGATGCTGCAGGAGAACTTCACCGTCAAGCTGCTGGAAGAGTTGCGCACCGGCGAGATCGATTGCGCCATCCTCGCCGAACCTTTCCCCGACACCAACCTGGCGATTGCGCCGCTGTACGACGAGCCCTTCATGGCGGCCGTGCCCAGCAACCACCCGCTGGCGGCGCGGGGCAGCATCACCGCTGAAGAACTCAAGCAGGAGACCATGCTCTTGCTGGGTAACGGCCACTGTTTCCGCGACCATGTGCTGGAGGTCTGCCCCGAGTTCGCACGCTTTTCCAGCAACGCGGAAGGCATAAGCAAGAGTTTTGAAGGTTCCTCGCTGGAAACCATCAAACACATGGTGGCGGCCGGCATGGGTGTGACGCTGGTGCCGCGCCTGAGTGTTCCCAAAGACGCGCTGCTGACCAGGCCCGCCAAGCCCAGGACCCGGGAAAAAGAGGCGGCCGAGCTGGCGTCTTACATCACTTACCTGCCGTTTGAAGGCCATGTGCCGACGCGGCGTGTGGTGCTGGCCTGGCGCCGCAGCTTCACCCGGTATGAGGCCATCGCGGCCTTGCGCAATGCGATCTACGCTTGTGAACTGCCGGGCGTGACACGCCTGTCCTGACCTGGGTTCCTGCTGATTTCAGGACGCCTATCAAGGCCATACAGTCTGGCTGTTGCTTCGGGCTCCCTGATTGCTTAGAGTGAAGCCTGAAGTTCTTGAAAGGAAACCCATGGCCAAATCTGCTTCCAAAAATGCCGCGTCCGCCAGCCGCAGCGGCGCGCCGCCCATCAACATCGGCATCAGTGAAAAAGACCGTGCGGCCATCACCCAGGGCCTGAGCCGCCTGCTGGCCGACACCTACACGCTCTACCTGACCACGCACAACTTTCACTGGAACGTGACCGGCCCGATGTTCAACACGCTGCACGTGATGTTCATGACCCAGTACACCGAACTCTGGAACGCGGTGGACCCGGTGGCCGAACGCATTCGTTCCCTGGGGCATCGCGCGCCGGGCTCTTACGCCGAATTCGGCCGGCTGACCTCTCTGCCGGATGCACCGGTCAAGCCCCCGCAGGCGCTGGAGATGGTGCGCATTCTGGTGAAGGGCCACGAAGCCGTGGCCCGCACCGCGCGCGAATTGTTCCCGCTGGCCGACAAAGCCAGCGACGAACCGACGGCCGACCTGCTGACGCAGCGCCTGACGGTGCACGAGCAGACGGCGTGGATGCTGCGTTCACTTCTCGAAGAGTAGTCGGCGGATCCCTGCCGCGCAGCGGCTAACATCGCCGGGTGACAAGCCGACTCCGTCTCTACCTCGAACTGATCCGCTGGGACCGCCCGGCCGGGTGGTTGCTGTTGCTGTGGCCCACGCTGTCGGCGCTGTGGGTGGCGTCGCATGGTTTTCCCGGCTGGCACCTGATCGCGGTATTCACGCTGGGCACCATCCTGATGCGCAGCGCCGGCTGCTGCCTCAACGACGTCGTCGACCGGGATTTCGACCGCCATGTCAAACGCACGGCCGAGCGGCCTGTCACGCGTGGCGCGGTCGGGGTGCGTGAGGCCTTGAGTCTGGCCGCGGTACTGGCTTTGTTGGCATTTGGTCTGGTGCTCACCACCAACCCGACGACCATCGCCTGGTCCTTCGCCGCGCTGGCCGTGGCCGTGGCCTACCCCTATGCCAAACGTTTTGTGTCCATGCCGCAGGCGGTGCTGGGCGTGGCTTTCAGTTTTGGCATTCCCATGGCGTTTGCGGCGGTGCAGTCGCGGGTGCCGGCGCTGGCCTGGCTGCTGCTGCTGGGCAACCTGTTCTGGGTGATTGCCTACGACACCGAATACGCCATGGTGGACCGCGACGACGACCTCAAGATCGGCATGAAAACCTCGGCCATCACGCTGGGCCGCTTCGATGTGGCGGCGGTGCTGGTCAGTTATCTGATTTATCTGTCAATTTGGGCCGCAGCCCTCATGGATATTGCGCAACCAGCTATTTATTTGATAGCGCTTGTGGTCGCACTCGGGCAGGCACTGTGGCATGTCTGGCTGATCCGGGGGCGGGGCCGTGACGCCTGCTTCAAGGCATTTCGCGTGAATCACTGGCTGGGGTTTGCGGTGTTTGCCGGCATTGCCCTGTCGTACGCGCTGGTGGGCACTTGGCCGCCGGGGCATTGATTTGCTATAAAAACAGTAGCTGTTCGTGCTTGCTGGATGTGGGCTGAAGCCCGATTTGATGAAGATCAGGCGGCGCCAAACTCATCGCCAAGTTCTGCAGCGCGCTGTCTTGCAACGTGGATCGCGCGCATGAACTGCTTCTTGACGTCATCCTGCTCCATGGAAGTCAGCGCCGCGTAGGTCGTACCACCCCTGGAGGTGACCCGGGCCCGCAGCAGTTCCGGCGGCTCGTCCGATGCGCGCGCCAACTCCGATGCACCCACAAAGGTGCCCACCGCCAGCTTGTGGGCCTGCTCGTGGCTGAGCCCCATGTCCACGCCGGCCTGCACCATGGCTTCAATGAAGTAAAACACGTAAGCCGGGCCGGAGCCCGACAGGGCGGTAACCGCGTCCAGGTGTTTTTCGTCGTCCAGCCAGATGAAGTCGCCGGTGGTGCGGATGACCCGTTCCACAGCCAGACGATCCGCTGCACTGACGGCGCCGCGGGCGAACAGGGCGGTCACCCCCTTGCCAATCAGCGCGGGCGTGTTGGGCATGGAGCGCACCACACGCTGGGTGTCCAGCCAGTGGGCGATGCTGTCAGACCGGATGCCGGCTGCCACGCTCAGGTGCACGGCGGTTTTGGTGTGAAACCGGGTCTGCAGGGCGGCGTCCTTGAAGGCTTGCGGCTTGACGGCCCAGACCACCAGCGTAGCGCTGGCGAGGGCTTCGCCAGGGTTTTCGTGGACCTGGATTCCCGCAAATTGCCTAAGCAGCTTGGCGCGCTGCTCGTTCCAGGGCTCGACCACCTGGATCTGGCTGGCGGCTGTTCCGCGTTTGAGCAGGCCGCCGATGATGGCGCTGGCCATGTTGCCGCCGCCAATAAAGGCGACCTGTTCGTGGCTGTGGTTCGCGGTGTCTGCGCTGGGTAGGCTCATGGGGTGGGGCTCGCTGGAGGGGGCGGGCTGAAAATATCCGCCCCGCCGCGATTGTCGCCCACCCGGAGCGCGCCTCAGTCGAGCACGGTCTGCCGTACGGCGTGCTCCCACTGGGCCATCAGTTCAGCTGCGCGGCTCGCGCTGAGGGTCGGCAGAAAGCGTCGCTCCGCCCGCCACATATCCGACAGCTCGGTGGTGCTGGCGTAAACGCCGCTCGACAGGCCAGCCAGGTAGGCCGCACCCAGAGCGGTGGTTTCGGTCACGGCCGGCCGCACGACAGGAATACCCAACAGGTCGGCCTGGAACTGCATCAGCAAATCGTTGATGCAGGCGCCGCCGTCCACCCGGAGTTCTGCCACCGGCGCGGCGCCGGCAGCGACGGCGTCGCGGCTCATGGCCTGCAGCAGGGCCGCGCTCTGGTAAGCAATACTTTCCAGCGCCGCCCGGGCAATATGCGCGACCGTGGTGCCGCGCGTCAGGCCGGTGATGGTGCCGCGGGCGTCAGGTTTCCAGTAGGGCGCACCCAGGCCGGTGAAGGCTGGCACCATCATCACACCTCCGGAATCGGGGACGCTTTGCGCCAGAGCCTGCACCTCGCCGCTGCCTTTGATGGCGTGCAAGCCGTCGCGCAGCCACTGCACCACCGCACCACCCACAAACACGCTGCCTTCGATGGCAAATTCTGTTTGTTGAGTAACCTGCGCCGCGCTGGTGGTCAGTAAACCATTGTGCGAAGTCTGAAACTTCTTGCCGGTATGCATCAGCATGAAGCAGCCCGTGCCGTAAGTATTTTTGGCCATGCCTTCCTTGAAGCAGGCCTGGCCGAACAGTGCGCTTTGCTGGTCGCCTGCTACGCCACCAATCGGGATGGCTGCGCCCAGCAGATCTGGCAGCACATTGCCGTAGTGCGTGCTGGATGGCAGCACCTTGGGCATCAGGCTGTCGGGAATGTCGAGCAGGGCCAGCAGCTCGCTGTCCCAGCTGTTGGTATGCACATTGAACAGCATGGTGCGCGAGGCATTGGTCACGTCGGTCGCATGCAGGGCCCCGCCGGTGAGCTGCCACATCAGCCAGCTGTCGATGGTGCCGAAAGCGAGTTCGCCGCGTGCCGCCTGTTGCCGCGCCTCTGGCACGTTGTCGAGCAGCCATTTCAGTTTGGTGCCGGAAAAATAGGCATCAACCAGCAAGCCGGTCCTGGCCTGGATCAGCTCTGCCTTGCCGTCCTCACGCAACCGGGCGCAGGTGGCTTCTGCACGCCTGTCCTGCCAGACGATGGCATGGTGGATGGGCTGGCCGGTCTTGCGGTTCCAGACCACTGTGGTTTCGCGCTGGTTGGTAATACCCAGCGCCCGGATGTCGCCGGCTTTGATGTTTGCCTTGGCCAATGCCTCGCGCGCGGTGGCCAGCTGGGTGCGCCAGATCTCCAGAGGATCGTGTTCAACCCAGCCGGGCTTGGGGTAAATCTGCGGCAGTTCCTGCTGCGCCAGGGCCACGATGTGGCCTTTCTCGTCAAACACGATGCTGCGGGAACTGGAAGTGCCCTGGTCCAGAGCAAGCAGGTAAGTCATGATGGGCGGTGGGTTGAAGGGTCTCAGGGAAGGGCCACGTCGCAGCTTACCCCGGCTTCCGCCAGCAGGCCCGGAAAGGGCTCCGGCGGGGGCTGGTCGGTGAACAGCCGGTCGATTTGCGACAAGGTGGCCAGCTCGACCATGGCGGGCCGGTTGAACTTGCTGCTGTCGGCAGCAAGCCAGACTTCGCGCGCATGCTCAATGATGGTTTGCGCCACCTTGACCTCACGGTAGTCAAAGTCGCGCAATGAGCCGTCACCCTCAATGCCGGAAATGCCGATCACTGCAATGTCCACCCGAAACTGGCGGATGAAGTCAACAGCAGCTTCCCCCACGATGCCGCGGTCCCGTGCGCGGACCACGCCCCCGGCAACGATGACTTCGCAATCCGGATTGCCGCTCAGAATGGCCGCGACGTTAAGGTTGTTGGTGATGACACGCAAGCCCTTGTGGTGCATCAGCGCCCTGGCGATGGCTTCGGTGGTGGTGCCGATGTTGAGGATCAGCGAGCAGTTGTCCGGCACTTCTGCCGCGACGGCCAGGGCGATTCGTGTCTTTCCATCCGCGTTGAGATTTTCGCGTTGGCGGTGCGCCAGGTTTTCAATGGTCGAACTGGGTACGCGTACACCGCCGTGGAAGCGCGTCAGCAGGCCTGCTTCCGACAGGCGTTGCACGTCGCGGCGTACCGTCTGTAGCGTCACTTCCAGCGTGTCAGCGAGTTGTTCAACAGTGACCGAGCCACGCGCTCGGACCACGTCAAGAAGTTTCAGTTGCCGGGGGTTGGAGTTCACGCGAGCTTCGAATCGGTAGTCAGATTTGTGAGTCATTCGACTGTATATCGAAACAAAAAGAAACAAATTAGGGAAATCATCTATTCAAATCGCGCCAAAAGGAAGAAAAATAGAAAAGATACGAATCAAAATTGACAAAACGTGTACCCATCTTTTCCTCCGGCACCCACGCGCCCTGGCGCCCGAAAAGGCGTGTGATGCAGCTCTTGCTCGACAAAATCAGCAAAAAAGTCGGTCCGGAAACCTGGCTCCACGACATGAATCTGGCGCCGCGGCCCGGTGAAGTCACGGTGTTGCTGGGTGCCACGCAGGCCGGCAAGACCAGCCTGATGCGCGTGATGGCCGGTCTCGACGTTCCTAGCGCGGGCCGGGTTCTGGTCGATGGCGCGGATGTTACCGGCATGCCGGTGCGTGAACGCAATGTGGCCATGGTCTACCAGCAGTTCATCAACTATCCCTCACTCAGGGTCGCAGACAACATCGCCTCGCCGCTGAAACTGCGCGGTGAGAAAGACATAGACCAGCGGGTCCGCGAGATTGCCGCGCGCCTGCACATCGACATGTTTCTGGACCGTTATCCGGCCGAGCTGTCGGGCGGGCAGCAGCAACGTGTGGCGCTGGCGCGTGCGCTCGCCAAGGGCGCGCCCCTGATGCTGCTGGACGAGCCCCTGGTGAATCTGGATTACAAGTTGCGTGAGGAACTGCGCGAAGAGCTCACCCAGCTGTTTGCAGTCGGTGATTCGACGGTTATCTACGCAACAACCGAGCCTGGCGAGGCCCTGCTGCTGGGGGGCTATACCGCTGTGCTGGACGGTGGTGAGTTGCTCCAGTACGGCCCGACGGCCGAGGTGTTTCATGCGCCCAAATCATTGCGGGTGGCACGCGCGTTCAGCGACCCGCCGATGAACCTGATTGGCGCACAGGCGAGTGAGCGCGGCGTGCAACTGTCAGGCGGCCCCGAGTTGGTCATGGCGCTGAAGCCGGGCGCGACTGCAGGCCTGACCGTAGGCGTACGTGCCAGCGCCTTGCGTGAAACGCCGCGCGACGGTGATGTGAGCCTGCCAGGGAAAGTCGAGCTGGCGGAAATCTCGGGCTCAGACACTTTTGTACACGTGAGCACACCCGTCGGCGAACTGGTTGCTCAACTCACAGGCGTTCATTATTTCGACTTGGGTGCGCCGATCACGCTGTACCTTCATCCGGCCCATGCCTATGTGTTTGATGATGGCGGCGCCTTACTGGTGGCGCCCCAGCGCAAGGGAGGCCATTGAGATGGCACGCATAGACCTGGATCTTGCGCACGCCTACAAGGCAAACCCGCAAGAAGACGCCGATTACGCGTTGCTGCCGCTGCAGATGAGCTTCGAGGATGGCGGCGCCTATGCTCTGCTGGGCCCCTCGGGTTGTGGCAAGACCACCATGCTTAACGTGATCTCCGGTCTGCTGGCGCCGTCACAGGGCACGGTGAAGTTTGATGGCAAGGACATGACGCATGCAACGCCGCAGGAGCGCAATATTGCGCAAGTGTTCCAGTTTCCGGTCATTTACGACACGATGACGGTGGCCGAGAACCTGGCTTTCCCGCTGCGCAACCGGAAAATGCCGGAAGACCAGATCAAAAAACGTGTCGGTCAGATTGCCGAGATGCTGGAGATGAGCGGGCAGCTGAACCAACGTGCAGCGGGCCTGGCCGCCGACGCGAAACAGAAGATTTCTTTGGGGCGTGGGCTGGTGCGGCCCGATGTGTCCGCCGTGCTTTTTGACGAGCCGCTGACGGTCATCGACCCGCACCTCAAGTGGCAACTTCGCCGCAAGCTCAAGCAGATTCATCACGAACTCAAGCTCACCCTCATTTATGTGACGCATGACCAGGTTGAGGCGCTGACCTTTGCGCAGCAGGTTGTGGTCATGACGCGCGGCCGCGCGGTCCAGGTCGGGTCCGCCGACGCGCTGTTTGAGCGACCACAACATACCTTTGTCGGGCATTTCATTGGTTCGCCCGGCATGAATTTTCTGGCGGCGCGCGCTAACGGCGACTCTGTGGAGATCGCGGGTCACAGGCTGGCCCTGCCTGCCGGCCGCGAGCTTCCGCCGGGCGACTTCAAGCTCGGTGTGCGTCCGGAATACGTGGGGCTGGCTGCTGCCGGCGCTGCGGGCGCCGTGCCGGCCAGCGTCATGCGGGTACAGGACATCGGAACCCACACGATGGTGACAGCAATGGTCGGAGAGACGCCTGTGAAAGTGCGCCTTCATTCGGAGACGACGCTTCCGCAGGCCGGCGAGAGTATCTGGCTGCAGGTGCTGGGCGCGCATACCTGTTTCTACAAAAACGAGGAGCTCGTTGCATGAGCACCACCACTAAACCCGTCAACCAGAAGGCCTGGCTGTTGATCCTTCCGGTCATCATCTGCGTCGCCTTCTCGGCCATCCTGCCGCTGATGACTGTTGTCAACTATTCGGTGCAGGACATCATTTCGCCGGAGCGCAGGGTCTTTGTCGGAACTGAGTGGTTTGCGGCCGTCATGCGTGATGAGGACCTGCATGCGGCCCTGTGGCGGCAGCTGACGTTCTCATTTGCCGTCCTTGCTGTGGAGATTCCGCTGGGCATCGCGCTGGCTTTGTCCATGCCGGCCCAGGGCTGGAAGGCCTCCTTGGTGCTGGTACTGGTGGCGCTGTCGCTGCTGATCCCCTGGAACGTGGTGGGCACGATCTGGCAGATCTACGGTCGCGCAGATATTGGCCTGCTTGGCATGGTGCTGCAGAAAATGGGCTTCGATTACAGCTATACCGGCAATGCGCTGCACGCCTGGATTACGGTGCTGGTCATGGACGTCTGGCACTGGACGCCTCTGGTGGCGCTGCTTTGTTATGCCGGCCTGCGGTCCATTCCCGACGCCTACTACCAGGCGGCACGCATTGACGGTGCCAGCAAGTTTGCAGTGTTTCGCTTTATCCAGCTGCCCAAGATGCGTGGGGTTCTCATGATTGCCGTGTTGCTGCGGTTCATGGACAGCTTCATGATTTACACGGAACCCTTTGTGTTGACCGGCGGCGGGCCCGGAAACGCCACTACTTTTCTCTCGCAGTACCTGACTCAAAAGGCCGTGGGGCAGTTTGATCTGGGGCCGGCGGCTGCTTTCTCGCTGATTTACTTTCTGATTATTTTGCTGCTGTGCTTCATCCTTTACAACTGGATGCAGCGGGTGGGCACACAAGAGAAGGAGAGCATGGAATGAGCGCAGCGACGGGCCGCCCCAAGCAAGCTCGCGCCCCCTTGGGGGGCAGCGACAACACGAAGTGCAAAGCGTGGGGGCAGCATGTCTAAGCCCCGCTTCCAGGCGAGAACACTGTTTCTCATCGCCTACATCATCTTTGCCCTGTTGCCCATCTACTGGATGATCAACATGAGCTTCAAGACCAATTCCGAGATTGTCTCGAGCTTTTCTTTCTTCCCGCAGGAGTTCACCTGGGCCAACTACCGGACGATTTTTACCGATCCGTCCTGGTACTCGGGTTACATCAACTCCCTCATTTACGTGGCCATCAACACGGTGATTTCCATCACCGTGGCATTACCCGCCGCGTACGCGTTCTCGCGCTACAGCTTCATCGGCGACAAGCATGTGTTTTTCTGGCTGCTCACCAACCGCATGACGCCACCTGCCGTGTTTCTGTTGCCCTTCTTCCAGCTGTACACGACCGTGGGATTGATGGACACCCACATTGCCGTGGCGCTGGCGCATTTGCTGTTCAACGTGCCGCTGGCGGTCTGGATTCTGGAGGGTTTCATGAGCGGAATCCCGCGCGAGATCGACGAGACAGCGTATATCGACGGCTATTCCTTCCCACGCTTTTTCGCCGTTATTTTCCTGCCACTGATCAAGGCTGGTGTCGGTGTGGCGGCGTTCTTCTGCTTCATGTTCAGCTGGGTCGAGCTGCTGCTGGCGCGAACGCTGACCAGCGTGAACGCCAAGCCGATTGTGGCGACGATGACGCGCACGGTTTCGGCTTCAGGCATGGACTGGGCAACGCTCGCCGCTGCAGGCGTGCTGACCATCGTGCCGGGCGCCATCGTGATCTGGTTCGTCCGGCATTACATCGCCAAGGGCTTTGCGATGGGCAGAGTATGAGAAGGACTGAACATGTTTGAGTGGATGGCGTGGACCTTGCCCGTGGCGGTGTTCTTCAGCTGCATCGTGCTGATGTTGATCGGCATGACGCTCTGGGAAATCAAGTCACCAACCACGATGCGCCGCGGCTTTTTGCCGCTGGACACCACACGCGGCGACCGCCTGTTTATCGGGCTGTTGGGGGCCGCCTATATCAATCTGATCTTTGTGGGTCTGAGTGGCAAGTTGGGGGCAGCCATGGGCTTTCAGGTTGACCCCTCGATCTGGATCAGCTTTGTCATTTCCATGGGATGGATTGCGCTCGTCATGCGCAAGGGTTAGTGCGGATTTCAGGAGAGCGGCGCCCGGCAACCCTTCCCCGCCGGTGTGTCAGGAAACATGGGGAAGTCAATGAGGAGATTGAGATGAACTTTTATACGCCTGCCGCCGCGCTCGCTGCGGCGCAACGCCAAGGAGTCAAACCATGAAGCGCTCTATGTATGCACTGTCGGCCATCGGTGCGGCAGTCTTGATGATGTCGGCTTGCGGCAAAAAGGATGAGCCGGTTGCCGCTGCTCCAACCCCCGTGGTGGTTGCACCGGCTGCTGCGCCGGCTGCTGCGCCAGCAGTGGTTTCGGACGCTGCCAAAAAGTGGATAGACAACGAGTTCCAGCCATCCACCTTGACCAAGGAGCAGCAGGCCACCGAGATGAAATGGTTCATCGACGCCGCTGCCAAGCTCAAGGCCAAGGGCGTCACCGAAATATCCGTGGTGTCGGAAACCATCACGACGCACGAGTACGAATCGAAAACGCTGGCCAAGGCCTTTGAGGAAATCACCGGAATCAAGGTCAAGCACGATCTGATCCAGGAAGGCGACGTGGTTGAAAAACTGCAGACCTCCATGCAGTCCGGCAAGTCGATTTATGACGGCTGGATTTCTGACTCGGACCTGATCGGTACGCACTACCGCTACGGCAAAATTTTGGCGCTGTCCGACTATATGGAAGGTGCTGGCAAGGAGTTCACAAATCCCGGTCTGGACCTGAAAGATTTTATCGGGACCAGCTTCACTACCGGCCCTGACAAGAAGCTCTACCAGTTGCCGGACCAGCAGTTTGCCAATCTCTATTGGTTCCGGGCGGACCTTTTCGCCAAGCCAGAATTGCAGGAAAAGTTCAAGGCCAAGTACGGCTATGAGCTAGGGGTTCCGCTCAATTGGTCCGCCTACGAAGACATTGCGGCGTTCTTCAGCAACGACGTTAAGCAGATTGACGGCAAGCCGATTTACGGTCATATGGACTACGGCAAGAAGGACCCGTCGCTCGGCTGGCGCTTCACGGACGCCTGGCTTTCCATGGCTGGCACTGCGGACATTGGCAACCCCAACGGCTTGCCTGTGGACGAGTGGGGCATTCGCGTGGGTGATGACAAGTGCACACCAGTAGGCGCCTCGGTTGCCCGCGGCGGTGCCACTAACTCGCCGGCTGCGGTTTATGCCCTGACGAAGTACGTCGACTGGATGAAGAAGTTCGCACCCAAGGAAGCCACCGGCATGACCTTCGGTGAAGCCGGTCCCGTGCCCGCGCAGGGCCAGATCGCCCAGCAGATCTTCTGGTACACCGCGTTCACAGCGGACATGGTCAAGCCTGGCTTGCCAGTCGTCAACGCCGACGGAACGCCGAAGTGGCGCATGGCTCCGGGTCCTAACGGTCCCTACTGGAAGCAGGGCATGCAAAACGGCTACCAGGACGTGGGCTCATGGACTTTCTTCAAAGACCACGATGCCAACCGCACCGCTGCAGCCTGGTTGTACGCGCAATTCGTGACGGCCAAAACGACGTCGCTGAAGAAGACCATGGTGGGACTGACACCCATTCGCGAATCGGACATTCGTTCGCAAGCCATGACCGACATGGCGCCCAAGCTGGGTGGTCTGGTCGAGTTCTACCGTAGCCCGGCGCGCGTGGCATGGTCACCAACTGGCACCAACGTTCCTGACTACCCCAAACTGGCTCAGTTGTGGTGGAAGAACGTGGCACAGGCTGTGACAGGCGAAAAAACACCGCAGGTTGCGATGGATACGCTTGCCGACGAGATGGACCAGGTGCTGGGCAGGCTTGAACGCGCGGGTATGGCGAATTGCCCTCCCAAGCTCAATCCCAAGGGTGATCCCGCAAAATACCTGAGCGACACCGGCGCGCCCTGGAAAAAGCTTGCCAATGAAAAACCAAAAGGCGAGACCATCAACTACGACAAGTTGTTGCAAGCCTGGAAGGACGGCAAGGTTCGCTAACAAGTCATGCGGGCTCCGGCCCGCGTGTTGCTTGATGGTGAGAGTGCGTGCGAACGACGTTTGCACGCACTCACCACAGAAAATGCCAAGAAGCGAAACCTGCTTTGGGGTTTCCTTGGAGACCGACAATGGAGCACATGACATTTGAACTTTCGGCGTTGCCGACGCAGCGCGCAGACTTGATAGAGCGCCTGAAAGCGCCCCATACATACGATATTGCCATCATTGGTGGCGGCGCCACGGGGCTTGGCGTTGCCCTCGATGCTGCCGCACGCGGCTTCTCCGTGGTGCTGGTCGACTCCCATGACTTTGCCAAGGGAACTTCTTCGCGTGCGACCAAGCTGGTGCATGGGGGTGTGCGTTATCTGGCGCAGGGCAACATTTCCCTGGTCAGGGAGGCCTTGCATGAGCGCACTCGGCTGTTGGCCAACGCGCCGCATCTGGCGCAACCGCTGCCGTTTGTCATGCCCTCCTATAAATTCTGGGAAGCTCCTTTTTATGGGGTGGGACTCAAGATGTATGACGCCCTGGCCGGCAAGGCCGGGCTGGGCGCGACAGAGTTTTTGAGTCGCGCCGAGACCTTACGCGATCTGCCAACGGTGCGCGAGAAGGGGCTCAAGGGCGGCGTCAAATACTGGGATGGACAGTTTGACGATGCGCGTCTGGCGCTGGCGCTGGCGCGCAGCGCAGCGCGCGCGGGTGCCTTGCTGGTCAATTACTGTGCTGCCACCGGCCTGATTCATGAGGCAGGCAAAGTAGTGGGCCTGCAACTTACGGATCAGGAAAGTGGGCAGGCACTTACGGTGCGTGCCAAATGTGTCGTGAATGCAGCTGGTGTTTGGGTCGACCAGTTGAGGGTGCTCGATGGCCAGGCCATCGGGCACGAGGCCCGGCCCATGGTGGCGCCCAGCCAAGGTGTGCACATCGTGGTGGACCGTGGGTTTTTACCGACTGACCATGCCTTGCTGGTTCCCAAAACGGCCGACGGCCGCGTGCTGTTTGCCGTGCCTTGGCTGGGCAAAACGATTTTGGGCACGACCGATACGCCGCGCAATGATCTGGCGCGGGAGCCGATGGCCTTTCGGGAAGAGCTTGACTTCATTCTTGGCGAGGCTGGCCGCTACCTGAGCAGGGCTCCGGCGCCGGCAGATATCAGGAGTATTTGGGTTGGTCTCCGGCCCTTGGTCAAGCCGCCCGACGATGATGGCGACCGCACGCAGGCCCTCTCGCGCGAACACACCGTCCTGGTCAGCAAGAGCGGACTGGTCACAGTGACCGGCGGAAAATGGACAACCTACCGTGCCATGGCAGAAGATGTGCTGGACAACTGTTTTGCCCGGAACCTGCTGCCCCAGCGCCCAGGTGGTGTGACCGCCAGCCTGTTGCTGGTCGGCGCCCAGTCGTCCGGCCACCGGATCAGCGATGCTCCGGGACTGCACCTTTACGGCAGCGATGCGGCGAGGGTGCTTGCGCTGCCGGGAAGCGACAGGGAGCTGGGCGGCGGGTTGACGGAAGCGATGGTCAGGTTCGCTGCACGCTACGAATACGCCCGGACCGTGGAGGACGTACTGGCCAGGCGGTCGCGACTGCTCTTCCTGGACGCCGCGCTGGCCAAGTCCCTGGCGGGCGCGGTGGCCGGCCTGCTTGAGGAGGAGGGCCAGGCCGCGCCTCGGCTGGCTGATTTCCTGACGCTTGCCGACCAGTATTTGACCCTGCCCAGCTGATTCCGGCACCAGATGGGGACGCTTTGGACGCGAGTTGTGGCGGATCTGCTCTTAAAATCATAGCTTCCCAGCATTAGTGGACGGGGGCTGCAGCATGAAACGATGAGTAGTTGAGAAATGACCGCGGGGCGTGCTTGTTTTTAGCGCTCAGGTGTTGACAAGGTTTCCGAATTTACCCATAATCGTGGGCTTCGCTGTAAAAAGCTGAGAATTCTGCCTAACGGAAGCATTGCAAGTGGTTTGCAGTGTGGACGACGGGCCCAAGACTGACTGGCAAGTCTTCCTGCAAGGGAAAAGGCGCTGGTGCAAGTTGGGACTAATTTAAATGATTCAAACGCAATCCAAACTCGATGTTGCTGACAACACGGGTGCCAAATCCGTGATGTGCATCAAGGTGCTGGGCGGATCCAAGCGCCGGTACGCCAGCGTCGGTGATGTCATCAAGGTGAGTATCAAAGAAGCCGCTCCGCGTGGCCGCGTCAAAAAAGGCGAGGTTTACAGTGCGGTGGTCGTTCGTACCGCCAAGGGTATCCGCCGCGGTGACGGCTCTCTCGTCAAATTCGATGGCAACGCAGCCGTGTTGCTTAATGCCAAGCTGGAGCCTATTGGCACCCGCATCTTCGGACCGGTCACGCGCGAACTGCGCACCGAGAAGTTCATGAAGATCGTGTCCCTGGCTCCTGAAGTTCTTTAAGGACACGCCATGAACAAGATTCGCAAAGGCGACGAAATCATCGTGATCGCCGGCCGTGACAAGGGCAAGCGCGGCACGATCACGCTCCGCAAGGACGACAGCTATGTGCTGGTTGAGGGTATCAACCTGGTGAAAAAGCACACCAAGCCGAATCCTCTCAAGGGCGCCACGGGCGGCATTGTTGAAAAAAGCATGCCGATTCACCAGTCCAATGTGGCCATCTTCAATGCTGCAACCGGCAAGGCGGATCGCGTGGGCATCAAGCTTCTGGCTGACGGCAAAAAAGTGCGCGTCTTCAAGTCCAGTGGCGACGAAATCAAGGTTGCATAAACATGGCAAAGACCGCACCTACAAAAGCTGCACCTGCCCAGGCTCGCCTGCAGGCCCAGTTCCGCGAAAAAATCGCGCCTGCCCTGATGGAAAAATTCGGCTACAAGTCGCCGATGCAGGTTCCGCGCATCACCAAGATCACGCTCAACATGGGTGTGAGCGAGGCGGTGGCGGACAAGAAGGTCATGGACAACGCTGTGAGCGACATGACCAAGATCGCCGGCCAGAAGCCGGTGGTCACCAAGGCCAAAAAGGCTATCGCCGGGTTCAAGATCCGCGAAGATCTGCCTATCGGCTGCATGGTGACCCTGCGCGGCGTGCAGATGTATGAGTTCCTCGATCGTTTCGTGACTGTGGCTCTGCCGCGTGTTCGTGACTTCCGCGGTATTTCCGGCCGGGCCTTTGATGGCCGCGGCAACTACAACATCGGCGTGAAAGAGCAGATCATTTTCCCTGAGATTGAGTACGACAAGGTCGACGCCCTGCGCGGTCTCAACATCAGCATCACCACAACGGCCAAGTCCGACGAAGAGTGCAAAGCGCTCCTCACTGGCTTCCGTTTTCCGTTCAAGAACTGAGGCGGACATGGCAAAACAGGCTTTATTGCAACGTGAACTGAAGCGCGAAAAACTCGCCGCCAAGTTCGCCAAAAAGTACGCAGAACTCAAAGCAACGTCCAACGACGCCAAGCGCTCCGATGAAGAGCGCCATTTGGCCCGTCTGGAGCTGCAAAAGCTGCCCCGCAATGCGAACCCGACCCGTCAGCGCAACCGCTGTGCGATCACCGGCCGTCCGCGTGGCACATTCCGTCAATTCGGTCTGGCTCGTGCCAAGATTCGCGAGTTGGCTTTTGCTGGTGATATCCCTGGTATCACCAAGGCAAGCTGGTAAGCATAGGAGAACTACAAATGAGCATGAGTGATCCTATTGCAGACATGCTGACGCGCATCCGCAATGCACAAATGGTTGAAAAAGCCGTTGTGATGGTGCCATCGTCAAAAGTCAAAGTCGCCATCGCGCAGGTTTTGAAGGATGAGGGCTATATCGATGGCTTCTCCGTTAAAACCGACGACGGCAAGCCCCAGCTGGAAATCGCCCTGAAGTATTACGCAGGCAAGCCCGTGATTGAGCGCATCGAGCGCGTCAGCCGCCCCGGTCTCCGCGTCTACAAAGGCCACGACGCCATCCCACAGGTCATGAATGGCCTGGGTGTCGCCATCGTTACGACCCCCAAGGGTGTGATGACTGATCGCAAGGCGCGCGCTACCGGTACCGGTGGTGAAGTGCTTTGCTACGTGGCTTAACGGCGGCATTGAGGAGTAACTGAAATGTCTCGTGTAGGAAAAATGCCAGTCGTCGTGCCCCAAGGTGTCGACGTGGCGATGAAAGATGACCAGATCAATGTCAAAGGTGGCCTCGGCACCTTGGCACTGACGCAGAATGCGCTTGTAACCATCAAAAATGATGCCGGCAAGCTGACGTTTGTGCCGGCCAATGATTCGCGTGAGGCCAATGCCATGAGCGGCACGATGCGCCAGCTCGTTAACAACATGGTCACCGGCGTCACCAAGGGTTTCGAGAAGAAGCTGAGCTTGGTTGGCGTGGGTTACAAGGCCCAAGCACAGGGCGCCAAGCTGAATCTGACTGTCGGTTATTCGCACCCCGTCATCATGGACATGCCTGCGGGCATTACCGTGACGACGCCGACTCCCACCGAGGTGGTGATCAAGGGTTCGGATCGCCAGCGCGTCGGCCAGATCGCTGCTGAAGTTCGTGCTGTTCGTCCTCCCGAGCCTTACAAGGGCAAGGGCATCCGTTATGCGGATGAGAAGATCACGATCAAAGAAACCAAGAAGAAATAAGGAGCTGCATCATGTTGACCAAAAAAGAGCAGCGCCTTCGTCGTTCACGCCAGACCCGCATCCGCATTGCCACGCAAGGCGTTGCGCGTCTGACTGTCAATCGGACCAATTTGCATATTTATGCCAGCGTTATTTCTGGCGACGGCGCCAAAATCCTCGCATCCGCTTCGACCGCGGAAGCCGAAGTCCGCAAGGAGCTCGGTGCTGCGGGCAAAGGTGCAAACGTAGCTGCTGCGCAGGCCATTGGCAAGCGTATTGCCGAAAAGGCAAAAGCGGCAGGTGTGGAAAAAGTAGCGTTTGACCGCGCTGGCTTTGCGTACCACGGCCGCGTCAAAGCGCTGGCCGAGGCTGCCCGCGAAGCTGGCTTGCAGTTCTAAGCAGACTGGAATTAAGTATGGCTAAGTTTCAAGCAAAATCGAACAACGATGCTCCAGACGATGGTCTGAAGGAAAAGATGATCGCGGTCAACCGCGTGACCAAAGTCGTCAAGGGCGGCCGTATCCTCGGCTTCGCTGCACTGACGGTCGTTGGTGACGGCGATGGACGCGTCGGCATGGGCAAGGGCAAATCAAAAGAAGTGCCTGCTGCCGTGCAAAAGGCCATGGAAGAGGCTCGCCGCAACATGACCAAGGTCTCGTTGAAAAACGGCACGATTCACCACAACGTGTTCGGCCATTGGGGCGCAGCCAGTGTCATGATGATGCCGGCTGCCAAAGGTACCGGCATCATTGCCGGCGGTCCAATGCGCGCGGTGTTTGAAGTGATGGGTATTACGGACATCGTGGCAAAAAGCCACGGCTCCAGCAACCCTTACAACATGGTGCGTGCAACGATGGACGCGCTGAATAACTCCACGACGGCCTCGGACATCGCGGCAAAGCGTGGCAAATCAGTCGAAGAGATCTTCGGCTAAGGCGGTACCCAATGACGACAGAGAAAAAACTCACTGTGACCCTGGTTCGCAGCCCGATTGGAACCAAGGAGTCTCATCGCGCCACCGTGCGTGGACTGGGCCTTCGTGGTATCAACAGCAAGAGCGAACTTCAGGACACGCCTGCTGTGCGCGGCATGATCAACAAGATCAGCTACCTGGTCAAGGTGCTGTAAGCGGAGCTTATGATGGAACTAAACGGAATTAAGCCTGCCGCAGGCGCAAAACATGCCAAGCGCCGTGTTGGCCGTGGCATCGGTTCGGGGCTTGGCAAAACTGCGGGTCGCGGTCACAAGGGTCAAAAGTCCCGTGCGGGCGGCTACCACAAGGTAGGCTTTGAAGGCGGTCAAATGCCTTTGCAGCGTCGCTTGCCCAAGCGCGGCTTCAAGTCGCACCAGCTCAAGTACAACGCGGAAGTCACGCTGACCGCCCTGGAGCAACTCGGTTTGGCTGAGGTTGACTTGTTGGTTCTCAAGACGGCCGGTCTCGTGGGCCAGATTGCCAAGAACGTCAAAGTCATCAAGTCCGGCGCATTGACGAAGGCAGTCAAGCTTAATGGTATTGGCGCGACTGCGGGTGCAAAAGCTGCGATTGAAGCTGCTGGCGGCACGCTCGCTTAATTACACGGACAACGACCAGTGGCGACCAGCTCCGCACAAACTGCAAAGACCGGCAAGTTCGGTGATCTTCGCAACAGGCTAGTATTTTTGCTGCTTGCGCTGGTGGTTTACCGTGTGGGCGCTCACATTCCGGTGCCCGGCATTGACCCGTCGCAACTGCAGCAACTTTTCAAGGGGCAGCAAGGCGGAATACTGAGTTTATTCAATATGTTCTCCGGTGGCGCCTTGTCCCGGTTTACAGTATTTGCTCTGGGAATCATGCCGTACATATCGGCATCGATCATCATGCAGTTATTGACGTATGTCGTTCCGACATTCGAGCAAATGAAAAAAGAAGGTGAAGCTGGCCGCAGGAAGATCACCCAGTACACCCGTTACGGAACTCTAGGCCTGGCGCTGTTCCAGTCTATGGGCATTGCGATTGCGCTTGAAAGTTCACCTGGTCTGGTGCTGGCACCTGGTTTTGGTTTCCGGATGACTGCGGTAGTGAGTTTGACTGCTGGAACCATGTTTTTGATGTGGCTGGGCGAGCAGATTACCGAACGAGGTTTGGGCAACGGAATTTCAATCATCATCTTTGCGGGTATTGCGGCAGGTTTGCCGAGTGCAATGGGTGGTTTGCTCGAGCTGGTACGTACTGGCGCAATGAGCATACTGGTTGCTATCGTGATTGTTATCGTGGTTGCTCTGGTAACTTATTTTGTGGTGTTTGTCGAGCGCGGGCAGCGAAAAATCCTGGTCAATTACGCCAGGCGCCAAGTGGGCAACAAGGTGTATGGTGGACAGTCTTCCCACCTCCCCCTGAAGCTGAACATGGCCGGCGTGATTCCTCCGATTTTCGCGTCATCCATCATCCTGCTGCCTGCGACAGTTGTCGGCTGGTTCAGTGCTGGCGACGGGATGCGCTGGTTGAAGGATATTGCTGGGACTTTGACCCCGGGGCAGCCTATTTATGTGCTGCTTTATGCAACCGCCATCATATTTTTCTGTTTTTTCTACACGGCTCTGGTCTTCAACAGCCGTGAGACAGCAGACAACCTGAAGAAAAGCGGCGCTTTTATTCCAGGAATCCGCCCAGGCGATCAGACTGCGCGTTATATCGACAAGATCTTGGTGCGATTAACGCTGGCGGGTGCTATTTACATCACCTTCGTATGTTTGCTGCCAGAGTTCTTGATTTTGAAGTACAACGTGCCGTTTTATTTCGGTGGGACTTCCTTGCTTATTATTGTCGTTGTGACCATGGATTTCATGGCGCAGGTGCAGAACTACATGATGTCGCAGCAGTATGAATCGCTGCTCAAGAAAGCAAATTTTAAGACCTCACCTGGTGGTTGATGCATGTCGAAAGATGACGTCATCCAGATGCAAGGGGAGGTCGTGGAGAATCTGCCTAACGCGACTTTTCGCGTGAAGCTGGAAAACGGCCACATGGTTCTGGGTCACATTTCCGGGAAGATGCGCATGCACTACATTCGCATTCTTCCGGGTGACAAAGTGACGGTTGAGTTAACGCCCTACGATTTGTCGCGGGCACGCATTGTGTTTCGCGTCAAGTAGGCGCAGTTCAAAAGGTTAGGAGAAATATATGAGAGTTTCAGCTTCGGTCAAGAAAATTTGCCGCAACTGCAAGATCATCCGACGCAAGGGCGTTGTTCGCGTGATTTGCGCAGACCCACGTCACAAACAGCGTCAAGGCTGATTTCAAAGAGTTTTAGAGGACGCATATGGCTCGTATCGCTGGTATCAATATTCCGCCTCAGCAGCATGCCGAAATCGGTTTGACTGCTATTTTCGGCATCGGTCGCACTCGTGCCCGCAAAATTTGCGAAGCATGTGATATTGCGTATTCCAAGAAGGTCAAAGACCTTTCAGACGGTGACCTTGAGAAAATACGCGATCAGATCGCACAGTTCACCATCGAAGGTGACCTGCGTCGTGAAACCACGATGAACATCAAGCGTTTGATGGATATTGGCTGCTACCGTGGCTTTCGCCATCGTCGCGGGCTGCCGATGCGCGGACAGCGCACACGCACCAATGCACGCACCCGCAAGGGTCCGCGCAAGGCGGCACAATCCTTGAAGAAATAATTGAGTAAGAGGTAGTTATGGCAAAAGCCCCCAGCAGTAACGCAGCACAACGCGTTCGCAAGAAGGTACGCAAGAACGTTGCCGACGGCGTCGCCCACGTTCACGCATCTTTCAACAATACGATCATCACCATCACAGATCGCCAAGGCAATGCGTTGTCTTGGGCGTCTTCTGGTGGACAAGGGTTTAAAGGTTCACGCAAGTCGACGCCTTTTGCTGCCCAGGTTGCCTCGGAAGTGGCCGGCCGCGCCGCAATTGAGCAAGGCATCAAGAATCTTGATGTTGAGATCAAGGGCCCTGGCCCTGGGCGCGAATCGTCGGTAAGGGCGCTTGCAGCGCTCGGCATCCGGATCAATTCGATTGCCGACGTGACGCCTGTTCCCCACAACGGTTGCCGTCCTCAGAAGCGTCGCCGTATCTAAGTTGAGTTGTCAGAGGCTGGAGGGGTGTTGCCCGATTCAGGTTCTGAAAACTTTTTTATCAAGCCCACCGCCGTTAGGCTTACGCCGAAGGCTCCTGCAATCTATTGCAGCAGATGACATAAGGAATTCAAGTGGCACGTTATCTCGGCCCCAAGGCCAAACTATCCCGTCGTGAAGGCACCGACCTTTTTCTGAAAAGCGCTCGGCGCGCGATCGGCGACAAAGCAAAGTTTGACTCCAAGCCTGGCCAGCACGGTCGGACTTCCGGCACCCGCACATCTGACTTCGGTCTGCAACTCCGCGAGAAGCAGAAAGTCAAGCGCATGTACGGCGTTTTGGAGAAGCAATTCCGCCGATACTTTGAAGAGGCTGATCGCCGCAAGGGCAACACCGGTGCCAATCTCTTGTTCATTCTGGAGTCAAGGCTAGACAACGTTGTATACCGTATGGGCTTTGGCTCCACCCGCGCCGAGGCGCGCCAGCTTGTGTCGCACAAGGCGATCACTGTCAACGGCAGCTCCGTCAATATCCCGTCTTACATGGTTAAAACTGGTGATGTGATTGCTGTGCGTGACAAATCCAAGAAGCAGACCCGTGTGACGGAAGCACTGCAACTGGCTCAACAAGTCGGTTTGCCAGCGTGGGTAGACGTCAGCGTTGATAAGGGTGAAGGTATTTTCAAAAAGGTACCAGATCGCGACGAGTTCGCTGCCGACGTCAACGAGTCGTTGATTGTCGAACTTTACTCCCGTTAATTTTCGTTCCTGCGTATACGGGGCACTGTAGTCGCAGGGTCGCTTCACCCGGCCTTATCGGTGTAACGAGCCGAGGGTATTGAGAGGAAGAATGCATGCAAACAAATTTACTTAAACCAAAAACCATCAACGTTGAGCAACTTGCTGCCAATCGTGCCAAGGTGACGTTGGAGCCGTTCGAGCGGGGCTACGGCCACACACTTGGCAATGCGTTGCGTCGCGTCTTGCTATCGTCCATGGTTGGGCACGCCGCCACTGAGGTCACCATTGCAGGCGTTCTTCACGAGTACTCGTCCATTGACGGTGTTCAGGAAGACGTCGTCAATATCCTGTTGAACCTCAAAGGTGTGGTGTTCAAGCTCCACAACCGCGATGAAGTGACACTGAGCCTTCGTAAGGACGGGGAAGGCCCCGTCACGGCAGCCGACATCCAGACGCCACATGATGTCGAGATCATCAATCCTGAGCATGTCATCGTCAATTTGTCGCACGGCGGCAAGATTGACATGCAGATCAAGGTTGAAAACGGGCGCGGTTATGTCCCTGGCACCATGCGCCGCTACGGCGATGAATCGACCAAGTCGATTGGCCGGATTGTTCTCGATGCATCTTTCTCCCCTGTCAAGCGTGTGAGTTATACCGTGGAGAGCGCCCGCGTTGAGCAACGGACCGATCTGGATAAGTTGGTTCTGGAGATCGAAACAAACGGCGCCGTGACAGCCGAAGATGCAGTCCGTGCGTCGGCAAAGATCCTGGTGGAGCAACTCGCCGTATTTGCGCAACTTGAAGGCAATGAACTTGCGGCATTTGACGCGCCAGTTCAGCGCAGTTCGCAGCAGTTCGACCCAATCCTGCTTCGCCCTGTGGATGAGCTTGAGTTGACGGTTCGATCTGCCAATTGTTTGAAGGCTGAAAATATCTATTACATTGGCGACCTGATTCAACGGACAGAGAACGAGCTTCTCAAGACGCCGAATTTGGGGCGCAAGTCCCTGAATGAGATCAAGGAAGTGTTGGCTTCTCGCGGCCTCACGCTCGGTATGCGCTTGGAAAGCTGGCCACCGGCAGGACTTGACAAGCGTTAACAATCACGTATTCCCTCGTTTGAGGGTAGTGCACGGGCAGTACCTGATACGGCTGGCCGAAATATAAACGAAAGGAAAAGCACCATGCGTCACGGACACGGACTTCGCAAACTAAACCGGACCAGTTCCCATCGGCTGGCCATGCTTCGCAACATGATGAACTCGTTGATTCAACATGAAGTGATCAAGACTACTTTACCCAAGGCTAAAGAATTGCGTCGAGTCGTGGAGCCCATGATCACCTTGGCCAAAGAGCCCACCGTCGCGAATAAGAGACTTGCATTTGATCGACTGCGGGACCGCGACATGGTGGTCAAGCTATTTGCTGAACTGGGACCCCGCTACAAGGCTCGTCCTGGTGGATACACTCGCATCCTGAAAATGGGATTTCGTGTCGGTGATAATGCGCCTATGGCCTTGGTTGAATTGGTCGACCGTCCGGATGTGACTGATGATGCATCGGCTAACACGGTTGCACCAGAATAAGTTATAATCAAGTTATATCGCGCGGTGGAGCAGCCTGGTAGCTCGTTGGGCTCATAACCCAAAGGTCGTAAGTTCAAATCTTGCCCGCGCAACCAAATCCCCAGCCCTGTAGGCTGGTAGCAAACGCCCACTTCAAGTGGGCGTTTTGCTTTGTGCCCACATCTGTGCCAACTCCGTGCCCCACCTGTGCCCGCTTAAAATGGAGCATGTCATTTGCGACCATTGGGTAGAGTTGCAGGCGGTTTAGTGAAATCGGCCTCAGCGATTGTTCAGATTTCGACCGAATTCAGCAAACTGTGAATCCCCGACGCTAATCTGCTTGGTCGGCTGGGGTGTTGTTCACCATAGAGGGTGTAGAAGAAAGTTATTTCAAACGCGCCAGCAGCATTCGAGCCTGAGCGAGCCAGACCCAGGCTGTAGCGTAGAAGGGTTTGCGGTCGTGGTGCATGACGAGCCGACGGTTGCGCTCCAGCCAGGCATGGGTGCGCTCGACCACCCGGCGCTTTTTGGGCATGGCGGGCGGCTGCTCGTCCTTCCACAAGGGTTGCTGCGCATCGTCCCAGCGTGCCCGCCCACTGTGGCGCACGATGTTTACCTGCACGCCGTGCGTGCGCTGGAGATCTTGCGCGCACTGTCCCGCATAGGCGCTGTCGGCCCACAAGGTCTTGAGCGAGCCAGCTGTGCGCTGGCAGGCCTGACCCAGTGCCCGAGAGGCCGCCTCTCGGTCCTGCACGGCTGCGCTGGTGATCACCACCGCCAGCAGCAGCCCCAAGGTATCGACGATCAGGTGACGCTTGCGACCCTTTACTTTCTTGCCTGCATCGAAGCCCAGCGTGCCGCCTTGCGCGCTCCCCCGATTCGATTGCGAGTCTATGACCGCTCCGCTGGGCTGGGACGTGCGCTCTACACGCAGCCGCCATTGCTGGCGCAGGCGGTCTTGCAAGGCTTCGAACTTTCCCAGCCGCGCCCAACGCACGAAGGCCTTCTGCACGGACTGCCAGGGCGGATAGACCTGGGCGGGCAGATTGCGCCAGGAAGAGCCCGTGCGCAGCACGTAGCAGCAGGCATCGACCACACTGCGCCGCGAGTAAGTGGCCGGCCTGCCGCGTGCACCTGCCGCAGGCTCGAACAGGTCTCGAGCCAGGGCCCATTCGGCATCGGTCAACGCCCCCGCAGAGGCGCTGCCGGGCTGTTTGGCTGGTCGATGTCGCTCGTTGTAGCCATAACGCGTACCGGGCTGTTGGGCCTTGGCGCGCAGTGGCTGCGTGGGCGGGCGCGTGCGCCGCAAACCAGCAGCTCTCAGCGCAAGGCGCATCGTCACTGTACTGGGAGCCGCACGGCCCATGTGCTCGCCCCAGGCTATCACCAGCTCCGCCAGAGTAGCCTGCGGATGGCTGCGTACCACTTCGCGCAGCGCCCCATACTCGGCATGAGAGATCGCGGGCGGCCGCCCTTTCTTTGCCATCACTTCGCCTCTGCTTTGAATGCAAAGCGTGATCATAATTTATTTCTTCTACACCCTCATAGGAAAAATGTGGAAATTGAATGATGGAAGCCGACCACGGGCGAATTGACGGAAAACATAGCTCAGCCACCGAAGAATAGACTGGAGAGGGCTGTTAAGGTTCAGTAGTGGTGGCTCGACTGAAACCAGTCTCATCCATGCCATTTCCGCAATTAGGATATCTTTCCGCTTATCGGCTGAGATATTCAAGGATTCAGCGCTCACTCCAAGTTGTAGTACACCGCGAATCGGGACATGAAAGGCGACGTCGGCCCCTTGATAACTCGTGCAATGCACAGCGCAGACCCGCCCTTTATTGTCAAAAAGCGGGCCTCCACTATTGCCGCCATATATTGGTACGTCTGTTTGAACACACGGAAATGGAAGCAGGACTTTGTCCCTCATTACATTAAAAACCTCAGTGACATAACCGAGGCTTAGGCGGACCGCAAATTTCACCGTTGCTATATTTTCAAAGCCATCGCTAAGAATGCCGCCGTGAAACCGAGCTGTGGTCTCTCCAGGCAATTTTTCAGAATCAAAAGTCTGCTCATCCGCCAATACGGAAAAACTATGGACTGGGTCGCCGACATGTACTGAATCGCCCCGGGTTTCATGGAGGCTGTTTGGTTTAAGTCATGCCTCCACCGTGGAGGCTTGACTGGCGAGTTGCCGGTAGTAGTTTGCCTCAGCTTCTGCCGGAGGTATATATCCGATAGGG
>NZ_JACDDD010000053.1 GCF_013817205.1 Polaromonas sp.
CTGTCAGCGTGGTCTTGCCATGGTCAACGTGCCCAATCGTGCCGACGTTGACGTGCGGTTTTGTCCGCTCAAATTTGCCTTTTGCCATTTTTTCGACTCCAAATACCTAAAGGATTTACTTACGAAAATTATTCAACTCACACGCCACCACTTGCAGGCCAGCCCGGCAATCGCCTTGGCCAACCAAAGAAATGGTGCCCATTCCGGGAATCGGACCCGGGACCTCTCCCTTACCAAGGGAGTGCTCTGCCACTGAGCCAAATGGGCCAAATTCAAAAAACTTTCACTGCCAAAACAACCAGCATTGCTGCAATGGAGCGGGAGACGGGAATCGAACCCGCGTCATTAGCTTGGAAGGCTAGGGTTCTACCATTGAACTACTCCCGCATCGGCCGCCAGAATTTTGAACCCTGACAACCACGAAAAACGGTATCCAACTTGTCCAGACTGCTTGCCTGCTTGCCCAAATTGCGCCTGCAAAATCAATTTATCGCTGGTGGAGAGGGCTGGATTCGAACCAGCGTACTCGTTAGAGGGCAGATTTACAGTCTGCTGCCATTAACCACTCGGCCACCTCTCCTTTGGCGAACCTCAGATTATGCCATGGATATTTCACATCCGGCAATCCCGGACAACAAGTGCTTACCAGTGGATGGGGCCGGCGCCCTGCCCCTGCAGGAACCGGTTGGCGGCACTGAAATGTCCACAACCCAGAAAGGGCACGGGTGGGCGTAAAGCTGACAGCGGCGAGGGGTGATTGGCCCTCAAAACCAGGTGGTGCGCGGCAATCAAGGCCTGCTTGGCCTGGGCATGCGCCCCCCAGAGCATAAATACCACCGGCTCTGGCCTGGCCGATACCGCACTGATCAGCTGGTCCGTCAGGGTTTCCCATCCCTGTCTGGCATGACTGGCGGCCTGCCCCTCTTCGACCGTCAGACTGGTGTTGAGGAGCAAAACGCCCTGACGGGCCCAGCGTTCCAGCGACCCGCTGCTGTGCGGTTCGGACGTCACAGCCGGATCGCGCACCAGTTCCTTGAAGATATTGCGCAAGCTAGGCGGCGGCCGGACGCCGTCAGGCACCGAAAAGGCCAGCCCCTGTGCCTGGCCCGGGCCGTGATAGGGATCCTGACCCAGGATCACGACGCGCACGTCGGCCAGCGGCGTCAGGGCCAGCGCCCGAAACGGCTGGGGCGGGTAGATGATGGCGCCGGCCGCCAGACGCTGCTCAATAAACGCACCCAGCCGCTGGCCGACCTGGCTGGCCAGAAACTGGCCGACAACCGGCGCCCAGTCAGCCGCCAGCGGCCATTCGGCCGGGGCCCAGCGAGCCAGATGCCGGCCGTGCCCGGTGCCTTCGGGCGGCGGTTTTGACAGGTTTTCAAAGGCCAAATTGGCCTGCAGCCCTTGTGACATAAGCGCGAGCAGCTATCTAATTTGTAGCGCCTGGAAACAGAGCGGCCAGCGCCGTACCCGGATCCTCGGCGCGCATGAAAGCCTCTCCGACCAGGAAGGCACTCACCCCGGCCTCGCGCAGCCGCGCTACATCGGCCGGCGTGGTGATGCCGGACTCGGTCACCAGCAGGCGGTCCGCCGGCACATCCTTGAGCAGGGTCAACGTGGTGTCCAGCGAGACCTCGAAAGTCTGGAGGTTGCGGTTGTTGATGCCCAGCAAGGGCGTTTTGAGCTTGAGCGCACGCTCCAGCTCAGCGCGGTCATGCACCTCGACCAGCACCGCCATGCCCAGCGACAGCGCCACAGCTTCCAGCGATTTCATTTGCGCGTCGTCCAGGCAGGCGGCAATCAGCAATATGCAGTCAGCTCCCATGACCCTCGACTCATAGACCTGGTAGGGATCAACGATGAAGTCCTTGCGCAATACCGGCAGGTCGCAAGACGCCCGGGCCTGCTTCAGGTAGTCAACACTGCCCTGGAAAAAATCTTTGTCAGTCAGCACCGACAAACACGCTGCGCCATGCTCAGCGTAACTTTGCGCGATGTCGGCGGGAATAAAGTCGGCCCGCAACACGCCTTTGGAGGGGCTGGCCTTCTTGACTTCGGCAATCACGGCCGGCTTGCCGGCGGCGATTTTGGCGCGCAAGGCACCCGTGAAATCACGTGTGAGCACCCGCGATTCGGCATCAAAACGCATTGCATCCAGCGGCTTTCGGCGCATCGCCGCGGCCACTTCCTGGTGCTTGACGGCAACAATTTTGTCGAGGATGTCGGACATGGTTCAGGTCGCCAGGGTTTTGGAAATGGCAACCAGCTGCTCCAGCTTGCCCTGGGCCGCGCCGGAATCGATGGCCTCGCGGGCCAAGGTGATGCCGGCCTTCATGCTGTCGGCCACGTTCGCGGCATACAGCGCGGCACCGGCGTTTAGGATCACGATGTCGCGCGCGGCGCCTGGTTCTTTGTTCAATACCCCCTTGAGCATGGCCATCGACTGCTCAGGTGTTTCCACCCGTAGCGCGCGGTTGCTGGCCATGGCCAGGCCAAAGTCCTCGGGATGGATCTCGTACTCGGTGATTTCGCCGTTTTTGAGCTCGCCCACCACCGTGGCCGCGCCCAGCGACACCTCGTCCATACCGTCCTTGCCATAAACCACCAGCGCATGTTCGGCGCCCAGGCGCTGCAAGGCACGGATCTGGATGCCAACCAGGTCGGGGTGGAACACGCCCATCAGGATGTTGGGCGCGTCGGCCGGATTCGTCAGCGGGCCCAGGATGTTGAAGATGGTGCGCACACCGAGCTCCTTGCGGACCGGCGCGACGTTTTTCATGGCGGGGTGGTGGTTGGGCGCAAACATGAAGCCAACGCCAACCTGCTCAATACATTTGGCAATCGCATCTGGCGGCAGGTTGATGTTGATGCCCAGCGCCTCGAGCACGTCGGCGCTGCCGGACTTGCTGCTGACGCTGCGCCCGCCGTGTTTGCTGACCTTGGCGCCGGCGGCCGCAGCAACAAACATCGAGCAGGTTGAGATGTTGAAGGTGTGCGAGCCGTCGCCACCGGTGCCGACGATGTCGACCAGGTGGGTCTTGTCGGCCACGTGGACCTTGGTCGAGAACTCGCGCATCACCTGGGCTGCGGCAGTGATCTCGCCAATGGTTTCCTTCTTGACCCGCAGGCCGGTGATCAGCGCCGCCATCATCACCGGCGAGAGCTCGCCACTCATGATCAGGCGCACGATCTTGAGCATCTCGTCGTGGAAGATTTCGCGGTGCTCAATGGTGCGCTGCAGCGCTTCCTGGGGAGTGATTTTGTTGCTCAGGGGCATGGTCGTTCTCTTGTCTTTGAATTAATGGGACGGATTGTCGGTCAGGGCCAGTTTGATGCCAAACGCTATGAACATCACGCCGGCAGCGCGGTCCAGCCACTGCATGCCGCGCTGTACGGCGTTGCGCCTGGCCATCCACGCTGCTGCCAGCGCCCAGCCCACATTGACAGGGATGGCGTTGAGGTTGAAAAGCACGCCCAAGACTGCAAAAGCCAGCGCCGGGCTGGCAGCGTCTGGCGCTATGAATTGCGGCACGAACGCCAAAAAGAAGGTCGCCACCTTGGGGTTGAGCACGTTGGTCCAGAAACCTCCAATGAACACCGCCTTCAGCGGACGTTGCGGTTGGCTGGCGGCCACGGCCATCAGGTCGGTGCTGGTTTGCGGGCGCCTGGCAAACAGGATCTTCACGCCTATCCACAGCAGGTAGGCGGCACCCATCCACTTGAGCACGGTGAAAGCCGTGGCCGAAGCTGCCAGCAGCGCGCTGACGCCCACCGCAGCTGCGAAGATATGAACGAAGCAGCCCGCCGTGATGCCCAGGCCGGCCACAATGCCGGCGCGCGCGCCCGAGCGCAGGGAGTTGGTCACGATGTACAGCACATCCGGCCCCGGCGTCAGGTTGAGCAGCCAGCCGGCAGCGATAAAAAGCAGCAGATGCTGAAAGTCAGGCATGGCTCACTTTTCAGCGTTGAAAAATTGGCGGATAACCGCAACAGCATGGTCCACGCCTGCTTTTTCCACGTCCAGATGAGTGACAAAGCGCAGGCGGTAAAGCCCTGTGGCTTGGACACCCTGCTCCGAAAGGTGTTTTAGCAGGGCGGCGGACTGCTCCCTTGCCGCGCCCTTAAGGTCCACAAACACGATGTTGGTTTGCGGTGCTTCGACCTGCAGGCCCTCGATACCGGCCAGACCATCGGCCAGATGTTGGGCCAGGGCATGGTCTTGCGCCAGACGACCGACATGGTGATCCAGCGCATGAATGGCCGCAGCGGCAAGAATGCCCGCCTGGCGCATGCCGCCACCGGCCATTTTTCGGATGCGATGCGCCCGGGCGATGAATTCGCGCGAGCCGCACAGGGCAGAACCTACTGGCGCGCCAAGGCCCTTGCTGAAACAAACAGAAACGCTGTCAAAACATTGAGCGATGCGCCGTGCTTCAGCCAATGGATTGCTGCCCGTTTGCGCCGCCTGTGCAACAGCGGCGTTGAAAAGACGCGCACCGTCAAGATGGCGGCTCAGGCCCCGACTCTTCGCCAGCGCCGTGGCCTGCTGCACATAGTCAAAAGGCAGCAATTTGCCGCCCAGCGTGTTCTCCAGCGCCAGCAGCCGGGTGCGCGCGAAGTGCGCGTCGTCGGGTTTGATGGCCGCCTCGATGTCGGCCAGGGCCAAGGTGCCGTCGGGCTGGTGATTCAGCGGCTGCGGCTGCACGCTGCCAAATACGGCCGCGCCGCCGCCTTCCCAGCGATAGCTGTGCGCCATCTGCCCCACGATGTATTCGTCGCCGCGCTGGCAATGGCTGAGAATGGCGCAGAGGTTGCTCTGGGTGCCGGTGGGCACAAACAAGGCGGCTTCAAAGCCCAGCAGGCCGGCGATTTTTTCCTGCAAGGCATTGACGCTGGGGTCACCGCCGAACACGTCGTCGCCCAGTGGGGCGGCCAACATGGCCTCCCGCATGGCCGGTGTGGGCTGGGTCACAGTGTCGCTGCGCAGATCAACCATCATTTTGGCCTCCAGCCCACAAGTGGCGGGCGCAAGCAGCTATTAAATTAATAGCAATCACTAGCGCCTCAAAGTGCAATCGTCACTTCGTCACCGGCCACATTGCGCACGCGCAGGCGCAGTGGGCGGGCGGCGCAGTGCAGGCGGCCGTCCCACGCGCCGCTTTGCTTTTGGCCATTGAGCCAAAGGCGGTTTTTAGCGTCAATGCGTGCTTCAGCCGCGCTGTGCCACGCGCCGTCAGCCTGGGTGCAGTCCACCGACAGCCATTCAATGCATTCCAGGCCGTCTTCGCTCAAACCTTGTGGTGCAGTGCTCGCTGATCTGCTGCGCACGGCGCTCGGCTGCAAAGCCATTTTTTGCTGCGCTTCGTCTAACTTGCGGGCCAGGTAGTCGCTGTGGTAGCGCTCTACCACCACGTTAAAGCTACCCTCCTCGCCAGGCTCCACCCGCGCTTGCAGCTCGTCGCCCAGCACCAGGTCAGCCAGCAGGGGTTTCAGGTCGCGCAGCTCCACGGCGATGCCGCTGGGGTTGTGCTCGGCCAGCCAGCGGGCGCAGGCATCGGGGTCGGCGATGTCGATGGTGTAGACCACCACGTTTTCAACCGGGTAGTCCCACTCGGCCAGCTTGGGGAGTTCTTCCATCGTCAGGCGTTGCAAGGCGGCTTCGTCAAACACGCGGCTGGCCGAGTCCAGCAGGTTGGGCAAATGCACGGGTACAGCCCCGTTGCTTGAAAAAATACCCGCCCAGTACGCGGGCAGGGGCAACTTGCTTTGCGCCATGCCCAGGCCGGGGACGAGGCCGTACAACTTGGTCTGTGTTTGCTGCGGGTTACGAAACAGTTGCACACCGTCTTGCACGCGTAGCACGTCAAACGCCGCCCCGGCGCTAGACAGCCTGTCACGCGCGGTTTGAATGCTGTTCAGCCCGATATCGCTGTGCACAAAACGCCGCCCCAAGTCGTTGGCAACTTTGGCTGTGACGCCCGAGCCGCCGAAGAAATCGGCCACCAACATGCCTTCTTTGGAAGACGCTTTAATAATCCGCTCCAACAAAATTTCTGGTTTCTGCGTTGGATATTCAACGGACTCTATGGCAGAGTTGTTCAGCTTATCAATATCCCACACGTCATCAACGACCACGCCTTCTGCAATAGCCTCTTTCAAAAAGCGCTTTACACGTCGTCCGCCTCCTGCATCAGAGAGTACGTACTTTTCACCGCTTTCCGCATCTATCAATACTTTTTGCTTTCGCGCTTTTACGTAAGCCTCCTCGGACTCCCATTCCTCGTGAAATGAATTGAATGCAACCTCATCCAAGGACTTGCTGTAGTAAAAAATACAGTCATGCCGACGCTCAAAGTGAGTGTTTAGCGTTTTATTCCACCCGGAGTAGTGCCACACAATCTCATTCCTGAAGTTCTCCTCCCCAAACACTTCATCCAACAAAATCTTCACGTAGTGGCCAATGTGCCAGTCAAGATGTACGTAAATGCTGGCCGAATCACTCATCACGGATTTGATGGCTTGCAGGTTCTCGTACATCCAGTTGAGGTAGTCCTCTTTGTTCCAGATGTCGCCATAGAGGGTTTCTTCCCAGCCATCGGCCTCCAGCGCTGCCGGGGCCGTGGCATCCGCATCTGCAGCCGTGGCGGCATTCGCCGCGTGGGGGTGACGACGCAGCAAAACCTTTTTGCCGTAGTTGGCCCCGCTGGCAAAGGGCGGGTCAATGTACACCAAATCCACCTTTTGCCCCGTTGCCAGCAGGTGCGCGCAAGCCGCTTGGCATTCACCATGCACTATCAAATTAGGAGCTGCTCGCGCCCGTGTTGATTGGGATACAGCCGAATTTAATGCCTTTTTTGAGGCTTTTTTAACCGTTTTTGCTGCTGCAAACGCTTTTTGCGGCAAATCAGTACTGGCGGCAGCGTCGGTTGACTCCTCTTGTTCAACCGCCACTTGCTCCACCCCAACCTGTTCGACGGTTTGCACCTCATACAGCGGCAAGCCCCGACTCAAGCGCTGGCCGGGCTTTTGGTTGCCGTTATAGCGCAGCGTGCGGCTAAAGTTGCCTAGCACGGCCTGGCCGCGCAGCACGATGGGGTCGATGGGGATGTAGCGAATGGGCATGGGAGGGGTCTATCGAGAAGGTCAGGAAGGCTGCGAAGGCTTAAGGCCAAAAAACTGTAGCGCGTGGCCCAGGAGCTTCTGAGCCGAGTCCCGGTAGGCGCGGTTGGGCGGCTCGGCCACTTCAATAAAGTCAAAACGGGGGTAGCCAAACTTGTCGTTGTTCAGTCGCAAAAATTCGCTACTGACAAACTGTTTGCGCAAGGTGTAGGCGCTTTGCTCGGCAAAGCCAGCTCCTTTGGCTTCAATGATGAGGACTTTTGAAACCTTACCACCCTTGTCATCGGCGGCGCGTTGCAGCATTAAAAAATCAGGCGTGTAAGCGCCTAGCTTTTGCCAGCGCTGCTGTTTGCCACCTTTGCCGTCCTTACTAACGTCGCCCACTTGCTGGTAGCAGTCGATACGAAAGTCGGTCAGGTGCCGGGCACCGTTGTAGTAAACCTCTAGCCCACTGGCCTGAAATTCAGCACTTTTGAGCAGCTCTTGCAGCAGGCCTAGCTCTAGGCCGCTTTGGGCAAAGTCATAAGGCAGGTAGTGAAAACTGTGGTCTTTGGCCACCAGCTCGGGTGCAGCGGTTACCGCCGACTGCGCGGCCAGCATGTGGCCCAGCCCTTGGGCTTGCAGGAGGGCGCGCGCGACTTCAAACTCGGCGCTACCTTGCGTGCCAATGTTTGCACCGCGCTCGCCACGCGCATCAGCAGCGATGATGGCGGCTACGTCAGCGGCCACAGGGTAGAGCTTGTGGTGTTCGGTTGTGCTTGCGGGCAGCGCATCGGCTTTGAGCAGCAGCATGGCCTGCACATCATCGAGCGGCACGACCTGGGTTTCAAAACTGCGCAGACACCAAAACGCCAGGCGGACCAGGCGGCGCACGTCGGCCTGCGGCGCTTGCAGGGCGTAGCGCAGTACGCCTTGCGCATCCTGCTCGGTCAGCGCGGTAAAAATGGACTCTAACTGGGTTTTGTACGGCGCAAGTACCCTGTAGGGCAGCGTGCCCAAGGCCTCGCGCACCAGCGTGTGCAGCCAGTGGGCAAACTCGGCGGTTGCACCCAACTCACGGGTAGCGTGGCTACGCAATGACAGGTCGGCCAATGTGCCAGTTGTTACCGCGCTGCTGCTGCGGAAGGCGGCGCGATTTAAAGCCGCATCCAGTTTGCCGGTTGTGTGCGGGTCTGCTTCGATGGTACGGGTTTGGGTTTGAAGGCGCAGCTGGTAGGCCTCAATCAGCGGCAACTGGGCCATGCTTTTTAGCCAACTCATGCGGCTATACAGCGGGGTGGTAATGGGGCCGGCTAATGCGGCAGCATTAAGCGCGGCAATGGTAGTGTTTTGGCTTTGTTTGAGCTGCGCTTCCAGTATTTGAGCGTTGTCTGCGCTGAGGTAAATCAGGGCACTGTGGCGATGGCCTCTAGCCACTTCACGCAAGCAGCGGCAGGCGGACTGCAGCACCATATTGGCGGGGCTGTCGCCTTTTTGCGCGAGGATAACGCCAGTCAAACTGCGGCAATCCCAGCCTTCTTTGCCAATTTGGACCAGCAGCACAATGCGGTGCGTGGAGCCGGGCGTGTCAAGCGCCGTAAAAGCGGTTTCGGCACCCTGTGGGGCTTTGTACTGGGCGTTACCACGGTGGTATTTGAGCACCTGGCCAGGCGCGAATTGCTCTACCAGTGGGGCTATTTCGGTCTCTAGCCGTTCAATCGAGCCGCAGTAAATAGCCAGCTTGGCCGTGCAGCCGTCGTTATAAACCGTTGCGCCATAGCGCTGCATAAATTCAGCTGTGCCTTGGGCGACGATTTGCCGGGCACTCAGGCCGTGCGCGGTTTTAACCTCGGGCTGTTTCAAAAAAAAGCGTACGGCCTCGGTCAGCGGGTAGTGAAACACCACGGTGCTGATTTGCTTTTGCTTGACGGTGTGCGGCCCCAGGGAAAGCTCATGCGGCTTATCAAGGTAGGGCGTGCCCGAGAACCCGAGCACGCTGTGAACATTGCCGCTGCGGTGCCAGCCCTGTATGACCTGACGCAGCCGAATCTCACTGGTGGCCGCGCCGTGAACCTCATCAACCATCAGCAGCAGGCCGGGTATGCGGCCAATGAGGGCGCGCAGCTCGTTTGCAGCTAAATCGCGCTCGTCGTCAGTGGGGGCAATCAGAGTATCCGCATCGGTCTCAATGCGGTCGAGGATGACTTTTTCAGCATTCACCACCAGCACCAACCCCGTTAAACCCGGCTGGCTCAAGTGGGCGGCTAGCTTGCGAGCGTTGGGATTTCGAATCTGGTTGCTTTTGGCGGCGGTTTTGGGTGCATCAAGCACTTCAAATTGCAGCCTGTGGCGCAAGCGGCTGGCCGCTGGTTCAGGTACAAGCCAGGCGGGGTCAAACCGCTCAATGCTACGCAAGCTGGGCAAGATGCTGGACTTTTTGGCCGACGGAATCAAACAGGCAAAATTTTGCGCAAAGCGCTGGTCGCCAAGATGCTGCTCGGCCAAATAGAGGTTGAGGTAAACGATGGCCGCCATGAGCCAGGTTTTGCCCGCGCCCATGGGCAGGCTGAACACGTAGTCGGTGTTTTGCCAGCCGTAAAACAGCTCGCTGGTGAGGGCCGCGTAGTCAAGCTCGTCGGCGTGGTCTTCGAGCCAGGTGGCAATGGCTGGCTGCTGGGCTTGCAGCAACTGATACCAGGTGTGCGCTGCGGGCTGGGTTGCAAACACATTCTGGGCAACTTGCGGCACTCGGCTGCGCGGGCCGCCGTAGTTGGCTGGTTTGGCCGGGTTGACAAACGCGCCTTGCATCCACAACGCGGTCAAGCTTTGGTTTTTACCCTCTAGCAGCAAGTACAAATAGGTTTGTATGGCGGCAATTTGCACATCACGCAAGTACCCTGCGGAGCGCATGTAGGCGATTAGCGGGGCTGCCGGGCAGTTGGGCCGCTCTAGCCAGAGTCGGGCTTGGTCGGCAATCAGCGCGTCAATCATGCGGGGATTATCAAGGAGTCGAGGTGCTGCCAGCACAGGCCATGATGGCAGGCTGTTTTGCCGAAATCGCGCATCCAGAGCCTAAATAATGCCGTTTTTGACCCCATTTTAAGGCAAAAAGCCAATGAATACGGGCGTAACGAGCTACTGAATTAATAGCAATCATGGCGCTTGCACCAGGAAGTTCTTCAGCATGGCGTGGCCGTGCTCAGTGAGGATGGATTCAGGGTGGAACTGCACACCCTGGATAGCCAGAGAGGTGTGGCGCACGCCCATGATCTCGCCGTCGTCAGTCCAGGCGGTGACTGCCAGGGCTTCGGGGCAGGTGGCGCGCTCGATGGCCAGCGAGTGGTAGCGGTTGACCGTGAACTGCTTCGGCAAGTCGGCAAACACGCCTTGCTGCGTGGTGTTGATCACGCTGGTCTTGCCGTGCATCAGTTGCTGCGCGCGGATGATCCTGCCGCCAAAGGCCGCGCCCACCGCCTGATGGCCAAGGCAAACGCCGAGAATCGGCAGCTTGCCGGCGAAGTGCTGAATGGCCGCAACCGAGATGCCGGCTTCCGCGGGGGAACACGGACCGGGTGAGATCACCAGGCGATCCGGCGCACGTTCGGCAATACCTTCCAGCGTGATTTCATCATTGCGGAAGACCTCGACCTGTGCGCCCAGCTCGCCGAAATACTGGACGATGTTGTAGGTGAAGGAGTCGTAGTTGTCGATCATCAGGAGTTTCATAAGGCCCCCACGCTTGTCGCTTTGCGTACTGCGCGAGGCCTTGCAGGCCGCCGCTCGCCTGAGGCTTCGCTTCTGTCGCCTGTCCAAACCTGCGCCGGCAGGTTTGGAGCCGCAGTCTCCAGCCCCGAGGGGGCGCTGCGCCTGCGGCCCGGCAGAGCCGGACCCGCGGCCCCGGCTGGTAAAGAAGGAGTGCCCATGATCATTCCAGCCCCTCCTCGACCAGTTCCGACGCTCGCAGCAGCGCCCGCGCCTTGGCCTCGGTCTCTTTCCATTCCAGCTCGGCCACCGAATCGGCAACCACGCCGGCCGCCGCCTGCACATACAGCATCTGGTCCTTGATGACGCCGGTGCGGATGGCAATCGCCACGTCCATGTCGCCGGCATAACTGAGGTAGCCGCAGGCGCCGCCATACAGGCCGCGCTTGGTCGGCTCGAGCTGGTCGATCAGCTCCATGGCGTGGACCTTGGGCGCGCCGGTCAGGGTGCCGGCCGGAAAACTCGCCCGGAGCACGTCCATATTGGTCATGCCGCCCTCCAGGACGCCCTCGACATTGCTGACGATGTGCATCACGTGGCTGTAACGCTCGACCGCAAACGCCTCGGTCACCTTGACCGTGCCGGTCTTGGCGATGCGGCCGATGTCGTTGCGCGCCAGGTCGATCAGCATCACGTGTTCGGCGCGCTCTTTCGGGTCGTTGATCAGCTCCTGCTCGACCGCCGCATCGGCTTCGGGCGATGAAGCACGGGGCCGCGTGCCGGCGAGTGGCCGCACGGTGATCTTCTGTCCCTGCTCCACCTGCTCCTGCCGCACCAGGATTTCCGGCGATGCCCCGACCACATGGAAGTCGCCAAAGTTGTAGTAATACATGTAAGGGCTGGGATTGAGCGAACGCAAGGCCCGGTACAGCGACAGCGGCGACTCGGTATAACGCTTCTTGATGCGCTGGCCGACCTGCACCTGCATGAAGTCGCCGGCTTCGATCAGGCGTTTGGCGCGCTCCACGGCGGCCAGGTAGTCGGCCTTGGCAAAGTCGCGCTCAGCCGGGTAGCCCTGGGTCGGCTTGACCACCGGCGCACTGACCGAATACTTGAGCTGCTCCTTCAGTTCACGCACGCGCTTTTTGGCGTTGGCATAGGCTTCCGGCAGGGCCGGGTCGGCATAAACAATCAGGTAAAGCTTGCCCGAGAGGTTGTCGATCACCGCCAGTTCTTCGCACTGCAGCAGCAGGATGTCGGGGCAGCCCAGGGTATCGGGCGGGCAGGAGGCCTCAAGCTTTTTCTCGATATAACGCACCGTGTCGTAACCGAAGTAACCGGCCAGCCCGCCGCAAAAGCGCGGCAGGCCCGGCCGCAGCGCCACCTTGAAACGCTTCTGGTAGTCGCTGATGAAGTCCAGTGGATTGGCTTTGGAGCTTTCGATGACCTGGCCGTCCCGCACGACCTCGGTGAGCATGTCGGCGCCGAAGCCGCTGGCGCGCACCAGGGTGCGCGCCGGCAGGCCGATGAAGCTGTAGCGGCCAAAACGCTCTCCGCCGACCACGGACTCCAGCAAAAAGCTGAATTTGCCGCCGTCCCTGGAATGCGCCAGCTTCAGGTACAGGGACAGCGGGGTTTCGAGATCGGCAAAAGCTTCCGCCATCAGCGGAATGCGGTTGTAGCCCTGCAAGGCAAGGCTTTTGAATTCAAGTTCAGTGATCACGGTGATTCCTTTACCGGTGACAAGCACGCTCTGGCGCTGTCACCCTCATTCACGGGGCCCAAGTGCTGGGCCGGGATGCCCGTGCTGCAGCACGGGCGCATCAAACACTCTGTAAACCAAAGGCCACGCGGCCTCGGGGCGACGAAGTCAGGCCCGCCAGGGCCAGGCTCCCCGGTCGCTGCTACCTGTTTGAATGATGCGGTGAATGAACATAAGAGCCCGCAGTGTATCAAACCACTTGCGCGGATCGATCACCGTCGGCCCATGCTCGCAAACCCCATTGCCCTTACGCCATTTGGCTTACAAAATGCAACAAAACGAACGCTCGTTCTATTTCTGTTTTATTTGTATTTCTATTAAGGAGATAAGCATGAAGATGATCAAACGACTGACCATGGCCCTGCTTGCAGGCCTGCTGGCTGTGGGGGCCTCTGCCACCACCGTTGAAGTGGGTGGCGTCAAGCTCGAGGACAGCATTGATGTGCGCGGCAGCAAGCTGGTGCTCAACGGCGCCGGTGTCCGCTACAAGGCCGTGTTCAAGGTGTATGCCGCAGGACTTTACCTGGGCAAGAAGGCCGCGACACCGGAAGAAGTCCTGGCTGCCCCGGGGGCCAAACGCATGAGCATCACCATGCTGCGCGAGATTGACTCCAACGAACTGGGCAAGCTGTTCACGCGGGGCGTGCAGGACAATGCGCCCAAGACCGAAATGTCCAAGCTGGTGCCCGGCCTGATCAAGATGGGCCAGATTTTCTCGGACCAGAAAAAACTCATGGCCGGTGACGCGTTCATGATTGACTGGATTCCTGGCACCGGCACAGTCATTACCGTCAAGGGCGTGCCGCAGGGCGAGCCCTTCAAGGAGCCGGAATTTTTCAATGCGCTGATGCGCATCTGGCTGGGTCCGGAGCCGGCCGACTGGAAGCTCAAGGACGCGCTGCTCGGCAAGGCGGCCTGAGCCCGCCACTGCAACTGACAACAACTAACGGGGCGCAAGCCCCGTTTTGATGCTCGCCAGATCGATATCGGCCAAGGTGTCGACAAAGCCGTCGGCATCCACGGCGCGCACCGGCTCTCCATGGTTGTAGCCATACGTCACCAGAAGCACCGGGCAGCCGGCGGCGCGTGCCGCCTGCGCATCATTGCTGGAGTCGCCGATCATCAGGGTGCGCGCCGGCAATGTGCCGAGCGCCTCGCAGGTCTTGCGCAGCGGCAGCGGGTCGGGTTTTTTTCGCTCGAAGGCATCGCCGCCGAAAACCTGGCTGAAAAACCCGTCCAGCCCCTTGGCCTTGAGCAGCGGCAGCGCAAACGCCGTCGGCTTGTTGGTCAGGCAGGCCAGCGCCAGGCCGCCGTCCTGCAGCCGCCGCAAGCCTTCCAGCACGCCGGGGTAGACCGCGGCATGTTGCCCATTGATGGCCAGGTAATGCCGCTGGTAGCTGGCCCATGCCGCCGGGAAGCGATGTGCTACCCCGTCACTTGCTCCTGAATTTATAGCTGAGTGCGCTTGTCTGGCATGGGCTGATGGCACTTTTGATACATAATCCAGCACGGACAGGATTAAATGCTCCGACCCCTTGCCGACCAGCGGCTCCACCACCCTGCGGTCCACCAAGGGCAGCGACAAGTCGGCCAGCATCAGGTTCAGGGCGACGACAAAATCGTCGAGGGTGTCCACCATGGTGCCGTCGAGGTCGACGATGGCGGCTTCGATCATGGTTGGTTCACCGGCTGTTCCAGTGAGCTGTCATGTGCCCCGCCCGCCGGTTTTCCGACTGGCGATCGCCTGCCGCAGGCTGTCCAGCAAGCGCTTCTCGTCCAGCGGTTTTTCGAGCCAGTCCCACACCCCTAAGGCCGGGCTGCCCGCATGCAGCCGGGCTTCTGCTGCCGAGACCGACAGGACCAGCACTGGCAGGTTTTCGGTTCGCTTGACCTGGCGCAACTGGGCGATCAGCTGCAGGCCGTTTTCGTAGGGCAGCTGGATGTCGACCGTCATTGCCGCATAAGTTTCCATTTTGAGGTAGTCGCGTGCCTGCGCGGCTGTGTGCGCCAGGTCGGCGGCAAAGCCGCCCCGGTCCAGCATCATCCCGATCAGACTGGCAACGTCGGGGGCGTCCTCGCAGACCAGCACCCGGGGGCGGTCCATGCCATCCAGGCCCACGGGCGCCGTGACCGGCGGCGCCTCCCGCCACTCGGGCAGTGCGAAAAAGAAGGTCGTCCCCCGCGGCACGGCCGGTGCGAAGCCGATGCTGCCATCCATGCGCTCGATGATGGCTCTGGAGATGCTCAGGCCCAGCCCGGTGCCGCCACGCTGGCGGGTATCCGAGGAATCGGCCTGGGAAAATTTCTGGAAGATGCGCTTGCGGAACTCGTCGGGAATGCCCGGGCCCTGGTCGCTGATCTCGACACGGGCGCTCCCCCCCGAGCACCCCAGCACCACCCGCACCTCGCCCTGCGCTGGAGAAAACTTGATGGCGTTCGACAGCAGGTTGGTCACCACCTGCACCAGACGGTCGGCGTCGGCATTGACCCGCACCGGCATGCGTCCCGCCTGGAGCACCAGGGTGACACCATGCTGCGCCGCAAACCCCTCATTGGCCGCCAGTGTCTGTTCAAGCAGGGGCAACAATTCCAGCGGCCTGGGCTCAAAGGACATCTTGCCGGACTCGATTTTCTCGCTGTCAAGGATGTCGTTGATCAGGCGGATCAGCCGCTCGCAGTTGTTCTTGGCGATCTCCACCAGGCTTTTGGCCTTGTTGGGCAGCTCGCCGGCAATTCCTCCCGAAACCAGGCCGAGGGACCCGCGAATCGAGGTCAGGGGCGTGCGCAGCTCGTGGCTGACCGTCGAGACAAATTCGCTCTTCATGCGGTCGATGCGCTTGAGCTCGGTGACATCGTTGCCCAGCGAGAAGAAGCCGACGACGGTGTTTTCGTCCTCTTCCTCGCCGTAGCGCGGAAAATAATTCATCACGTAGTCGCGGCGCTCGCCACCGGCGGTGTAGTGCTCGCGCTCGTAACGCACCGCATAACCTGCCAGCACCTCGCGCACACGGCCTTCAACCTGCGCGTAAAACTCCGGTCCCAGCACCTCCTGCATGGTCTTGCCGTGGATTTGCGCGGCCGTCAGGCCAAAGGCTTCTTCGTAGGCCTTGTTGTGGAACTGGAAGCGCTGGTCGCCGTCGATGTAGGCAATCAGGGCCGGCACGGTATCGGTAACCTGGCGCAGCTGCGCCTCGCTGGCGCGCAAGGCTTCGCTGATGCGTTTGCTCTCGGTCACGTCGCGGATGATGGCGGTGAACAGCCGGCGACCACCGACCGTGACATCGCCGAACGACACATTGACAGGGAACTCCGTACTGTCGTGACGTTGCCCGCGCACCTGCGTGCCGGCCTCCCGGAAACCACGCGGGCGTTCGGCGAGCGTGCCGAAAAAGGCCGTGAAGCCGCTGCGGTAGCGCGGCGGCAGCAGCATGACCACGTTCTGGCCCAACAGGTTTGTGGCGCGGTAGCCAAACAGGGTGCGCGCGGCGCTGTTGGCGCTGACGATCACGCCGTCCTGGGTTGCTGTCACGACCCCTTCTGCCATGCTCTCGGTCACAGCGCGGCTCAGGGCCTCGCTGTCGGTCAGCTTGGCCTGGATGCGCCGGCTGGCCGCCTGCGCGCGCAGAATCATCCAGACCGCCCAGGCCAGCACGCTCAGTGACACCAGGCCGCCAGCCACGATCAGCAGCTTGACGATCTGCGCCGTGCGCCGGGTTTCCAGCCGGGCATGCTCGATCACCTGGCTCTCATGGTCCTTGATTTGATCAAACAGGGCGTTGAGTTCATCGTGAAGCCGTCGATTTCGATCACTGCTTACCAAGGCGATGGCCGCATCCAGGCCGGACTGCTGGCGCATGACTACGATTTGCTCCATCAGCGACACCCGCTCGGCAACAAGGCGCTCGAGTGCGCGCACATCCTCACCGCCGCGGGTGAGCGTCTGCGCGCTCAACACGCCCATCAGCGCCTGCTGGATGCGTTCGCGCGCCCGGCGGTAGTCATCAAGATCGCTGGCAGTCGCTGTCAGCAAATAACGCCGCTGAAACGACTCGGCGGTCTTGAACTGCGATACCAGCCGCTCCAGCAGAATCACGGTTTGCTGGGTTTGAGCCTCCCGCCCCGCATCCCGGATAAGGAAGTTGATGGTGGAATAGGACGCGACAATGCTCAGGAAGATCAGCAGCAAGCCGGTGCCCAGGGCAAAGCTGATGCTCGCGCGAAAGGGCAGCTTCATGTCGGTAGCCACGGTCGCAGCCTGGCCGTCGGGGACATCTGGATCATTGTGCACATCGGGTGGTTGGTGCACACACGATACACCTCTGGCGGCCACATCGGTGTGAACGGGCCAGCCCGTTCATGGACGCGCGGGCTCCGGCAGCAAACCCGCATCCAGCGCGTCAATCAATTCCCCCAGGGAACTTTCGAGCCTGTCCAGCAAGCCGTCGAGGCTGGCGCGCGAACCGCCCTCATGAATGGCCTGCTCCAGCGCCTGAGCGTCGGCGGGCACCTGTGTTGCGCCTATCTGCGCCGATACCCCGCGCAAGGAATGGCTCAGCAGTTCCGCTGTTTTGAGGTCGCCGGCGTCCAGCGCCTGCCGGATCCGGGCTGGCGTGTCGCGGCGGCCGTCACGGTAGCGGCCCAGCAGGGACAGGTACAAGGGCCTCATGCCCATGGCGCGCCGCAGTCCCAGCGCCAGGTCCAGCCCCGCTAGCGCCACCGGCCAAGCCGGGTCGGCCGCATCGGCCGGGGCACCCCCCGGCGGGCCCTGATCTGCGACAGGTGCAAGTGCTTGGGGCGCTCCCTGCAACTCCGGCGCTTCAAGTGCTTCAAGCATCTGGCGCAAGGAGGCAGCGGTTTCGGCGCGATCAGCGGCGCTGACGCGATCCAGGTCGATCTCCACCCGCAGCCCCGGCCGGTCACAGTGGATGGCAGAACCACTTCGGGACGCCACGGCGCTGTTATGAACCGCATACACCGGAATCGGTTCGGAAAAGCCCTTGGCCATCACCGGGTCCCGCGCGTCGGCGCCGATTTCACCCTGCACCAGCGCATGGGTTTCGCTGGAGATCAGGATTTCGCCGGGCGTCGCAGCCTGCTCCAGCCGCGCGGCAAGATTGACTTCGCGGCCAATGATGGTGTACTCCATGCGCAGCTCGCTGCCGAAGTTGCCGACGTCGCAAAACCCCGAATTGATGCCTATGCGTATTTCAAAGGTCTTGTTGATGCCCATGCCGCGCCAGCGCCGCCGTAGCACCTCCATGCGTGTTTGCATCGCGATGGCCATCCTGACGCATTGCAGCGCATCCTCGCGCACCCCCAGCGTCTGCGGGTCGCCAAAAAAGATCACGATGGCGTCACCAATGAATTTGTCCAGCGTGGCGCCGTACTCTGCCGCGATCGCCGACATCTCCGAAAAATAGCTGTTGAGCAGCAGCGTCACCTCCTCAGGTTGCCATTTCGCTGTGGACGCGGTGAAGTTCTTGATGTCGGAAAAAAAGACCGTCAGCTTCTTGCGCTGCGTGCGGATTTCCGCCTGGCGCGAGCCTTCAAACAGCGACTGGTAGACCTGCGGCGCCAGGTAGCGCGACAGCTGCTGCGCCAGGTCCTTGAGCCGGCGCGCATAGGCCGTGCGTTCAAGGTGGAGCTTCAGGCGCGCCAGCAGCACCGGCGGGCTGATCGGCTTGGTCACATAGTCGGTGGCGCCCAAGTCCAGGCCGCGGTGCTCTTCCTCGACACTGCCCAGGGCTGTCAGGAAAATTACCGGGATGTCGGCGGTGCGAATGTCGCGACCCAGCCGCCGGAGCACCTCGTATCCATCCATGTCCGGCATCATCACATCCAGCAAGATGATGTCGGGGCGCTGCGCAGCCACTGCCAGCGCCAGCCCGGCATTGCCCGAGTCGGCCAGCATCACCTCATACCGATCCCGCAGCAAGGCGTCCAGCAGGTAGCGGATATCCTCGCTGTCCTCGATCACCAGAACGCGCGGGCGCATGGCGGCGCCGGCCTGCTCCGGCGCTGTCGTGCCCGTCCCGCCTGCCGTCGCCTCCATGCGCCACCTTCCTTTACAAACGCAAGCGGTCGCCGCCGCGCCGCCGACCTATTTCGCCAGCGCCGCCCGCATGCCGGCTATCACAGCACGATAATCCGGTTTGCCAAAAATGGCGCTGCCCGCCACGAAGGTGTCGGCCCCGGCAGCGGCCACGCGCGCGATGTTGTCGAGCTTGATGCCGCCATCGACTTCTAGGCGGATGTCCTTGCCCGAAGCATCAATCCTTTTGCGGACCAGCTCGATCTTGCGCAGCGCCGAGTCGATGAAGCTCTGGCCGCCGAAGCCGGGATTGACGCTCATGATCAGGATCAGGTCGAGGTCCTCGATCACCCAGTCCAGCACGTCCAGCGGCGCCGCCGGGTTAAACACCAGCCCGGCCTTGCAGCCCTTGGACTTGATCGCCTGCACACTGCGATGCACATGGGCAGACGCGTCAGGATGAAAACTGATCAGGTCCGCCCCCGCGTCGGCAAACGCTGCGGCCAGCGCATCAACCGGCTGCACCATCAGGTGTACATCGATGGGTACGGCCGTGCCATCAGCCCTTTTGGCATGCGGCTTCAGGGCGCTGCAAATCATCGGCCCGAAGGTCAGGTTGGGGACATAGTGGTTGTCCATCACATCGAAGTGGATCCAGTCCGCGCCCGCGGCAATCACGGTCTGGAGTTCGTCACCCAGCCGTGCAAAATCGGCAGACAAAAGCGAGGGGGCAATCCGGTAGACCGGCGACTTCATTTGGCTCATGCCTGGATTGTCGCAGCAAGCAGCACGCTTGCACAGGCAGGCCGCAAGCGGGCCGGGTAACATGAGCACCATTCTTTTTGAAGCCATGCCGAAATATCAATGTTCCTGCGACGTCGTGCCGCACTATCTGCCCGAGCAGTCGGCACCTGAAGACGAGGTGTACGGCTTTGCCTACACCGTCACCATCACCAACACCGGCGAGGTCACGGCGCAGCTGATCTCGCGTCACTGGGTCATCAGCGACGCGCGGGGCCACTCCGAGGAAGTCAAGGGCCTGGGCGTCGTTGGCCACCAGCCCCTGCTCAGGCCCGGCGAATCCTTCCAGTACAGCAGCGGATCACGCCTGCGCACACCCAGCGGCACCATGCATGGCAGCTACTTTTTTGTGGCGGAAGATGGCGAGCGTTTTGAAGCCGTCATCCCGATGTTCGTGCTGGACGCGGGTGAAGGCGCCGGCGCTGCCGGTGCCGGCCGGATCCTGCACTGACACCGCAGCGCATGCACACGCTGACCGAATTGCTGGATCTGCTGGAGCCGGAGGCCCCGGTGGCTCACCGTCACCTGTGGCTGATTGCGCTGCTGGACTGGATCAGGGGCAAGGACAACAACCCCCAGGCCGCAGTGGCGCGCCTGCGGCTTTTTCTCGATGCCGCACAGGCGCGGCCTGGCTTTCAGGCCCGCTTGCACCAGTGGTGGCGCACGCTGGTGGCTACCGTGGATGCCACCCCGCTGTTTGCCGATTTCGGATTTGCGCCGCGCGCGGCATTTCTGAGCGAGCTGGGCGAAAGGCTGCGCTACAAGCTTCTGCCGGGGACACCCGAAACCACCCACGCCACCGAATTGTTCATGCTGCTGTTTCCCTCGCCGTTTGATGCCCGCTGGCTGAAACTGGTTGATGAGGACAGTCTGGCCCGTCTGGGCCTGTTACTGAACACGGAGGCACCCGGCGGTGACGGTGCGGCCGCTGACCTCGAACCGCAGCCCACCGGCACCACGCTGCTGCAGGACTGGCAGGCAGTCCTGCTGGAAGCCCTGACCTATTGCACCAGTCAGGTGGCGGCCACCGGCTTTTCCCCGGAGCTGCGCTTGCGCATGAGCGCGCAGACCTTGCTGGCCCGACCTTTCCACGGCCTGGCATCCGACCTGGAGGCCTTGCACAGCGCGCTGATGACCCACGGACGGGACAGCGGCGCACTGCACCTGGCGCTGGACCAGTTGAAAAGCCGGCTGGAGGCGTGCCGCAGCGCAGCCTCGTCGATTTATGCGCATCTCGACGAACACGGCATCTCGGTCGGCCTGGTGTTCAGACTGCGCCAGTTGCGAGAGCGTATCTTGCGCATCCGTGAATTGCTGGACTGCCTGCTGTCTGACCAGCCCGCCGGCAGCGCGATGCAGCTGCTGGCACGCCTGGTGCTGCTGGCCGAAGAAAGACGCAGCATACGCGCGCTGATTGCAGTTAACTCGACGCTGTTGGCCGCCAAGGTGGCCGAGCGCGGCGCCGAAACCGGCGAACACTACATCACGCGCGACCGCGCAGCCTATGTGCAAATGCTGGGCAAGGCGGCAGGCGGCGGCGCGCTGACGGCCGGCACTGTGCTGCTGAAGTTCATGGTGGTGGCGCTGGCGCTGTCGGCCTTCTGGAGTGGCTTTGTGGCCAGTCTGGTCTATGCCGCCAGCTTTGTGCTGATCCAGCTCATGCATTTCACCCTGGCGACCAAGCAGCCGGCCATGACGGCACCGGCCTTGGCCGCCAAGCTCAAGGACCTGCGTTCGACGGAAGCCGTTGGCGAATTTGTCGACGAAGTGACGCACCTGGTGCGCTCGCAGGTCGCCGCCGTTCTCGGCAACGTGCTGGTAGTGGTGCCGGTGGTGCTGCTCATCAGTGTGGGCATCCAGTTCGGCCTGGGCCGACCCATGATTGACGCCAAGGAAGCGGCGCACGTCTTGCACACCCTCAGCCTGCTCGGACCGACCCTGTTGTGGGCGGCCTTCACCGGCGCCGTGCTGTTCACGGCAAGCATCATCGGCGGCTGGGTCGAGAACTGGTTTGTGCTGTACCGGCTGGCCTCAGCGATGCGCTACAACCCGCGCATCACGCGCATGCTTGGCGTGGCTCGTGCCCGGCGCTGGGGCTCCTTCATGCACGACAACATCTCGGGCTTCACCTCCAATATTGCCCTGGGCTTCATGCTCGGGCTGATTCCGCCGATGACCGGTTTTTTCGGGCTGGAGCTTGAGGTCCGCCATGTCACGCTCTCGGCGGGACAGCTCGCCGCCGCAGCAGCAGCGCTCGGCTGGGAAGCCCTTCGCCTGCCGGCACTGTGGTGGTGTGTCGCCGCCATTCCACTGATAGGCGCCCTCAACCTGAGCATCAGTTTTTACCTGGCCTTCCGGCTGGCACTGCAGGCACACAATGTCAGCGGGGTGGATCGCGCGCGCATCCGGTCAGCCATCTGGGCACGCTGGCGCAGCAGGCCTTCGAGTTTTTTTGTGCCCGACTGACCCCGCCCTGCCCGTCAAGCCCCTCGCCCCGTATCGGCGCGCTTGTCCTACAACTTTTTTGCGCAAAGCGTTGTAAATTTGCCTACGCCTTTGCCGCCAACCGTCTTCGTAGCGGTTGTGCAACCCCTCTGGCCGCATAGGCGGCCTGTCCCATCGAGATAGGCCCCAGCCCTGCTGCCCTTCAGCATCTGTCCTCGCACCAATCAAGGGAGATCCCACCCATGAATGAAATCATGGCCATTTGGGCCGAATGGATCAAACCCTCTGCCGGCCTTCCCACTGTCCAATGGTCCATCCTGCTGGCCGTGGCCGCGCTAACTGGACATCTGGTGCAACGTTTCGCCAGGATTCCCAAGGTTGTCGGTTACTCCGTGGTGGGCGGCTTTGCCGGACTGGCCGGTTTCAGCGGCGCGGTCTGGCCGCTGCAGGGCACGGGGCTTTTCCTTCTCGAACTCGGCGTCGCTGTGGTGCTTTTTGAGGCGGGCGGGCGGATTCCGCTGCGCTGGTTCCGGCACAACCCCATGGTGCTGGTGCAAAGCCTGGCCGAGTCGGCGCTGACCTTCTTCGGCGTGTATTGGGCACTGACTTTTTTCGGCGTGCGCGAGATTGTGGCCGAGCCGCTGGGCTTGCTGGCCATGGCCGCTTCGCCGGCCGTGCTGTCGCGCGTGATCATGGACACCCGCGCATCCGGGCCGGTCACAGAACGTGCCATGGTGCTGTCGACACTGAGCACGCTGTATGCCCTGACACTTTGCAGCGCACACGCGGGCATGATGGGGCGCGGCGAACAAAGCCTGACCGACACCTTTTACCCGGTCGCTGTGGTGCTCGGCCTGTCGGTCGCGGTGGGCGCAGGCCTGGCGCTGGCGCTGCGCTCTGCACTGCGCGTCATGAGCCCGACCAGCGAGAACACCGCCATTTTGTTGTTGGCCCTGATCGCAGCCGGTGCGGCGCTGGCCGCACACTTCGGAGGCTCTGCGCCCCTGGCCGCCCTGCTGGGCGGCATGCTTCTCAAACAGCTGAACCCTCGCCCCTGGTCCTGGCCGCGCCAGATGGGCACGGCGTCGTCGATGCTGACCATGCTGATGTTCGTTCTGGTGTCCGTGGTGGCTGCGCAGGCCGACTGGAGCGGTCCCGTCGCAGGATTGGTTCTGGCACTGGTGGCAGCGCGCGCATTGGCCAAGATCATGGGTGTGGCGCTGGGCAACGTGGGCAGCGGCGCGAGCTGGCGCCAGGCCCTGTGGGTCGGCTGCGCGATGTCGCCCATGTCGTCTGTTGCATTGCTGCTGGTATCGCAGTTTGTCGCCGCGTCCGCATCGCTGGGGCCGCGTATTGCCAGCATCGCGCTGCCGGCCATTCTGCTGATGGAAGTACTGGGTGCGATCCTGGCCACCTTCGCGATCTATCGGGCGGGCGAAAACTCGCGGCCCTGGGCGCGAAGGCCGTTCAACATCCCGTCTTCAGGAGAACCCCGTGAGTAAGCACACCGCCACACCGCTGGCTCCCGGAGGACTGGAGCCATTCCAGAAATCGGACGCGCTGTCGCTGGGCGTCGAACTCGAACTGCAACTTGTCAACACCCACGATTACGACCTCGCGCCGTATGCCGAGGACATGTTGCGGCTCATGGAGAAAATACCCCTGCCGGGCAGCGTCGTCCCAGAAATGACCTCCAGCATGATCGAGGTGTCCACCGGGGTGTGCCAGTCGTCGGCAGAGGTGCTGGGGCAGTTGACGCAGATTCGCGACGCCCTCGTCAAGAGTGCCGACAAGCTCAACATTGCCGTAGTTGGCGGCGGCACCCACCCCTTCCAGCAGTGGCATGAACGCCGCATCTACGACAAGCCGCGTTTTCGCGAGTTGTCCGAACTGTACGGTTACCTGTCCAAGCAGTTCACGATTTTCGGCCAGCACGTGCATGTGGGCTGCCCCGATGCGGACACCGCGCTGCTGACCTTGCACCGCATGTCGCGCTACATCCCGCACTTCATCGCGTTGTCGGCTTCAAGCCCGTATGTGCAGGCCCAGGACACGGCCTTCGATTCGGCACGCCTGAACTCGGTGTTCGCCTTTCCTCTGTCGGGCCGCGCGCCGCTGGCGCTGACCTGGGACGACTTCACCGTGTACTTCGAGAAAATGACGCGCACCGGAGTGGTCCGCAGCATGAAGGATTTTTACTGGGACATCCGGCCCAAGCCGGAGTTCGGCACCATCGAGATCCGCGTTTTCGACACGCCTCTGACCGTGGGCCGCGCCGCCGCACTGTCGGGTTATGTGCAAGCACTGGCCTCATGGTTCATGAACGACCAGCCCTTCACGCCGACCGAGGACGACTACCTGGTCTACACCTACAACCGCTTCCAGGCCTGCCGCTTCGGACTCGAGGCGGTCTACGTGGACCCGGCCACCGGCGAACACATGGCACTGCGCGACCACATCCTGATGACCATGGACAAACTCGAAACACACGCCGGCCCGCTGGGCGCGAGCAGTGGCATTCACCTGCTGCGCAGCAGTGTCGAGCTGTCCAACAACGACGCGCGCTGGCTGCGGGAGTTGCAGGGCAGGGAAAACCTGCTCGCCGAAGTGATTCGCCAGGCGGCGTTCAAATTCCGGGGATTGCCGGTTTAGGCAAGCGCTTAACAGGCGTCCCCGCGGAGGAGCGGCAGTCGTCCCCTCATTGCGTTCTTGCAGGGGCCGGGAGTCGGGGAGCCAGGTGGACAGGGGAAATCCTGTCGCCCTCCCCTGGACCGGCAGATGAACCCATGCTGCCGGACCGTACCGTACCGCAACGCAACGCAACGCAGGCTCAACCCAAACGCTATCTATTTGATAGCTACCTGGGCTTTATTGACGAGGGCTACAGCCCGATTTGATACTCAATGCGCGACGGTGAAGCGCTTCTGCACATGCTGCGGGTGCTCGATCTCATCGACGATGGCTACTGCCAGGTCCGCCACGCTGATGCCAGCGGGTTGGTCGCCCTGACCGGTCAGCAGCTCGTTGGTGCCAGTGCGGTACTCGCCAGTCCGTGCGCCCGGCGCCAGCGCGATGGGCGGTGACACAAAACTCCAGTCCAGCCTTGTCTCGCGCTGCAGGCGGTTCAGCGCCTCACGCGCAGCCAGCGCGCCCTGCTTGTAGGCGGGAGGAAATTGCGGGGTGTCCACCAGTTGCAAGCCGGGCGCCACATACAGGCTGCCGGCGCCGCCGACGGCCAGCAGGCGTTTGACCCCTGCCGTCTTCACGCCCTCGACGATGGCGTCGCTGGCCCGCAAATGCAGATCGTGGATGTCGGGCTCGCTCCAGCCCGGGTTGTAGGCGCTGATCACGGCATCATGGCCGGCCACGGCGCTGGCGACCTGCGCCGGGTCCAGCACGTCGGCCTGGACCACGGTCAAGGCAGCGTGTGGTTTGATTTTGGACGGCGTGCGCGCCAGCGCGGTGATGCGGTGGCCACGGGACAGCAACTCGGGAAGAATGGCCGAGCCGACAAAACCGGTGGCGCCAATCAATGCGATGTTCATGCGGATAACTCCTGGTGAATAGATAAGCCGCTAGTCTGATTGCTTCACAACCAGCTGAATAGATGGCCTAATTCGCTAACAATGTGAAGTCGGACTAATTAATAAGGCGAATATGGACCAACTCAGGCGCATGGCGATTTTTGCGGAGGTGGTTGCCACAGGCTCCATGACGGCGGCAGCGCGCCAACTCGCGATGACACCCTCCGCCGTCAGCCAGCACCTCCGGCAGCTGGAACAATCGCTGGGCCTGGCCTTGCTGCATCGATCCACCCGGCGACTGAGCCTGACTGAAGCCGGCGAGCGTTACCACGCCGGTTGCGCTGCCATGGTGGCGGCCGCGCGTTCAGCCGAGCAGGCATTGGCCCGGCTGCGTGATGAGCCTGAAGGCGAATTGCGGCTGGCCGCGCCTATCGGGTTCGGTGGCCTGCTGGCCCAGGCGCTGGCGCCTTTGCGTACACATCCCAAGCTGTCGCTGCGTCTGCTGCTCGATGACGCGGTGATCGACCTGATTGCAGCGCGGGTGGATATGGCGCTGCGCGTCGGCGCGCTACCGGATTCGACCCTGGTGGCGCGCAAGCTCGGCAGCATGGGACGCCAGTTGTGCGCTTCTCCAGCCTACCTGGCCGCACGCGGCTGGCCGGCGCAGCCCGGTGACCTGCTGGCCCACGACTGGCTGGGCGGCAAACCGGGCGCGGGCGGCGAAGCGCTGGAGCTGCAAGGCCCGGGGGGTGAACGATACGCCCTGCGCATGGAGGGGCGGGTCCAAGCCACCCAAGTCACCGCCCTGCACGCGTTATGTGTGGCGGGTTGGGGCATCAGCATTGCTGTCAGCGAGGACGACAGACGCGCGCTGGCCGATGGCCGTTTGTTGCCCGTGCTGCCGGGCTGGCGACTTGACGACCTGCCGGTGTACGCGGTCACGCCGCGCCGTGGCGAGCAGCCGGCCAAGGTGCGCCACGCGCTGGATTTGCTGGCAGCGTATTTCGCCGGCGCAGCGGCGCTGTGAGCGCCGCCCCGGGGCAGTCAGAGATGCATGGCGCGTGCGGCGTCAAGGTGGGACTTGACACGCTGCGCGAGCGCAACGTCGCCCGGCGTTTCGGGCAGCCAGGCTGGCGCCGCAATGGCCTGCCCGTCCTCGTCCACTGCGACAAACACCACCAGGCATTCGGTGATGACTTCCATCTGGCCGGTTTTCATGTCGCCGGCGCGCACCTCGACCGAAATGTTCATGCTGGTCCTGCCGGTGTAGGCCAGACGCGCTTCGACTTCCACCAGGTCGCCGATCTTGATGGGGCGCTGGAAGCGGATGCCACCCACCGACACCGTGACGCAGTAACGTTTGGCCCAGCGCGTGGCACAGGCATAACCGGCCTCGTCGATCCATTTCATGACGGTGCCGCCATGGACTTTTCCACCAAAGTTGACGGTGCTGGGTTC